>JAGVBT010000121.1 GCA_020059605.1 Deltaproteobacteria bacterium
AAGGTTAGACTATGGGCCACAAAAGAGTCTTTCAGCCGGTCATTTCAATCGATCTCATATTCCCCTCTTCCTTTTTACACAAAAAGCTTGACATGACCCACCTCATTATTTGGCTGGCGATTTTAATTATTGTTTTGTATACTATTATTACAGTAGTAAAATAAGAGATAGGAATAGAAAAGGATAAAAATAAGAGAAGTACTGGCGATCGAGCAGATGAATTTATTTTGCGGAACTTTTAGCACGAGTTTAGTGAGCCTCGTTTGATACTGGAGAAAGCAGTAATGTCCACCACATTGGAAAGACTGAAACAACTTTTTATAGCCAAGTTTGATTTCAACATTGAGGAGCTTAAGTCCACGACAACGCTCGAATATTTAGGTCTCGATTCTCTCGATATGGTCGAATTCATGTTTGATATTGAAAATGAATTTAAGATTAAAATTCCTGACCAAGAATTTAAGGTGACAACGATACAGGAGATCGTAGAGGCTGTGGACCGGTTCATCTCGGAACAAAGGATAGGGGTGTCCAGTGATCATCAGTCATAATTGAGCTTATTGTGAATGCGGAGATTCTATTTATATGAAGCGGAGAGTTGCCGTCACAGGGCTAGGCATTATTTCCCCTTGTGGGAATAATATCGATGATTTCTCATTCAATCTCATGGCTGGCAAGTCGGGAGTCAGAAGAATCTCTTCAGCCTATTCAAGCCTGCTTTCAGTGAAAATTGCCGCTGAAGTCGATTTTAATCCTTTCGACTATTTCACCAGGAGACAGGTGTCCACCTTGGACCGTGTCAACCAATTCGCTTTAGCTGCAGCCTCTCAAGCCTGGAAAGATTCAGAACCATCTCTCGATGCTAAAGAGAAAGAGCGAGCAGGAGTATATATTGGTTCAAGTATGGGTGGGGGAAATACCATAGAGGATTTGTACGATCAATTATTTAAGCATAACGCCGACAGGGTAAAACCACTCACGTTGCTCATGGTGATGAATAACGCTTCTGCCTCCCATATATCGATAGAGTATGGTCTCTCAGGACCCTGTTTGACACTATCCACTGCCTGTGCTTCTTCGACAAACGCTATCGGGGAGGCTTTCCGGCAAATCAGAGATGGATATGTTGACGTGATGCTCGCAGGAGGGGCCGAGGCCTTTTTGAACTATGGAGGTTTCCGATGTTGGGAATCTCTCAGGGTGCTCGCTGTCGAAGACCCTGATGATTCATCAAAGTCTTGCAAACCTTTCTCTAAAAACCGTTCGGGGTTAGTACTCGGTGAGGGAGCTGCTGTTGTAGTGCTCGAGGAGATGGAAAGGGCTATCCATCGTGGAGCGTTGCTCCACGCTGAAATCGTTGGCTACGGGTCTACCTCCGATGCCTTTCATATAACCAAGCCCTCTTTCGAAGGGCAGGCACGAGCGATGTCAGAAGCGCTCAAAGAGGCAGGCTTATTGCCCGAAGATATAGACTACATCAATGCCCACGGGACAGCAACTCAGTGGAATGATCTATTGGAGACACAGGCCATCAAGAAGGTATTCGACGATTATGCCTCCAACGTTCCCGTCAGTTCTACAAAATCGATGCATGGCCACACCATAGGAGCAGCCGGCGCCATTGAATTTATTGTTTCACTGCTTGCGATAAAAAATCAAGCCGTTCCGGCAACGATTAACCTTGATCAACCTGATCCGGAGTGCGACCTCGACTATGTTCCGAATATTGGCCGTAAAGGGGTGAAAGTGAATACTGTGATGTCAAATTCTTTCGCTTTTGGGGGAACCAATGCAGTGCTCATTGCCAGGAAGATAAAGGAATAGGCATAACGTGGCACGGGTGGCAAAAAATAAGTGCGTTCAGATCGATAGGCGCACATTGGGACCCTGCAATACTAATTGCTACACGAATTGCTACATCATCACCTGTCCCTTGACCGGAGATAGTGTGTTGGTGGACGCTCCTGCAGAAGCAGCTGAAATTCTTAAACAGTTGAAAGGGACTCATCCCAGATACATACTAATAACTCATAGCCATACGGATCATGTCGGCGCACTGTCCGAACTGAAGTCCACGCTAGGGATTCCCATTGGCGCCCATCGTCTGGACGCTAACGGTCTGCCTCTACGACCAGACATTCTCCTGGATGGCGGTGAAAAAGTATCCTTTGGAAATATAAGTCTAACAGCCCTTCATACGCCTGGTCACACCCCCGGCAGTTTGTGCTTTTTAATAGGAAAACATCTCATTTCGGGAGATACTATCTTCCCTGGGGGCCCGGGTAAGACAGAGTCGCCGGCTGATTCGAAGCAAATCATCGAATCCATAACCAGGAAGATCTTTGTCTTGCCTGATGATACAGAGATATACCCTGGTCACGGCGACCCCACCCTGTTGAACAAAGAAAAGACAGAATTTGCCATCTTTTCCTCTCGTTCCCATGACCCTAATCTGTTCGGGGATGTACTTTGGCTTTCATCCTAACGATTTCTTAATTGGTGTCAAAAAAAAGGAGGTTGATGGTGCCGATGCAGACGAATCATAGACCGGCTAACCGGAGTAAGTTGTCACGGCGAAAAGTCGCGGCATATGCAGGTCTTGCTGTCGGAGCCGTTGTGCTCGTTTGTGTGCTGGTATTCCTTTTCTTCCCGGATACATATATCAATGGGTACCTCAAAAACCAAATCATAAAGGCATTCACAAGAGCGTATCCAGCCTACTCGATACGGATTGAGGGTGTGCATTACAAGATATGCGGAAACCGCATCGAATGCGACTTGATAGCGCTAACGTCGATTGATTCTACCTTTTCATGTAGTATTGCTAAGTTTTCTGTGAGGGGGATTCGCTGGCTACAGATTCTTTGGCAAGGAGATATTGTCTCTAAGGGCCTTATCAGGTCAGTTGCAGAGGCACGGGAAATCGTGCTGACCTTTCAGCAGCCACAGTATGAACTTCGTTGTGGACGGCTGCGTGTATCGGTACCGGATTCAGAGATATTGGCTGAGGCACTCGAACTTCATCCCTTGGTTGAAGATGACAAATTTTTCGCAGATAGCCAGTTCAGAAGGACCCGATTCCGGATAGTTTTTCCTCAATGCAGAGTGACGGGTGCGGACTGTCTCGGACTGCTGGAAGGGGAGACATACCGTGCTCGTTCGGTTAAAATTAATGATGCGTCCTTCGATATTCTGGTCAACATGGACACGCCCTACAACAATAACTCTCCAAGACCCCTTATGCCGAACGAAGGTCTTTCATCGATAAACAAAATTACACAGGTCGATAGCTTGAACATCATGAATGGGCAGTTGAAGTACGCAGAGAGGTATATCGTCGGCTCGGCGCCAGCCGAGGTGACGTTTGATTCAATACAGATGTTGGCAGAAGGGATTACCAATCATGGAGACCCCGGCGCTACTGCAGTGATTCACGGGCAGGGGAACTTTATGAAGACCAGTACGATGAAAATCCTCATGGTTATTCCGGTCGCATCACCTGAAATCTCGTTCCGATACTCCGGCTCACTGGACCTAATGGACGCGACCAGACTTAATTCCTTCCTTGAAGTTGGCGAAAGCGTGCGTATCAAATCCGGTATCATTCAAAATGCAACATTTGATGTCAATGTGACTGAAGGCCGCGCAAGCGGTACGGTGCAAATGATGTACAGGGATCTGAGCATCGCATTTCGCAACAGCCTTACGGGAAGCGAAAGGGGCGCCTCCAACCGGATCACCTCTTATATAGCCAACGTCTGGAAGATCCGCGGGACTAATATGCCGGACAAATCGGGTTCAATGAAAATCGGTGAAGTGAAATACACTCGGAAGCCAGACGACACGTTTTTCCAACTTGTATGGTTTTCACTTCGCAGCGGAGTCGGCGATGTTGTAGGTTTTTGAGAGATAAAGAGCGTGGATACATAAGCTCGGGATAGTCCGGCCGGAGACCAAGGGGGCAGATTAAGCTGTCTCGCTCTCCTCAAAGTATCCCTCAATATATTGAGGTTCCACCAAATATTGAGGCTAAAAAGATGGTTTTATACTTCTCTACTATTCCCTCCTACTAATCTAATGCCCCGTTATTAAAGGATGATTCAAAACTTCTGACATCTTCCGGTTGTTGGCAAGCCACTTGCAATAACTATTTGTATGACCCAGGTCTACTGTTACCCCGTAAGACATGAGGTATTCGGTGTGAACAGGAAAAGCTAAGGAAGGAGGATAAGATGAAAAGGATATTTCTTGCCGTGCTGCTCGCAGCGTTTATGCTTTCGGCGTGCATGGTGGTGCCGGGACGTCGAGGCCATGGCGTAGTCATGGTCCCGCCTCTTCCGTCGATTGTCGTGTTGGAAGCAGAACCATACTACTATCACAGCGGGTATTACTATTACTACCAAAACGACCGCTGGTCCTACTCAAACTCAAGGAGGGGACCCTGGGCAGAGCTGCCAAGGGGCCACTACCCCAAAGAGACCAGGTTTAAGGACAGGGGCAGGGGCGATGAAAGAGGCAGGGATTCGGATCGAGGGCATGGCAGAGGAGATGAAAGAGGCAGGGATTCGGATCGCGGGCATGGTAGGGGCGATAGGAATTAAAGAGCGCCAGCACAAGCCTGCCCGAAGGCGCCCCGGTGTTACAGGAAACCCGGAGTTCTACGTCTCAGGCGAAATAGGGAAGTTCACCGTGTGACTGAGGGATTCCGTTGCGACATGACTTGTTCAATAAAGACCGCCGGTCTGTTAATACGATGCGCGGGAACCCGATGCAATGACATGAGGCGCACGCCTGATCAAAAAGGAGAAATCAGATGAACAAGAAATCTTTTTCGGTTTTGAGCATGCTCATCATCGCTGTATTGATGGCTGGCATCCCGGCGGTTTACGCACAAACATCGCCTGGCGATTTCACGAACGAGCCCCACAAGACCATGGCGTCTGCCCACGAATTATTTCTCAAGGGGGAGATCAACAAGGCGGCCGAGGAGATCAACAAGGCGGCGGCTTATGTGAAGAAGGAGGCGGACAAAGTTGCGAAGGATGCCAGAGAGGGCGTGAAGATGGCCGGTGACGACCTGGACAAGCTCGGGCAAGGCGTGAAGAGAGGCACCGTGAAGTCGAGCGACGAGCTGAAAAAAACGTTTGCCAGGGTAAACTACGAGCTTGCCAAGGCCTGGCATAAGACCGCGGATGAGGCTAAGAAATCGGGCAAGGATCCGATCAATGCGCTCAAGGAGGCCGGCGCCTGGATTGAGGGCGCGGCCAGATGGTCTGTTACCCAACTGGAAGAGGGAACGCAGACGACCGTCGAAGCGGTTAAGAAGGTCGGCAAAGCCGCAGCAAAAGGCGCTAAGGCGGGCGCCGAAGAAGTCGAGAAGTTGTTTAAAGGCATCGGCGAAGGCATCGAAGATTTAGGCCGCAAGCTATAACCGAACCGTTCGACTCAGGAAATTGGAGGAAAAACTGAAAGTGTTTGTGCCTACAAAATTATTTTTGACCCGTGGGGTTGGTGAGCACGGGGAGGAATTGCAGTCTTTTGAACTTGCACTCCGAAAGGCAGGGATTGCCATGCTCAATTTGGTTAAAATATCAAGCATCTATCCCCCCAACTGTAAATTAATCAGCAAAGAGAAAGGATTGCAGTTGATTTATCCAGGCCAGATTACATTCTGTGTTTTGGCCAGGGCCAGCAGCGATGAACCCAGGCGTCAACTGGCCGCATCCATCGGCCTGGCACGCCCGATTGATAAAAGTTCCTACGGGTACCTGAGCGAATACCATGCCTTTGGAAAAACGGATGAAGAGGCCGGGAATTACGCGGAGGATCTGGCTGCAGCTATGCTCGCCTCAACGCTTGGTGTGGAATTTGATGAGGATGAAAGCTGGGATAACAAGCGACAACTCTGGAAAATCAGCGGCAAGATGGTTGGCAGCCGGAATATCACCCAATCCGCTATCGTAAGTAAACATGGCAAGTGGACAACCGTTGTCGCAGCAGCCATTCTTCTACCATAAGAAATCATGAAATGCCAGGAAGACCTGAAAGGTCAATCCATCTGTCCGGAATCCTTCCAAAACAAGATTTGAGGTGAACTTCGCAGCCCCCTTTCCGAGGACTCCTTCCTGCTATACACAAAATTTAACTCTGCCCTGGAATTGAAGATTTCAAATAGATATTTCCAATATGGGTGAGGTGTTTGTATTGGCAAGCTGTGTTCATCCCTCACCCCTTCTGGGTCAGTGGATAATTATTACCCAGAGCACGAAATGGTTTGCATTTTGTAGCGCAAGGCTTCAGCCTTGCTATAAGCAGGCCTAAAGGCCTGCGCTACATTCCAATATTCTTAGATGCAAACAAGATAATACTCCCATTAATAACTGCTTTCCATTATCCTTGTCAGATGTGTCCAAAAGGGATATAAAATAATTGGGGTTTTTTAGAAGGAGGAATTTATGGGGCAGAAATATACCGCAATCATTCGGAAAAGCAAGCTTGAATACGTGGCCATATGCTTGGAACTGAATGTCTCTGCCCATGGGGACGATCTTGCAGATGTGGAGAAGGATCTCAAAGCGGCAATTGATTTATATCTTGAAGAGTTAGAGAAATATCCAGAGACCCTGAGATCTTTCACCCCCACAGATGAGTTTATTGAATTTCTGAGAGATACAGAGCCAGATTGGTATCGGGAACCTGGTGAAGGGCTGATTTTGAGGCCCCTTGAAGTTCATGAGGTCCCCTCATATGCCTAAGATACCCTCAATGTCCAGCAAGGAATTGGCAAGACTGCTGGAAAAAGGTGGAGCGATATTCGTCCGGCAAGGATCAACAGATCATGCGATGTATTCAAGTGCCTCTATTTTGCGACTATGTTAAAAGGTTTGGATTTGATTTTTAATTACCTGCCCGGTATGATGATTTCCCGATAATGATCCAATCTCATCGCAATGGTATTTTGTGGTTATTGGAAGCCCCTGCAAAGGGTTGTGGATTCCTCAGGCCTTTGAAATAACGTTTACGGGTCGATAGATTGACCCCCGCGTACACCTGGCAACCGAGCAGCGTTCGTTTCCATGGGCTCATGCCAAAGAATCGTTTTATCATTGCGCCGAAAGAATAGGCTTGTCTGTTCAAGCGGGCGAAACCGTTAAGGAGCTCGTCAGCAGTCATGCCCTTGGGTTGAAAAAGGAGTGTATCCGGAGGATATCCACGGAGCCACCAGTCATGCACGAACAACCTGCCTTCGCTTAAGAGACGCTTATATAAACGTGTCCCCGGATAAGGAGTGAGAATCCTCAGCTCAAAACAATCCATACGACTCCTCATGATAAACTCAAGGGTCTGCTCGAACACATCCTTGTTTTCGTAATCAAAGCCAAAAATAAACGCGCCCAGTATGCCGAAACCTTCGCCATGGAATCGACGCATGGCCTCATGAAAATCGATCCTCAGGTTCTTTATTTTCTTCACCTCATTCTGTGTTCCTTTCTGCACCGATTCGAACCCGATCAAAAGCCCCAGGCACCCCGAACGTTCCATCAATCTGAGCAGCTCCAAGTCCTCAGCTAACGACACGGTTCCTTGTCCCAGCCATCGCCGCCGAAGAGGTTTCATTTCAGTAAAGAGCTCTCTTGCAACATTCCGGTTCAGTCCAAGGGCGTCATCGACGAAGAAGAGGTGAGGGGAATCGATAGACTCGATTTCGGCCATCACCTCCTGAACTGGCCTGACTCGGTATTGATGCCCCAATGTCTGGCCAATGGAACAGAATTCGCAATCGTACGGACATCCTCGGGACGTCTCGACGCCGATCGGGATCGGAATATAACCTTTACCTTTGGTTCCGGGGAAAAGATCTCGCCGCGGTTTCGGCAGCCCTTGGAGATCGGTCATTTTACCGGCCCGATATCGTCTTTGCATCTGCCCCGTGGCGGCATCCGACAGAAGTCGTGGCCAGATAGACTCCGCTTCTCCCATGACTACCGCGTCTGCATGTGTTAAAGCTTCGTCAGGCAATACCGTGGGGTGTATTCCTCCCATCACCACCTTCACACCCTTTCGGCGATAAGCGTCAGCGATATGATAGGCCCTTAGCGCAAGGTCAGTCATAACGGTAATACCCATTAAATCCACATCTTGATTCATGTCATCGGGCGCAAAGGCTTCATCGACGATTGTAACTGTGTGGCCGGGCGGAGTAAGCGCCGCCAGAAGAGGAAGATTTACCCTCTGGAGCTTGAAAGAGCCGGATAAAGTGTCTTCACGTTGTTCATGCGGTGCGATCAGTTTTATTTTCATCATTCAGACTTGGGACCCTTGCCGACAGGTCTCGAAACGCCCCAGCCCTCATCCGGTGGTGTCGGTATCCTCTCCCCCGCGTAGCGATTACTTGTCATCTTCCCATTTGGTGGCGATGATGCCCAGGATGAAAACGACGGCCGCGAAAACACCTATGATCGCGGCGTCACGCAGCGCGGCCATGTTGTCTTCAAATACCATCGCTGCCCGGAGCCCTTCGTTCACGTAAAACAGCGGCAGTGTCTTAGCGAACTTCTGCAGAAACCCCGGCATCAGCTCGATAGGGAAGAAGCTTCCGGAGAGGAACATCATCGGCAAACTGACGGCGTTTGCCGCGGCGGCGGCGCTCTGAGCCTCCCTGGCGAAGCGGGTGAGTATCATCCCTATTCCGACGAACGCGAAGACATCGAGCAAAATAAACGCAGGGAGCCAGGCGCTTATATGCAGGCTGACATGAAATACGGCATAGCTCACCAGTAGCATCGCAATCGTGCATATGACCCCGAGTGTGAACTGGTACAGGATGTTCGATAGTATCCAGTCGGTTCGGGTGATGGGGGTGGTGGACAACTTCCTGATGATGCCCTTCTGTCGTAATTCCGTTTCCGAATCCACTGTGCTGAACAGGCTCAGAGTCATCACCGCCATTGCGATGATGCCGGGGACGAAGAACTCGATGAACCGGTATTTCTTGGTGAGTATCGATTTCTTAACCGATTTGATGAACGGCGGCATTCCGGACAGTTCCTGGTTTACCCCGGCGAGCACTCCGTTCAGGACATCCATCTTCGTGGAAACCGAAGAAGAGCTGGGATCGTATATATAGGTTATGGTTACGGATGCCTGGAGGTCATTGAAAAACTTCCTCCGGATGAGGGACCTTTCAAAGCCTTTTGGGATAATGAGGACAAGGTTCACCTTGTTATCCCTGACGTACTGCGTGGCGTTGATGGAAGGGTGGACCATGGTTATCTTGAAATTCCCGTTGACTTCGAGGGCATTGATTGACTCTTTGGACGATTTCGTCTGGTCAAGGTCCTGCACGCAAAGGTGGTATTCCACGTTGTCCTGGCTCATGAAGATCGTGCCAAACAAGAGTATCAGGATGATCGGGAACGCAATCACGAAGAACATGGTGGTCTTCTCGCGGGAGAAGCTCAAGAGCTTCACGACGAGATTTGCAATGATGATGCGCGGATTCATTTTGGCTCCATTTCGGGCGGATTCTCCCGGAGCGCCTCGCCGGTGAGCTTGAGGAAGACCTCTTCAAGGTTAGGCTTCCGAATGTCCAGGCCGAGGTACAGAGCGCCAGCATCTTTGATGGCGTTCAGTATCTTCTGGACATCGTACGTGTGCTCCACCCTGACCTCGACGTTTTTGTGGTTGTCAAGGACTGGCTCGAAGCCCATTTTCCGGAGGATTTCAAACACTTTTCCATCGACGGATTTAAACGTGAGTGCCAGGTAATTCGCGTTGCGTTCAATCAGGTCCCCGGGAGAGCCCATGGCGATGACCTTCCCTTTCGAGATGATGGCGACCGTGTCTGCAAGAAGCTCCGCTTCTTCCATGTAGTGTGTGGTGAGAAATACCGTCTTCCCCTTCTCCTTCAGGCCCAGCAGAACTTCCCATACCTCGTGCCTTGCGCGGGGATCGAGCCCTGTCGTCGGCTCGTCGAGGAACACGACCTCGGGGTCGTTCACGAGCGCAATCGCTATTCCAAGACGTTGCTTCAAGCCCCCGGAGAGGTTCTTGTATTGTTCTTTGGCCTTATCCTTGAGGTTAACGAGGTCTATCAACCCGTCGATATCGGCGTTCATGCAGCAGAAAAGCCGCGAGTAGTACTGGATGGTCTCCCTGACCGTTATCCTATCGAACGAGCTGAACCCCTGCGGGAGGACGCCGATGCGGGGGACGATGTCGTGCTTCTTTTTCGTAACGTCCATTCCAAGAAGGGTCACTTTTCCGGACGTGGGCGTGCGGATCGTCTCAATGACCTCGACGGTAGTGGTTTTGCCGGCGCCGTTCGGGCCCAGGAAGGCGAACACCTCGCCTTTACTGACGGTGAACGATATGTCATTGACCGCCAATAAATCCCCGTAACGCTTCGTCAGTTTGTCGACTTCGATTGCGTATTCAGTTTCTTTGGTCATGAATCTTCATTCGCCTGCGCGGCCGGATCAAGTCTGCGAACAAGGATGTGCTCCTGTCGGCCCTGGGCCAGAACCCGAGGTGGCTAAGGACCTTCTCGGTCAGTGCAGGCCACGCCATGAGAAAACGGTCAATCGCCGGCTGGCGGTGCTTGAATAAAAGAAAGCTCGGGATAAACGTCGAACCCAGATGCGCTTTGGTCTTCTCCGCGCCCTGGCCCGTGTAATAGAAAGGGATTTTTCGCTCCGCGCAGGTGCGGATATTTTCAAGCCAGGACAAAACATAAAGGTTGTACTTGCGGCCGAGCTCGTAATCCATGCAGAAATATTTATCCGCCATCGCTTCTTGTTTTACGACGAGAAGGTTAAAAGCGGCGAGTTCTTCCTGCACAAAATAGAGCGTGTATTCTGCGTCTGGGACTCTCTCACAGAATTTTTCAAAAAATAAACGGTTGAGCACGCCAAACGCCATGGGGCCCCGCGCCACGGTTTCCAGATAAAGTTTGTAGATCCTGTCCAGAAAAGGAGAAATATTGCGGCTTCGAGTCACTCTGACTTCTCGGGAGGCGCGCATTTTGCGGCGCAGGTCTTTTCTCGCTCCCCTTGAAAGGCGGGCCAAGAATTCCTCCGGGCTGTTAAAATGGATCGGTAGCCGGGCGCAAGACTGACATCGCACCGGGTTGAATTTTTTGAATACTTCCCCGGGAAGTTTACCGCAATGATTAAAGTTGTAAAGTGCCACGACATCGCTTTTAAGTCCTGCTGCGAGCGTTTGCAGGGCGCCAAAGGCCATTTTGCATGCCTCATCGAGGGTGTCCGCGTCGATTTGAGGATCAATTCCGATTTCACTCCATTCCCCTACCGGCAACCCCACGCTTAAAACGCGGGGTTGAAAAACCGAGGGGATGAGACGGCCTGCCACTTTCAGCGATTTCTTGATCCATCCCTCCACAAAAGTGGACAAATCAAAACGGGTTTCAAACAAGGGCAATAAGAGAATAGGAGCCTCATCTCTGAACACCACGATGCTCCGCAGGGTAAAACCGTCTATGCCCGATTCTTGCAACAGGGAAAGAAGAGGGGCGGTGATAGAAGGCTCGGGGAAAAGCCGTCCAAGGTCTGCCGCCGGCACTCCGTCTAACCGCGGCACGACATTGCAGGTAAGGTTATTCATGGCCTGTCGGTCTCCGATTCAAGAGGGCGATGGAAAGCCACATCTTCCTCTGAGGAAGCGAACGCACCCATAGGGGCCGGCCGGCAGTTATGGGAAACCGCGTTAGAGCTTTCCCTGACAAACCCACCGGAAAGGCATACCCGCCGTTCTCCCCTACCGCCCCCCCTGTCGCCCCCTCAACCGACGGATAGACGGTGATTTGCCGCGGATCCACGAGATGGAATGCACATCCCAGCGCCTTGACAACGGCTTCCTTGATAGACCAGAGCAGGCCTGATGCCTTTTCCAAATCTCCGTCCGCCAACCTCAAGGCATGTTGAAGCTCTTGTGGATGGAAGACGCGGTAAAAAGGGTATCGTCTCTGGAATTCATCGGTCCCTGCCGCATCGATGCCGATATCAGACTCATCTCCACAGAGAGCGGCCCAGACTTTTCCTCCGCCCTCGCTGAAGGAGATGGCAGGACCCCGATATTCTCCCAACAAGAGATGGGGCATGCCAAGCAGGCCGCGTACCACCTGAATTGGGAAAGCAGCTCTGTTGGAGGGGTGACAATGTTTCCAAAGAGGACTTTCCATCGCCGCAAGGTGATTCCACAAGGCGAAGATGAGGCGGTGTTTGTCCCCTGCCCCGTCCGCCCCACATCCTTTGAGGGTTTCGGCGGCACATGGCCCACATGGCAAGGATGCATAGAAGACGGGTCCCCTTCCATGAACGAAACTTACGGCATGAACGGTTAAGCCTTGGCTATCCTTTGCCATATCCACCCCCATCTTTGATGAACTCCTAAAAGTCGTCATACCCGCGAAGGCGGGTATCCAGAGACGTTACAACTACCCTAAAAATACTGGATTCCCGATTAAGGACTTCGGGAATGACGGCCTGAAAAGGATTTTTTGCGAGACCGTCACGGTTCACTCCGAAACCCAGCGCATCCGCAACCCATAAACCTGCATGATGGTGCGGCCTTGATCGTCAATCCCTCTGGCGTCCCAGGCGAGGCCTTCGTCGTCCTGCGCCCGCATGCGAGCCTCCAGGGTAATCTGTTCCCCTGCCCGGCATTTTCGCAAAAACCTCATCTCCCCGATCTCCATGGGAATCATCGATCGCCGCTCCGATGGGTCCATTGCAACCTTGTGGAAGCCGACCAACTGCAAAAGAGCCTCGAAAAGATAGGGAGAGTATTGGTACCGTGCGTTCAGCAGATTTGCAAAATCACTTGTCTCCCGGTAGGTGGTTCGGCCCCGCACCACCCCCGGACCCGCACCGTCAAGGGACTCGATCACGCGATACCTGCCTTCGAGACCGCTGCGGTCTTTGTACCATTTAAGCACTTTTTTATGATCCATAGGCTTCGTCCGCAGTTCGTCCAGCCGGACAGGAAAATCAGGAAGCCCCTCACCGAGATATCCTTTCCCGCCATCCCCGCCATCAAGGATCACTTGGCCCTTGAAGTGGGGTGCGAAGCGGTCGGTCGATCTCCCTGCGGTGGAGCTCTCCCGTGTTGCGAGAGAGACCTCGCACCATACCTCCCGAAGACCGGTGCCGGCCCGTCGGCAGGAGATCCTGGAAGGCCGCGGAACCCCGGGAGGACATTGGATCATGTCCATGAGCCGTACCTGGCGAACCCCTCGCACCTGCAGGTAGGGATACAGGATCCGGGCGGCTTCCATGAATGTCTCCAGAACCATGGCGGCTGAGACCAGAGGATGCTTGATGAACTTGAAAGGCCTGTGATCCGCGATCCAAAGATCCTTCTCCGGGGAGAAGGATCTGAAGGCCTCCAGTTCTTCCCTGCGGATGTTTAGGCAGGAGATTTCTTCTATCATGGGGAAGTCCTCAGGGCTGAAGGACACGGCGCCTCCATCCAGTTCTCCACTGGGCGTAGGACGTGTTGTATCATTGAGCTGTGACGTCCTCACGGATGGCAATCTCCTCATGAACATCACCCAAACGTCGTCGGCCGGGGCCACAAAGAGCTCCCGGCAGAAAAGCCCCGCAAGCTCATTTTGATGGATGTACGCCACACCCTTCCGCTTCATCAGTTCCCGGACGTCCGGATCCTCGGCCATGCCTCCTCCCTCGACAGGGGGAAGCATCAAAGCCTTGAACCGGAAGGAGCCGTTTTTCCGGCGGAGGGTTCTGAGTAATGCAGACATCATCCGGTTGGCGGCGGCGTAGTTGGCCTGGCCAGGATTCCCCTGGATCGCGGCCGCCGAAGAGAGGCCCACGAAAAACCTCAAACCGGCCCCTTCCGCAGCCGAGAATAGATTCCAAGCCCCGAGGAATTTGACGTCCGTGACCACGGAGAAATCATCCGGGGTCATTTGGCTCAAGGGACCGTCCCTGAGGACACCGGCGCCGTGAATGATCCCGTCGATCTTGCCATAACGGCTTGCCACCTCGCCCATGATCGCGCGGACCGCCTCGGGGTCAGTCACATCACAGGTGTGGTACGATGCCTCGATCCCTGAGGAGTGCAACTCCGTTAGGGTCCGGGCGATCTCCGATGCCCTGTGGTCGCCCTCGCCCTCTCCCATTAGGGGAGATAACGCCCCCGCCTTCGGCACCCCCTCTTTAGCAAAGAGGGGGAAAGGGGAGTTAATTTCCCTGCCCTTGAGAGGGGTCCTCCCCAGGAAAACCAGGCGGGGCGTGAAAGGGATAAGGCAGCGGGCCAGGTGGGCGCTGATCCCGGTTGCGCCCCCGGACATGACGATAACGTCTTTAGGGCTCAAATTCAGACTTGACGAATCCCCGAAGACCGACGGGGCCAAGCGTCCCTCCGACGTGAAGACCCTTCCATCACGATGAATGATCTCCACGACAGTGCATCCTCTGTCCAGAGCGCCGCGCAGCGCAAGGCGAAGGTCGGTATCCCTGTCGATTTCCAGTGTGCGAAATTGGACCGATGGGTGTTCCTGCGCCGCGCTCAGAAAAAGTCCAAGCATCCCTTCCGCCAGCAGCCGAACGGGAGTTTCGGTAATCTCTCTAAGATGGATCAGCACCACGAATTTCTTAGCCGGTGATTGAAGAAATGCCTTCAGTAGGAGAAAGAGTCCCCTGAGAAGCCGCGAAACATCCTCCATGCTTCCTAACCTTCCCGGCCCGGCCTGACAGAGGGTGATGACCATCCCGGCAAGGGGCGACAGGCCCGCCATTCTATCTACAGCCCTGGAGGCCCCTTCATCGGTTCGAATGTCGTGCCCCTGTTCGCCAGGACCGAAGTTCCCTTGCATGAAGTGCATTGGAAACGTGGCAACCCCGTGATCCATTCGGAGGATATCCCCTGCACCTCTAACAATCCCGTCATCCCTGTCAGGTGAGAGAAGGAGGACGGACTCGCCAGGAATCAATTCCATGGGAATAGAGGCCGCAAACTCTACCGTGGCGTGGTTGAATACGAGCCGCTTTAACTCCCCCTCATCCTCTGAGGGCTTCAGGGTGTCGTCCCGCACTGGACCGGGGCCAACAGCCATGGTGGCCGGCTGCAGACCGGGACCTCCCTGCCTGGCAATTATTTTGGAGATCCTCTGGGCGATGTCCTTCACGGTACGGACGCCTATAAAATCCTCCAATTCGATCGTGATCCCGAATTGGCGTTCCGCAGCATCCATGATGATGGGGAGGCGGCTGGATCGGATGGAGAGGTCCCTTCTGAGATCCATATCGGGTTGGATCTCGTCCCTATTGAATCCTGTAGCATCCATGATGATTCGAATAAGCCTCTCCATAAGATCCTGGCCCTCAGGCGCCTCACCGGGGGCAGGAACGCAGAGAGGGGAGGACACGGGGACAGAGGGACGCGGAGAGGTTTCCCCTTTCCGTGTCTCCGTGTCTCCCTGTCTCATTGTTGCAGAACCCACAAGCATGGATTTGATAACGGATGATAGATCGCCTTCTTGGAATGTTGGGTCAAGCTCTTGGCGGATGGCTTTTAGGATGTTGGACTTAAGGAAGCCGCCGAAGGTCTCTACCACGAATCGGTTGATTTCCCTTTGAATGATCCTCTCCACCGGGTTGGAGTCCGCACGCCCAAGTTCCGACGGTCGTAACGCGGGCGCTGGGGCGGTCCGGTGAGATTCGGGATTTTTTCTGAATGCAGGGAGGGAAACAAACCTCGGTTCTCCTTCAACCTTCAGATGACCGTGAACGAAGAGCTGGGCGAGAGCGGTCTTGTAGGTCATGCCCTCTGCGGAGGGAAGGCACGTCTGGATACATGCCGGTTCAGGAAGCGTCTCTTCGATAAGATTGCTTAATGTTTCTCCGGGGCCCACCTCCACGAAGAGCCGGACTCCGTAGTCATTCCAAAGGGTCTGGACATTATTCATCCAATGGACAGTAGATTCCAGGTGGGCCATCAGGATTCGCCTGATCTCACCGGGATCTATTGGATACGGCGCCATGGTCGTGTTGGAGATGACGGGAATCTGCGGGGAATGAAATGGAATGGAATCAATGAACGCCTTGAGCTCATCATGGATGACCTTCATGATCGGAGAATGGAAGGCCATGCTGACCCGCAAGAGCGTGGCCCGGTATCCCATCTCCTTCAATCTTTTGCAGAGATCCTTGACTGCCTCGGTGTTGCCGCTCAGGACGATCTGGTTCGGTGAATTGATATTGCCAATGTGGACATCCTCCTGTCCCTGGATTATCTCTTTCAACAGACCCGGGGGGACGTCCACGGCCGCCATGACGCCGGGGTCCACATGCATGCCGGCGGCCTTGTCCATGCAGAGGGCCCGCTTGTTCACGATTCGAAACCCGTCC
>JAGVBT010000091.1 GCA_020059605.1 Deltaproteobacteria bacterium
CTTGGGTTAAGTCCAGCGATTCCTTTAAGACATCCGATTAACCGCCATTCGAAGCCTTGAAGAGCGATTTACCCATGGCCGGTTCTGCAACTGTAAGGTCAACTGTTCCCCTCTTCTCTAAGCCTTTTCTTAAGTATTGGCGCACCGTTTATCTTTCCTTCATTTTTTGGGATGCTTTGGATGGGTTACGCCTTCCGTAGGCCGGCCAAAGGAAGCGGTGTCCAGGTTCGACAGCGGATGATTCTTTTCGTACATCGGCTTGAGCTTTTTCGCTCTGACCTTGTCCGGATAGAGACGTGCGATGGCCTCTTGACTCCGGTCCAGGGGGACTTCCTGAATCGCATAGGCGGCTACGCCCAGGCCGTTCTCCACCCCTCCATAGACCTGAGCCTCGATATCTTTATCCTTGATGAGATTTAGCTTTTTCGATCCCGGCGCAAGGGCATTAAAT
This sequence comes from Deltaproteobacteria bacterium, assembly GCA_020059605.1. Classification (GTDB taxonomy): domain Bacteria; phylum Desulfobacterota; class BSN033; order BSN033; family UBA1163; genus RBG-16-49-23. The sequence goes on from JAGVBT010000091.1 coordinate 452, forward strand.
TCCTCGGCTTCGGAATTGAAAAGCCCGGGGGCCTCGTTCATCAGATCGATACAGGCCTTATCAACAGCGACCGGATCCGTTGAGGCCAAAACTCCTATGCTGTTCACCAGGGGCGTGTCTGTCCATCCGTAACAATCGCAGGAAGGGGTGATATCCAGGGCATAGTTGATGCAGAACACCTTGCCCGATTCTTTCGTCATCATCGCGGCAAGCGCTGAATCCGCAATACGCCTTCCCAGAGCGGGAAGGTGATCGAACCGCTGAATCGCCTTCCTCCCGGCCATATTCACACATAGGTTAGCACAGGCAAAGCAGTAGACACATGAATCCAGGTCAACCTCCAATCCTTTTTCCGTCACCTTAATCGAACCTTCCGGGCAACATGCTTCGCAGGTTTCCCACCATTCACACTTTCGCCCAGGGCAAAGCTCGGTATCAATCACGGGTTTATCCCCGGCCAGAGCGCCGTGGAGGTTCATTTTACCCCGTTTGCTTGCACAGCCGACCCCAATGTTTTTAATCGCCGCTCCATACCCCCCGGCGGGATGACCCTTAAAGTGGGCTAAAGAAAACAAGGCATCCGCATCCGCTATAGCTCGAGCAACAAACTGTTTATTTAAATAGTTCCCCCGCCCTTTGAGATCAACGATCACATCGTCTGTTCCCAACCAGCCGTCCGCGATGATGATTGGACAGCCCATGGAGGCCTGGTTAAAACCGTTGCGGTTAGCCGTTTCGAGGTGATCCAAAGACAATGTCCTGCTGATCCAGGGGTGATAGGGCATAGTTGTTGTATCCGTCACAAATGGTTTACAGCCCCGTTCTTTGAGGGTATCCACAAATGTCCGAACAATGGCCGGCCTCAGGTAACCGACATTGTAAGCCTCTCCCATATGAGTTTTGACGGCTACAATATCCCCGGGATGAAGATGATCGAGCCATCCGGAATGCTCAAGGATTTGGCGACCTTTAATGGCTGTGGATTCGAGAAAACGCCTTGAACGGGCCTCCATAAACCAAACAACTGCTTTGCTCATAGGTCCTCCGTCAGCTTCCCCCGCTGGGTAAAAAGGGGGAATGAAAAAATAGGATTGGCAAGAAATTATTTTACATCGTAAGTTAAAATTGTGTGTGGGTCAACCTTGTCGTTGCATCCTCATTGCTGGTACTCCAATCAATGATGTCAAGGCCTCAAGAGGTGTGATGCCGAACCTAATGCTGAACTTATTTTAATATTGTTTCGGCGTCTTGTTGAGGTAGACTCGTTTCAGGGTGTCAAGGGAGATATTGGAATAACTGACGACCACTTTTTTCCCTTAACTGTAAACGAAGATTTTAACATCTACAAATGAAAAATCTCTGATGGCCGTTGAAGAGGCTGAGAAAAAGGGCGAGGCTTAATCCTCTCCCTCATCAAGGAGATTTTCTCACTTCTTCATGATAGGACCCTTCCTTTAAACTCCTTTTTCCTCGTTTTGAGATACAGGGTAAAGGAGCCATAGGCATCGCACAACAGAGAGAATTCAGGGCTGACAAAGGTGGTGGTGTTGACCTGTTCGACGATGGCTGGACCTTCAATCTGGTTACCGTATTGAAGCCGATCGCCATCGAAGACCGGAACCAGACGAAATCTCTTCTGAGCAGGGAGATAAACCTTCCGCTTCTTTTTGAAGGCTCTGAAGGGATCCGTTCCCCCATGCTTCATCTTGAGAAATTTAGGTTTCTCAGTTTGACCGATGCAGGTAAGCCTCAGATTGATCACTTCAATCGGTGTCCCAATCTCCTCTAAGGAATACCCATAGAGGCGATTATGCTCTGAATGAAATTTTTTTGTGACCGATTCAAGCTTCCCCCGATGGATCTCTTCCTGTGAGATGATGACATTGACCTCGTGATACTGTTTCACGTAACGCATGTCCATGGAATAGATGAACTGGATTCGGTTTTTCGAGACATGTTCATGCTTCAGGAGAGTGAGGGCCTCTTTTTCCATCTCTGCGAAGAATTGATGAAACTTTTTGAGATCCAATTTCTCAAGAGGGCTCACAAGGGTCCTTACGAAGTCGTGTTGAAGATCGCTCATCAGCATCCCTGCGGCGCAAAAGATGGAGGATTCCCTGGGGATGATCATCACAGGGATTTCTAATTCAAGGGCGATCATGCAGGCGTGATTGGGGCCCGCTCCTCCTGCTACAACCAGTGGAAATTCCCGCGGGTCTTCTCCTCTCTTCACTGAAACTTCCCGAATCCCTGCGGCCATGTTTACATTGATCATATGGTACATCCCGGCGGCGGCCTCCAGGACATCCATCTTCATCTTATCAGCAATGTGTTCTCTGATCGCCCAGACTGCTTTTTCTTCATTCAGGGGGATCTTTCCTCCTGCAAAGTAATCCTTGTCCAGGTAACCCAGTAACAGGTCAGCATCTGTGCAGGTGGGTAGGTCTCCTCCCAGGTCGTAACAGGCAGGCCCTGGTTTTGCTCCTGCACTCTGGGGTCCCATCCTCAAAAGGCCACCTTCATCGATCCAACCGATTGATCCCCCTCCAGCACCGATGGTGACAATGTTCAGCATCGGCAACGCCAACCTCAGACGGTTGATCTCGCCTTCAGTCGTCACCAGTGGTGTTCGGTTCTTGATCAAGGCGGCATCAAAACTTGTTCCTCCCATATCAACGGTGATACAGTCTCTGTATCCCTGGACAGCTGTATAGGCAATGCCAGCCACAGGTCCTCCCGCTGGCCCTGAGAGAAGGGTGACCGCCGCTTTCTCAATTGCATTCTCTGGAGAGATCACTCCACCATTGGACTGCATGATGAGGAGCACACCCTTAAACCCGATCCCTTTGAGACGCTGAAGAAGGCTCGTCAAATAGCTTCTCAGGATAGGGCCCACATAGGAATTGAGCACGGTGGTCGAGATCCGATCGTAGAAACGAATGGAGGGGAGCAAGGTGCTCGAGATGGTGAGATAGGCATTGGGCATCCTCTCCCGGATCATTTTTGCGGCCACCTCTTCGTGGTCAGGATTGGCAAAAGAGTTCATCAAACAGATGGCAATGGCCTCGATCCCTTCTCCTGTGAACAGTTTGATCGAATCTTCCACATCGGACTCATGGATCGGAGTGATCACTTCCCCTTTGTAGTCCAGGCGTTCCTCAATGGGGTGGCGAAGATACCGTGGAACCAGAGGTTCCACATTGGTGAGGCGATTATTATACTGCTCCTCACGAATCCCTCTCCTCATCTCAAGGGTATCCCTGAGCCCCTTGGTGGTCAGAAGGCCTGTTTTGGCTCCTCGATAGGTCAGCACAGCATTGGTCGTGACTGTTGTCCCATGAACGATCGTATCCACGTCTCTGACGAATCCTTGAATAGAGATCTTGCGATCTCTGGCCATCTCCTCCAAGCCATTCATCAGACCGATAGAGGGATCATCCGGTGTTGAGAGAACTTTATAAATCTGCGTGGTCCCATTTTCGAGAGCCAGTAGAAAATCGGTGAAAGTTCCACCCACATCAATCCCGATCTTATATTTCATCGCCAGTTGCTCTCTTTCGTCATTCCTTTGTTTTGAGACTCCTCCGTTTCGCCGTCTCTTCTTCATCCACCGCAAGCGTGCGAGGATCGATCATCACCCCATAATCCTCTTTCGCCTTCTCTATGGAAACGAAACCATTACGGACGTCTTTCAAAACCTTTTCGAGTGGTCTTTTCAATGGGTTTCCGTATCCTCCCCCCCCCCCGCAATCTCGTGAAAGATGGTTCCCTTCGGGATACCTCTGATCACATCCTTTGATTTAGGAGTGTGAAGGTAACCATCCGGATAAGTCAACTCGAGTTTATTCAATGATCCCGCTTTCCCGCTAAATAGTCCAAAGGCTCTCGCCGCCTCCTCCACTCCATCTCCAAAGACGACTCCGGTCACCTCTTGACCGTATATCTTGAAGATCGTCTCTACACCGAGACCACCCCTCCATTGGCCTGCCCCTGCAGAGTCGGTCACATATTCGTGTTTCAGAAGGAGATGAGGGGTGGTGAGCTCAAACATCTCTGGGTCCTGAGCTAGAATACCTCCAGCACAATTGATCAGCCCGATATGATCGTATCCATCTACTCCATAAGTTGCTCCGGAACCTCCCTTCAGGGCATTGAAAAGGATATCCACATAGGGTGCATTCTTTCTCGGGTCTTTCCCAGAAATAGCAAAGGCGAGCATCCGATTCCATCCAGCAGTCACCCTTTGAGGGAGGGCCCTTGAGAGAGCCTTGAGGATGGCATCTGCATGAGGACCTGTGATACTGTTACCGAAGGTGGAGGCTCCTGGAAATTTAACATTGAGGAAGGTTCCTTCGGGTATGTGGATATGAACCGGTCGCATCATTCCATCATTGTGTGGCATATCCGGGTTGACCAGCATGAGAAAGGTCAGGGTGATGGCTGAGACACTTGCCGCATAGGGGGCATTGACAAAGCCTTCGGTCTGTGGATCGGTTCCAGTATAATCGAAATAGATATTGCTTCCCTTCACCTGAATTGTCAGGGAGATTTTGAATTTTGAACCCTCATGGAACCCATCGTAATAGACATAACTCTCTCCCTGATACCTTCCATCAGGAATCACCTCAATCTCAGTTCTCATCATCTTTTCTGTGGAATTGAAGAGGTATTCGATATGGGATTCAAAGACTTCTCTTCCATAGCGATTCAGCAAAGAGAGAATTCCCCTCTCACCCACCACACACCCTCCCATCTCTGCCCGAATGTCCTCCTCAACAATGCTGTATCGGATATTTGAGAAGATGAGATTCCAGACATCTTTTCTAAATTGACCCTTTTCATAAATCTTTACAGGAGGGATTCTTAATCCTTCCTGCCAGACCTCTCTTGCCTGGGGATTGTATCCCCCTGAGACAGCCCCTCCTACATCTGCCTGATGGCCCTTACAGGCTGCCCAGGCGACCAGAGTGCCTTTATAAAAAATGGGTTTAAATACGGCGATATCCGCCAACTGATTTCCACAGGTGAAGACATCGTTATGGAGAATCACATCTCCCGGAAAAATCTCATCTCTAAAATATTTGACGATGTACTGACAGACAGGCTGAAGAGCAAAGGCGAGGACAGGGATGTATTCTGTTTGTTCAAGCATCCGGCCTCTGGCATCATAGAGACCTGTGACAAAATCCCTGGCCTCATTCAGGATTGGGGAGCGTGTTGTCCTAAGGAGTGTCAGCCCCATCTCCTCGGTGATCGATTTGAACCTTCGCTGCAGGACAGACACAAGAATCTTGTCTATCTTAGGACCTTTCATTTTTGGTTTTTTACTTTTCATATTTAAACCATTCCATTGTCTTTATTTATAATTTCTATCAGTTTCACCTTTCCTGTAGCTCCCGTTTCGATGAGAATCGAATCAAATGGAACCAGTTCGATCTCTGGATTGACCCTGAGGTAATCCTTCATATACTTTTTTATCTCTTCCTTCAGGGTTTCTCTCTCCTCCTGTTTAACACTCCCTCCATATTCCAGGCGCAATTTGAGGGGTGGCTTCACCAGTGGTCCGGGTTGATCGAGCAGAATCTTAAAAACACCTGTTGTCTTCGGATGGAACCGATTGACGGCATCCTTGATCGCAGAGGGATAGATATTTACCCCTTTGACAATGAGCATATCATCTCCACGGCCTAGGATGTTGAACCGAATCCCAGGGAAACCGCATTCGCAGGGCTTGGTAAAGATTTGGAGGATATCCCCAAGGACATATCGAAGAAAAGGTCCTCCCTCCCAATCGATGAAGGTGAAGACCATCTCGCCAATGGCGCCATCGACCATCTCCATTGGTTTTTTGGTCTCAGTGTCGATCAATTCAAGGATACAGTGATCCGGAGAGATGAAATGCATCCCCCGATGTTTTTCATCTCCACAACAGATTCCGTGAAAGGCATGCCCCCCCCCGGTATGGTCAAAGATCCTCGCATTGAACCCTTTACGGAGCCTCTCTCTAACGGCTGGGATTCCACCTCCAGGCTCTGCCGCACAGAAAAACCATCGGATACCCAGATCCTTTGCCTCCATTCCTGTCAGGGAAGGGGCCTTTTCAATCAGGTATTCTCCGAATGAGGGTGTGGCAATGAGGGCCTGAGGTCGGGTCAGAAGGAGGAAATCAATAATCCTCTGCGTCCCGCCTTCCATCCCCACAGGTACACAGCAGAGACCCATAGCCTGAATTCCATCGGAGAGGGGAAGACCGCCGGTGAACATACTGAGGGAGAGTGCCTGAAGAACGATGTGGCCGGGTCTCAGACCTGACCTCCAGTATTTACGGGCATGCATCTCATTGACGACCTCCACATCATGTTTCGTTAATGTATAAAGGGTTGGAATACCTGTTGTGCCTGAGGTCGAACTGATTCGGACGATCTTCTCGATGGGAGCGCAGGTGATGAGCCCATAGGGGTGACCGAAACGCTCAAGGGACTCTTGTTGGACCTTTCTATGCTCTTCCTTAGTGATCAAGGGGAGTCTTTGGAAATCCTCAAAGGAGCGGATATCCTGAGGGATGAGGCCAGCCCCCCTAAATTTTTCACGATAGTAGATGGAATTTTCATAATCGTATTTGAGCTGCTTCTTAAGCCCCTTCCATTGGAGTTCCCTCATCTCCTCCTCGGACATCGCCTCGATCTTTTCGTTCCAGAGTTTCCGTTCTTTCCAGTATTTATTCATCTTCTGCTTCGACCTCTAAGATCTCAATTCTCTCCTCCGATGAATGGGGAGGGATAAAAAAGGCGATCCTTCCATGGACCCCTTTTCTCGGAAATCCGTCGATCAGTTTAAAACCATTCCCTATAAGCCTCTTCATGGTATCGTCAAATCCTTCCACTTCATAGCAGATATGATTCACTCCTGGCTGATCCCCCCTAAGAGCCTTTACGATTGGAAGCTCAGCGTTGACATAGTGGAGGAGCTCGATCTCGATCTCGCCCATTTTAAAGACGCCGATCTTTAGCTGGACATCTGGAATTTCAACGATTTTATCCAGCTTCATTCCAAGTCCTATGGAATAAACCGTCACCGCTTCTTGAAAATCCCTGACTACAATTCCGACGTGGTTTATTCTCTTAAGCATTTCCTTATCCTTTGCGCATTAAACTGGGGAGATAGAGGGCGATATCAGGAAAAATCATGATGGCGATTAATGTCAATACCTCACATAAGGCAAATGGAATCGCGGATCGGATGATAACAGCTATTGGAGTCATGGGTTGTATTCCTTTCATCACGAAGAGTTGCAGACCAAAGGGAGGGGTGAGATTACCCAAATCCATGTTAATTAGCGTCATGGCAGCTACCCACAAAGGATCGAAGCCTAATGCTTTAATCACCGGCATATAGATCGGAACAACAATGACCGCGATGGAGAGGTTATCCATGAAACAGCCGAGGAAGAGGAGGGTCACCTGCATGCTTATCAGAACTAACAGGGGGGGCAATTCCAGTTTGACCACCGCCTGAATGAGGCCACTACTTGCACCCGAGAAAGCAAGAATCTGGCTGAAGATCATAGATGCCATAATGATGAAGAACATAAAGGTTGTCATTTTGATCGTTCCGAATATGCATTTTCTGAATACTTCCCAATTCATTTCCCCATAGAAAAAGGATAAAATAATTGAGCCAATAGCTCCCATGGCCGCTGCCTCTGAGGGTGTGGCCATTCCTAAGAAGATAATGCCTACCACTAAAAAAATGATGAGTCCAAGAGGTAATACATAAACAGTCATCTCTTTTAATTTTTTGATTAAGGGAATCGGAGGAATATCATAGGGAGGAGCGATCTCGGGTTGGATCCAACATCGAATCACAATATAGATAGCATAAAAAGAGGCAAGCAGAAGGCCTGGAAGGATGCCAGCAATAAGCATTCCGCCCACCGAGACTTCAATCAATGTTGCTAAAATGACGGCTAAAATACTGGGTGGGATCAACATGGCCAATGCTCCACTCCCCAGAATGGGGCCAATACACATGGTTTTTTGATAACCTCGGCGTTCCATTTCTGGAATCAATAGAGAGCCAAGCATAGATGTCGTGGCGATTGTTGAACCGCTTGTGGCACCGAAGATCGTCCCAGAGGCAACAGCGAGGAGTCCCAATCTACCAGGAACCCTGCCAATCCAGTAATCCAAGGCATCAATGGCTCGGAGAGCCATCTTTGAATGGAACATCACCTCACCCATCAGGATAAACATAGGAACTGTAAGGAGTCCGAAGGAGGTGAGGCTTTCTTCAAGGTTGAGAATTAACAATTTAAACCCAGAAAGTCCACCCACAAAGACCAGGGTTCCGATAAGGTTGGCGAAGAGAAAAGATACCCCGACGGGCAATCCCATAAACATGAGGAAGACAGTTCCACCGATGAGCAATAATAAAGCCATCCACCATTCCATTGGTATATTCTCCCCCATTAATTCTTCAGTTTTTGGTAGTAACCAACCATCTGTCTGAAAAATTGAGTAGTAAAAAAGAAGCCTCCGATAGGAATGATCATTAAAATTAGGAACATGGGTGTTCTTAATGACTCTAAAGCAGGAACTCCTCTTTTGAAAAAGTCCCATGTGACCTGTCCACCATACCAGGTATAAGTGAGCATCACGATCCCACCTACAAAGGAAGTGATGACATTGAGCCTCCCCCTGCTCCGTTCACTGAGATGGTTGATCAATATATCGACACGGATATGACCTTCTTCCTTCAAAACAAGGGCAGCTCCTAAAAATGGGATGTAGAGCATAATGTATTCGGTAATTTCCAACATCCAGTGGATGGGTCGGTTAAAACAGTATCGCAGGATGACATCTATACAGGTGCCGACCGTCGAAAACATCAAAAGTCCCCCTCCCACCCAAAAGAGAAAGACCAAAATTTTATCAAATATTTTCCCCATTTTTTTCTCGTTTAATTAAACATTCTATTCCTCACCCCTTCCTTCTATTCTTTGGAAGGGGTGAGGGCACAGGATAAAATATATTATGGGTTTAAAAGTTTCCTGAGTTTTGGACCAAGTTCAGGGGCTTTCTTGAACACTTCATCCCAACCTGCCTTATAAGAAAGATCAACGTACCATTTGGTATCCTCTGGGCTGAATTGGACAAATTTCATCCCCTTTGCCTGCATGGCCTTCAGTTCTTTTTCTCCAAGTTCTTCAAAAACCTTAGTAAATTTAGCCTCATTTTCAATCATGAGTTCCATCAACAATATTTGCTGAGGCTTGGTTAATTTATTCCAGGCATCGAGATTGACCAGGGCTTCGAGGTTCATCGAGTAGAGTTTTGGCTCAACGATAAATTTACATACCTCTGGCCATCCCATTGAGATATTGCCCAGGACCGACCAGGCATAACCATCCACAACTCCACGCTCAAGAGCGGTATAGACTTCCGATCCAGGCAGTGTGATGGGAACAGCTCCCAAGGCCTTCACAAAGGGTTCGTAGGTGGCTGAGGTGCGAATCTTCTGGCCAGCCATCTCCTGAGGCCTCTTAACAGATTTATTGGTGAAGATATGGAACCAGACACCATGTTCCGGTCTACCCAGATAAAAGACGTTGTGTTTCTTTAGGAGATCGACCCTTAAATCGTAGTATCCGCTCTTTCGCTCTCCTGGTGGGGTCAAACGACTCAGGTGGGTATATGCTGCTCCGGTTACCGCACCTCCATAATAAGCCTCCGCTGTAAAAATCATATCAACAACACCTGTCCTCACCGCTTCGAACTGTTTAAAAGCAGGAACGGCTTCTGGACCTCCTATAAACTTAATGACCAGGTCTCCCTTAGATTTCTTGTTCACTTCCTCCACAAAGGCCCACCAGGCCGTATGATTGACATCATCCTTTGGAAGAAAGGTGGTCATCTTTAATTCAACTGCCTGAGGAGGGTTATTGAGACCCCCCATGGTTAGAGTCATCATGATGCTCAATAAACCTATGATTATCTTCTTCATGGTTTTTCCTCCTTTCAAATAGATTAGAAATGCTTTTTAAAGTTAAATTACCTCTCACTATTCTTTTAAAGCGACTTAGAGTCTCACCTCCTTTTCTATTGACATCTCATTCTCTCTTAGCTAAAGGGGAGAGCTAACCCATGCCCTTTCCAGATGATTTTCCCTGTTTTTTTATCCACAAGGGTGATGGCCTTCTCAGGACAGATGCCGACACAGAGGCCACAGCTCCAGCAGCGATCTTTCTCAACTCCGATCTTTCCTTTCTTGAGATGTAAGACCTCATAAAAACAGCTTCTGCAGCAGGTCTGACAGATAATGCATCTCCTGTGATCGATCTTCGGGATGTAAGGAGACTCCGGAGGAAGGGCATAGGGAAATCTTTCTTTCATTTTAAGTTCTGCTGACGGGACGATCTTCTGGAGCACTTTGCCCCTAAATTCTGAAATAGAGGAGTATCTCTTTCTTCTCATCCAAAAGATGATTTCCTGATTGATTTTCTTGAAAACGCCTGTTCCCTCGATATAGGCCGCTGTTGCCACTTGGACCAAGGAAGAACCACAGAGGAGATATTGGAGGGCATCCTTTCCAGTAAAGATCCCTCCCACCCCTACCACTGGAATCTCAATCGTCTTTAAGATCTGGACAACCCTGGCAAGGGAGATGGGAAGGAAAGGGCGACCGATGAGATAGCCCCCTATGGCTGGAGCCCCATGGGGAACTTCTGCCTCAACATCGATATAGATTCCACTCGGCGCATTATGGGCAGTGATGAAGGAGATGCCTCTCTCCTTCCAACCCTTCACGGCGTCGATTAGGGGCTCCATCATGGGGCTGATTTTGATTCCAAAAGGGATGTGGGAAAATTTCTCTATGGACTCAATAATCTTAAAACTGGAACCCAAACTTTTTTCCAATTCCCCCTTCATAGTGGGTGAAGAGAAGTTGAGTTCCAGCATTTCTGCCCCCGCTCTTTCAAACCCCTTGGCCACTCTTTTCCAAGAAGTCAAATCATGAGGTCTCTCATAAAAACTGACAATGAGTGGAATTTTATTGTCCTTGCAGATATGAGCCATTTCTGGGATGTTTTCCCCCATCACGAGATTCATCTTTTGTACATGGGGAGATGCCAAAGAATGGAAACTTCCAGATTTCTTAAGGGCTGAATCAAAACGGGCTAAGGGAAACTGATAGGGTCTTAGCCTTATTCGAAATTCAGGTGAGGTCGTGAAAGTCTTGGTGACGATCCCACCTACCCCTGCCTTAACCATCTTTTTTGCAGATGGACCATCGAATACTAACTCGGAAGCTGCTGAAAGAACGGGATTCTTAAAAAATACCCCGGCTAATTCAACGGCTACATCCACCATCTCATCCCTTTGGTGATAGATTCACGATTACAACTTGATATTGCCCTTTTCAATCTCTGCGAGAATGACTTCTTTGCCCACCTGGATATGTTCCTGAGCAAGTTTTTTGAGGAGCTCCACATTCTTCTTTTTGATGGCCTCAAGCATCCTCTTGTGATGGTCGATGGAGATCTGTGCCTTTTCTGGGACCCTGAGGATAGCCGATCGATATTGGAAGATTTGATCCCTCAATCCTTTAATGAGGAAAAGAAGCTTGTCGTTTTTTGAAAGTTGGTTCAGGTAGTCATGAAATTCTGTATTCAAGGTGCTCACTCTGCCCGGTTTTTCCTTCAGAATATTTTCTTCGGATACTTTGATGTTCTTTTCTAACCAGAGGATATCCTCTCTCTGGAGATGCTTCATCGCCAAACCTACTGCATGGCCCTCCAATAGACTCCTTATATCAAAGATCTCTTCGATATCCTTTTGAGTGAATCGACTGACGATGAACCCGCCCTTTGGAAGACGACTCACAAAACCCTCTTGCTCCAACTTTAAGAGGGCCTCGCGAATCGGAGTAGGGCTAAAGCCAATCTCTTGGAGTAGGCGTCCTATAGAAAGTCTTTCTCCGGGAGGTATTTCACCTGTAAGGATCGCCTCCTTGATGGAGAGATAGACTTCGTCTCTGAGAATGGGTTTGGTAATAACTTTTAACTTTTGGAGAGAACTTAACATTTGATATACCATATATCAAATGTTAAATATCCCTGTCAAGGTTTTTTTTGGAGACCCCTTAGGAACTGTACAAACTTTATTAACCTACCTGTTGAAAGATATTGTTTAAGCGATGGATTTGTGGTAACATCTCAAATAAGATTTGAGAAAGACATAGAATTTTTTCAGACCATAAGAGCCTGGAGACCATGCAATGAAAGTGGATAAACTCTGGGGGGGGCGGTTTGAAGAGCTTCCACCGAAAGAGATTGTTGATTTTCTTTCCGGGAGGGATGCCCGCGGGACATCTCCGGCGGATGAGCGTTTGATTCCATATGATCTGTGGGGAAATCGGGCCCACCTGTTGATGCTCATCCGTCAGGGGATACTCTCGAAGCAAGACGGGAAGAAGATTCTCAAGGGGTTGAGGGAATTGGAGTTGCTTTGCCGGAAAGGGAAGTTTCGATTGGATCCCGCCAAGGAAGACGTCCACTCCAATATCGAAAGTTTCCTCATCGACCGGGTGGGAATCGAGGCCGGAGGAAAGATCCACACCGGTAGGAGCCGCAACGATCAGGTCGCCCTCGATATGCGGCTCTACCTCCGGGACCAGGTTCTTGAATATGTGGAAGGGCTGACGGCATTAATCGAGTTGCTCCTCAGGCAGGCGCAAGCACATCGCTCTACCGTCATGCCCGGCTATACCCATCATCAGTATGCCATTCCTACAACCTTTGGCCATCTTCTTCTTTCCTTCGCAGAAGCATTTGACCGGGATATCCGTAGATTTGTCCACTGGTTTGACCTCTTCAATGAAAATCCCCTGGGAGCGGCAGCGGGATATGGGACCTCCTTTCCGCTGGACAGGGAGTTGACCTCAAAACTCCTCGCCTTCGACGGTCCCACCGAAAATGTGACCGATCCCATCACCCAGAGGTGGGAACCCGAGGCAGAACTGGCCCATGCCGTGACTGTGATGATGAATCATCTCTCCACGATGGCCCAGAACCTGATTCTGTTGTCCACCCCTGAATTCAATATGGTCCGATTGCATGACCGGCACTGTTCGGGCAGTTCGATCATGCCCCAGAAGCGAAATCCCTGTTCTTTAGAGGTGATTAAGGCGAAAGCTTCATTTGCTCACGGGATCTTACTCAGCCTCATCTCCGTCGGGAAAGCGCTGTTTATGGGATATAACCGGGACACCCAGTGGACCAAATACTGGATTATGGACCTGGTCGAGGAGACAAGACCGGCTGTTTCCGTGATGGCCGAGGTGATCCGCCTTCTTGAAGTCAATCGGACTCAAATGGCCGAACGAACCGGCAAGGGATTTTTAGGAGCGACCTCCCTGATGGAGTGGATGGCGGTTGTCGGGCGGCTTCCTTTAAGGAAGGCGAAGATGGCCGTGGAGAAGGCGGTCAAGTATTCCGAAAAAGAAGGGGCCGAAGAAGTGACCTATACGAGCCTGAAAAAGGCGATCAAAGACATGGGGATCCGTCTTCCCCTTAAAGAGAAAGAAGTGAAAGAGATTCAGAGACCGGATAGGATTCTGTCTCGGAATATTTTGATCGGAGGGCCTTCGGGAAAGGGAGTCCGTGAGAACCTTTTCTCCCTCCGGGAGAGAACAAGGGGGAGCAGGAAGTGGCTGACCCTGGAACGAAGAGAAATAGAAAAAGCAAAGGAACGGATTGTCAGGATGGAGCAAAAACTTGCCATGTGAAAGGAGAGTACAATGGGCAAAGTGGAAACGATCATCAAGTCTGAAATCGTGCGTCTGGCAAAGAGGGAGATGAGGAAGGCGACGGCACCCTTGAGGAGGGATGTAAGGATTTTGAAAGGGGTTGTCTCGCAACTTCGAAAAACGGTTTTAAACCTGGAACGGTTCGTTTCGCTCCAAAGAAAAGAGTGGGAGAAAAAGCCCCCTCTGGAGGCGGCCCCGGAGGAGGTGGAGACATCCCGCCTTTCACCACGGCTCATCCGAAGCCTTCGAGAACGCCTGGGTCTATCTCAGAGGGACTTTGCGCGCCTGACCGGAGTCACTCCTCTGGCTGTCTACCAATGGGAGACCGGGGTGTTTAAGCCGAAAAAAGAGAAGAAGGGAGTCCTGGTGGCCCTTCGCAAACTGGGCCGCCGCGATGTCAGGAAACTCCTTGAAGAAAAGAAGGCCATGGAGACCCAGAAGAGGGCTCCCGGAGCAAAAGGTGGAAGAAAAAAGAAGACAATAAAAAAATAGTGTCCTGAAGGGACTTGGCATATCGTTCAGAACTGACAGGGAAAAGCAGCCTGTCCCCTTTTTCGTGATGGAGGACCTATGGATTTAAGAGTTTTTGAGAAGATGGATACTTTACAGCTCCGGAGTTATATCCAATTTTTACTCTGGCATTATCGTGTGATTGATGCCTTCTGGTTCCTTTATGTGGCTGAGAAATACGATCAGCCCACGGCCGAACGACTCAATGAGCAGGTCTGGGGCCGGGTGCCTGCCATGGCTGCGAAAGACCTTGTCCAGCGATTCGATATCAAAGAAAAAGGCCTTCAAGGTTTTGTCAAAGCCCTGAGACATTTCCCCTGGGCGATCCTGGTGGGTTACGAGATAGAAGAGAAAGAAGATGAAGTGATCCTCACCGTTCCCAGTTGTCCCACTCAGGAGGCCCGGCTCAAGAGAGGATTGGATGAATTCGTGTGCAAGGAGATGCATAAAGGCGAGTTTTTAAGCTTTGCCCGGGAAATTGATGACCGGATCGATGTGGAATGTCTCTTCGCTCCGCCGGACCCCCATCCCAAAAATCTTTTTTGCAAGTGGCGGTTCACTCTTAAAGAATGATTTCTCAAATTCAGCCAAATTTTTTCTTTATAGAACGTGGCTGGCTAAATGCCAACCACTTCGTCTTTAATGGAAGAAAAAAAATCCTAATTGATACGGGTTACCTCCCCCATTTTGAGGAGACCAGGAGATGGATTGAATCCGTTGGGGTTCCCCTAACATCGGTCGAACTCATCATCAGCACGCACAGCCACTGCGACCACATCGGCGGAAATCAAAGGATCCGGGAGATTTCGGGATGTCAGATCGCCATCCACCGAATGGATAAGCAGTCAGTTGAATCCGGAGATGATTGGGCCACCTGGTATCGATTCTATGACCAGGAAGCGGAGTTCTTCCCGGTGGATATCGCCTTAGAGGAAGGAGAAAACATCTTTCTCGATGATTTGGAATTGAACGTGATTTATACGCCGGGCCATGCGCGGGGAGGAATTGCCCTCTATGCCCCCGAGAAACAGTTCCTCATTTCCTCGGATGCGCTCTGGGATGGAGATACCGGAGTTCTTAATACGATTGTCGAGGGCCGGGAAGCCCCTTTTCTGGCAATGGAGTCATTGGAGAAGCTCGCCTCCTTGGATGTTCATACCGTTTATCCCGGGCATGGAGGTATCATCCGCAACCCGAAGAAAGCCATGGGAAAATGCAGGCGCCGAATAGAGAACTTCATGAAAGATCCTGCCAAATTAGGTCAGGACCATCTCAAGAAGATCCTGGTCTGGGCTCTGTTAATGAAGAAGGGGTATCCGAAGGATCATTTCTTTGACTACCTCATGACCACCTATTGGTTTAAAGCCGTTGTGGATCTGTATTTTGAAAGTAGATATGAAGAAAAGTTCAATGAGATCATGGAAGAATTCATTGAAAGGAATATCGTATACATTAATGATGGATATTTCTACACCCTGATTAAGCCCTAAAAACGAGTCGAGGAGGAAGGTATGAGTGGAGTGAATCGTTCGGTTGTCTATTTCAATCAACCCGGGATTGAGAACACCGATGCGTTGGTTGAGATCGTCCACAACCGGTTGAAGGAGGGAGATATCAGGAGCGTGGTGGTGGCCGGTTCCCGTGGAGGGACAGGCCTTAAGTTTGCAAAGAGGATGGCAGGGGAGACGAATCTGGTGATTGTGAGCTCCCATCCCGGGTTTTCTGCCCCCGGCGTCTGGAAATTTGATTTGAAGATTTTGCACGAGTTGGAATCCATGGGATGCAGAGTGGTGAAGCAGAGCCATGTCCTCTCGGGCTTGGAACGGTCCTTTACAAACAAATTTTCCGGTGTTTCCCACACGGAGGTTCTTGCCGAATCCCTGCGGTCACTCTTCGGCGTGGGGATCAAGGTGGCCGTCGAATGTGCCATCATGGCTGCGGATAGCGGTGCGATTCCCATTGACAAGACAATTGCCGTGGGAGGAACAACCACTTCCAGGGGAGGGGGGGCGGATAGCGCCATCGTGGTCTGGCCCTCTCACTGCAACAATTTTTTTGATTTCCGGGTGCTTGAGCTTCTTGCCAAACCCTTCAAAAGAGAGGGAGGGTAGAGACTTGATCCTGATGTTTATTTGTCTTGACATTGAGTAAAGAATGGTATATAAATAAACTGAATTTGGTTGCAAAGAGTCCTTTCTAGACGCAAGAAAAACCCGCAGAGAACTCCAAACAGCTTCTTTGTGGGTTTTTTTATTTGGCCTCGAGAAGTTCCTTGCCAGAATCCACCAAAAGCTGGCAAAAGTGGGAAAGGAGGTGCGGTATGTTTGCATGAAAAATAAAGAAGATGAAGGCATCGGTTTTGAGAAGATTGGAACATCCCAACGGAGTCCATAATCCAGGAAATTTCATCAAAGACTAAAATACATTCACAATAAGGAGAATGATATGAATATTTATATAGGAAACTTATCTTATGATGCAACAGACGAAACGATTAAACAGGCTTTTGAATCTTTTGGCGAGGTAGCCTCAGCGAGAGTGATCAAAGACAAATATACCGGCCAGTCCCGAGGGTTCGGTTTCGTAGAAATGTCCGCACAATCGCAGGCTCAAACGGCGATCCAAAGCCTTAACGGGAAAGAGCTTCTGGGCAAACAAATGAGTGTGAATGAGGCACGTGCTCGCGCCGACCGGGGAAGAACCGGAGGACAGGGAGGGCGAGGGCGAATGGATTATAGCGGCTACAGAAACCGTTATTAATCCTGTTTCCTTTTTGTGTGGATTATCTCTATAAGGATTTTGATTCGAGATATTATTCTTTGGAACCTCGATCTTAATCGATTTGGATGAAGAGAGGGCTGTTTATCCCAGCCCAGGAGGTGAAAGAAAATGAAACTGAGTGCACGAAATGTCTTAAAAGGAAAGGTGAAGAAGGTAAATCACGGGGCACTCAACTCGGAAGTCATCGTTGGGTTACCACATGGGTACGAGATTGTTTCCATCATCACGAAGGCTTCTATCGAGAATCTAAACCTTAACGAGGGCAAAGAGGTTTATGCAATTATCGACGCGACCAACGTGATTTTGGCTACGGATTATTAAGGTACCACGGACTGCCGGGTTGGCCCTTTTTAATGAAGCGGCTCTCAATCCGCCTGCCTTCATCCTGTTCGGCTAAAGTCGGTGAATCCCCGTTCAACATCGGTCCCGACGAGCTGAACTCGGACTCGATCTCCGACATCAAGACCTTCAGATCCCCGCGTCAGCTTTGCGCGGTAACGCACAACGGCTCGATAGAGATCCCGTCCCGGCGATTGAACATTCCTCACCGATGAGTATCTCGACGATCATTGCTAAACGTTCTTCGCCTTGACGCAGAGATGTAAGGTCGGTGGAAAGCGTCTCGGGTAGCATCGAGAAGATTTGCACAGCGGTGTAAACAGACGTTGTATTGTGCTTGGCATGGCCGTCGATGGCCGTTTCTTTTTTTACGAGAGCGTCAACATCGGCGATCGCAACCCATATTTTCACCGCTCCACCCGGCAGCGGTTCCGCCACGGTAAGCTGATCCAGGTCTTCAGAGTCGTCGTTATCGATCGAGGCCCAAAACAAACCCCTCAGATCTCGAATTTCAGGGTCGTCTCCGAGTGTTCTATGATCACGGTCCATTGATCTCCTCCGCACATCACCCCCACCCTAACCCTCCCCTCTTGAGAGGTGGTTTGAAGTTGCTGAAGCAATTCAAGGGAGGGGACACTCGAAAGTAAAGGTCGGTTGTGGTTCATATCTTATCTATCTATCTCATTGAAACAAAAATGGAGCGATTGTTTCAAGAAAGACGGATAAATGGCTTGTAGCCGCTGGCTTTAGCCTGCGTAAAGCAATCACTGAACAATCCCGATTATAATAATGTTGTCCATACCACTCCCATATTGTTATGTCTGGCCTACTTTCTGACCCAATGAGAGGCAGAAGTTTCATTTTTTTGTTGATTTTTTGGCTCAATTATGTATAAAATTCGATGAGACTGGAGAACGAAGATCGAGATGCAGTGAATTAAGAAAGGAGACCGGACATGGTCCGAGCCGAAAACAAGCCAAAATCCTTAGGCGCTCAACTTGAGAAGTCTCTCACGGGAATCAAGGGTCTGGACGAAGTCACGAAGGGTGGATTGCCAAAAGGCCGGCCGACACTGGTTTGCGGAGGCGCCGGGTCCGGGAAGACACTGCTCGCGACAGAGTTTCTCGTCAGAGGAGCCCTGCAATTTGGCGAGCCGGGCGTTTTTATGTCTTTCGAAGAGACGAGCGATGAATTGACGAAAAACGTCGTTTCCCTTGGATTTAAGTTAGATGCTCTTGCCGCTCAAAAAAAGATTTCCCTCGACTACGTTCAAATTGACCGGAGCGAGATCGAGGAAACCGGCGAGTATAACCTGGAGGGGTTATTTATACGCCTTGAACATGCCATCGCCTCGGTCGGCGCAAAACGGGTAGTGCTGGATACCATCGAAACGCTCTTTTCCGGAATACCCAATCCTGCGGTTGTACGAGCAGAGCTGAAGCGGCTGTTTCAATGGTTAAAGAACAAAGGCATGACAACCATCATCACCGGCGAGCAGGGAGAAAAAACATTCACGCGTCACGGCCTGGAGGAATACGTTTCCGACTGCGTCATTTTTCTTGACCACCGGATATCCGAGCAGGTTTCGACCCGACGAATCCGGGTCGTCAAATACCGTGGCTCCCCACACGACACCAATGAGTTCCCCTTCCTGATTGACGAGAAGGGGATCATCGTGATGCCCATCACTTCGCTTGGATTGAGGTACAGGGTCACCAACAAAAGGGTTTCAACCGGAATCCCGCGGTTCGATGCGATGTTAGGGGGGAAGGGATATTATCGCGGCAGTTCAGTCCTTATCTCCGGCTCGGCCGGGACGGGCAAGACAAGCTTTGTCTCACATTTTGCGGACGCGGCCTGCCGGAGGGGTGACCGGTGCCTCTTTTTTGCTTTTGAAGAGTCCGAATCACAGGTGGTGCGTAATATGCTTTCAATCGGTATCGATCTTGAGCAATGGGCGAAGAAGGGACTTTTGAAATATCACGCGGATCGCCCCACAATTTACGGACTGGAGACCCACCTGTTGGTGATGCAAAAAATGATCAACGAATTCAAACCGGCGGCGGTGATCGTGGATCCGGTCTCAAATCTTAACGCAGTGGCCAATCATGCAAATGTTAAAATGATGTTAACCCGCCTTTTGGATCAGTTGAAGTTGGACCGGGTTACGACTGTTCTTACGATATTGACACAGGGGTCTCCCACTTCTGAATCAACTGATGTAGACATCTCATCGTTAGCCGATACGTGGATACGGCTTAGAGACACTGAATCTGGCGGTGAGCGCAACCGGGGGATGTACATTCTCAAATCCCGCGGGATGACTCACTCTAACCAGATCCGCGAGTTCGTGCTGACAGACAAGGGAGTCAACCTTCTGGACGTCTATGTTGGTCCATCAGGCGTTCTTACCGGCTCCGCGAGGCTTTCCCGGGAAGCTCAGGAAAAGGCGAAAGATTTAGTCCGTGAGCAGGATGCGCAGATCAAACAGCTTAATCTGGAGAGAAAGCGGAAGGCCATGGAAGCCCGGATTGCTGACCTCCGGGCCGAGTTTAAAACGGAGGAAGCCGAGATCAAGAAATTTATAAAGCAGGAGAAACTGCGTCGGCAGAAGGTTTCGCAAGACCGAGAGGCGATGGCCCAGATTCGCAAAGCGGACTGATCGCACTGAATGTTGAGGAGATCGGGAGGTGGGGAGCAAAGCCCACCCTCTTCCGAAACGGAGTGAAGAAAGGAGATCCTGGTGGCGATAAAGACAAAAAGACTTAAAAGAAAACGAGGAGAGTCTGAAGGGGGAGTGAAAACCTGGGAACTGCGGCTCTATGTGGCTGGCCAGACGTCGAAATCGATGGCGGCCTTTTCCAATCTAAAAAAACTCTGCGAGGAACGTCTGAAAGGACAGTACCAAATCGAAGTGATTGACCTTCTTGAGAATCCGGCGCTGGCCAAGGGGGACCAGATATTTGCCATCCCGACCCTGGTGCGGAAACTCCCCGAGCCAATAAAGAAAATCATCGGGGATCTCTCAAACAAGGAACGCGTTCTTGTAGGCCTCAACCTGATACCCAGTTCCTGAGTGCTTCGAAGCCGTCCATTGTTCTCCCTCTGACCGATGTCCGGCATGGTGAAGGAGAAGGGAAAATTCTCATGGGACCGAAAAAAGTGAAGGATTCGACCAAAGAGTTTGAAAAGGCCCTTGCCCTGAAGGGGGATCGGAAGTACGCTTTGCGACTTTACGTAACGGGGACAACACCCAGGTCCGTTAGCGCCATCAGGAACATCAGGAAGATCTGCAACGAGCATTTGAAAGGCGCTTACGACCTTAAGGTGATCGACATCTACCAACAGCCTGTGCTGGCCAAGGGGGAACAGATTATCGCTGCTCCTACCCTGCTGAAGAAACTTCCTCTCCCTTTGAGGAGGTTTATCGGCGATATGTCCAATACAGAACAAATCCTTCTGGGGTTGGATCTCAGCCCAAAGAAAAAATAGATGAGCAAGCAGGAGGACAGGGGGTTGGCCATGAAACAAACCAAGAGCGCGAAGGACCTTCTCGCTGAAAATGAAGACCTCCGATTACGTCTGGAAGAAGCCCTGGACACCCTGCATGCCATCCGGAGCGGCGAGGTAGATGCTCTGGTGGTTTCCACACCCCAAGGTGACCAGGTCTTTACACTGATGGGCGCCGAGCATCCTTACAGGGTTATGGTCGAAACCATGAACGAAGGGGCCGTCACCCTGGCCTCCGACGGCACGATCCTTTACTGTAACCAACGTTTTGCAGATATCGTCAAAGGGTCTCTGGAAAAAATAATAGGATCTTCAATCTACCAATACATTTCATCAACAGACCTTCAATTATTTGAGGCATTGGTTGAGCGGGGTTTAAAGGGGAGCAGTAAGGGGGAACTTGCCTTACAGGCGGGAGGTGAAAATTCTGTACCTGTCTTACTTTCCCTAAATCCCCTTCAGCGTACGGATATTCCCGGTGTGGTGTGTGCCGTAATAGTGGACATGACCGAGCGCAAGAAGATGGAGGAGGCGGTAAAGAATTCTGAAACTCGCTACCGCCGTCTCTTTGAAGCAGCCCAAGATGGAATATTAATCCTCGATGCCGAGACAGGACAAATAGTGGATGTTAACCCATTTGTGTTAGAAATGTTGGGTTATTCACGTGAGGAGCTCCTGGGGAAGAAACTCTGGGAAATTGGCACCTTTAGAGATATTGAAGAATCGAAAGCCACCTCTGCGGAATTGAAGAGCAAAGGATATGTTCGGTACGATGATTTACCGCTGGTAACGAAAGACGGGCGTAAAATTGCCGTGGAATTTGTCAGTAATGTCTATCTGGTCAACCATTACAAAGTGATTCAGTGTAACATCCGCGACACCACTGAACGGAAACTTATAGCAGAGGCTTTAAAAAAATCTTACAGCGAACTGGAACGACAAGCGGTCGAACTTCGGACGGCTCTTTCTGAAATCAAAACATTGAAAGACCGACTCGAGGCCGAGAATATTTACTTCCGTCAAGAGACCAAAATGAAACATCAACTCGACCATATTATCGGGCGAAGTGATGGTCTCAAGTATGTTCTCTATCGAGCGGAGCAGGTCGCTTCTATGAACACAACGGTCCTCATCCTCGGTGAGACCGGTACGGGAAAGGATCTGATCGCTGCCGCCATCCACGACATGAGCTCCCGCAAAGATCGGCCGCTGATCACCGTCAACTGTGCTGCCCTGCCGGGCAATTTGATTGAGAGCGAATTGTTCGGCCGGGAGAAGGGGGCATTTACCGGGGCCGATACGCGGCAGGTAGGCCGGTTCGAGATCGCCCATGGTTCCACCCTTTGTCTCGACGAGATCGGGGAACTGCCGCTGGAGATGCAGGCCAAGCTGCTCCGGGTGATCCAGCATAACGAGTTTGAGCGCCTGGGCTCGTCCCATACCCTCAAAGTCGATGTACGGATCGTAGCAACGACAAATCGAGACCTTGAGGAAGAGGTCCGCAAGGGCCGGTTTCGGCAGGACCTTTACTACCGTCTCAATGTCTTCCCCATCACTGTCCCTCCGCTGCGGCGGCGGACAGAAGACATCCCACTGATAGTCCAGGCCTTCGTAGAGCGATCTTGTAGGAAATTGGGGAAACAGATCACATCGATCTCGAAGGAGACGATGAAGGCGCTGCAGGATTACCCGTGGCCCGGGAACGTCCGGGAACTGGAAAGTATCATTGAACGGACCGTGATCTTGTGCCCCGGGCCGGTTTTGCAGCTGGCAGATAAACTGGAGATCTCGTCCCCCCCACTCTTATCCGCCGTGAGAACCCTGGAAGAAACGGAGCGAAACCAGATTGTTAAGATACTTTCAGAAACCCGATGGCGCATCGATGGAAAGGGCGGGGCTGCAGCGATCCTGGGTCTCCACCCGAGCACCTTGAGGGCGAGGATGCATAAACTCGGGGTAGTCCGGCCGGAGACAAAAGAACCAGATTAGACTGCCTACCTCCCTTCCAAGTATCCCTCAATATATTGAGGTTCCACCAAATATTGAGGGCAACCAGATCGTTTCATGCTTTCCTGCCTTTTTCTTCTATGAGTCTAACCCTCTGTTACTAAAGGAAGATTTCAAACTTCTGACTTTCTTTCCCTTGTTGGCAACCCATTTGCAATTATGATCTCTATGATCATGGTCCTCATACGGATGAATGCCCCTTCAGACTCCCTCCCAGCCACCTGGGAAGATCCGGTAGGCAAGATAGTCATCCCGGGCGATCGGGTTGCCGCGGTGGATTGCGAGGCCGAGAAAACCATCCCGTTGCCGCGTTTTTAAGGAGAAAATTTATGAAAATTGCTGTTGCAACCTTAGTCGTCATCCTGTTGGTTCCTGTCTGGTCTGCTGCGGCTATTTCATGGGACAACACTGAGCATCTGTTCTTTATCGAACGGAGTAAGAACAAAAACCTTGTCCGGTATGATATCCAACGGATGGAGAATAATGACCTTCGTGAACCAA
>JAGVBT010000083.1 GCA_020059605.1 Deltaproteobacteria bacterium
AAGGTTAGACTATGGGCCACAAAAGAGTCTTTCAGCCGGTCATTTCAATCGATCTCATATTCCCCTCTTCCTTTTTACACAAAAAGCTTGACATGACCATTGATAACTTGGGGCTTGACAAAAGAGCCCAATGATGATAATGAAAAAAATCACAAACTACTATCCCTTCACCCACTCCCCTCGGAGAAGGTGCAGGGGCATAAAAAGGAGGGGGATTTTTATGACGATCAGCAAGTGGATGACCGCAGGAACAGTTCTTAAGATGATGGCCATGCAGTATCCGGATAAGCAGGGGGCGGGAGATAAAATCCGCAACATGACCTTTAAGCAGTGGAATGACCGTAGCTGCCGGTTTGCCAATGTTTTAAGCCGGTTAGGGTTAAGGAAGGGTGACCGGTTCGCCATCCTGGCCTATAACTGCGTCGAGTGGATGGAGTTTTATGCGGGTTCTGCGAAAGGAGGGCAGGTGACGGTCCCCGTCATGTTCCGGCTTGCGCCTCCTGAAATTGAATATGTAGTCAAACACTCCGACTGCAAAGCCTTTTTAGTGGCAAAGGATTTTGTCCCGGTGGTTAATTCCATGCGAAGCAATCTTCCCAACATACCGCCGGAGAATTATATCTACTTCGGAGACGATCAGACCCCGGAAGGATATCAATCTTACGAGTCGCTCCTGGCCAAAGCTTCTCCCGAGGAGCCGGATGTGGTGGTCGATGCCGAGGATATGTGGAACATCATGTATACTTCAGGCACTACCGGAAAACCGAAAGGCGTGGTCAGAACCCATGAAAACAACCTGTCCCAGTATATCTTGAACGGCATCAATATGGGCTTGAGGCCGGATGATTGCGTGATGTTGGTCATGCCCATGTGCCATATCAATTCCATCTATTACTCTTTCACCTATACCTATGTCAGCGCGAGGGTCTTCGTTTACAACATGGTCAGCTTTGATCCCCTGGATCTCTTGAAGACGATCGAGAAAGAAAAGATCACCTTCACCTCTCTCGTCCCCACCCATTATATTATGATGCTTTCCCTGCCCGAGGAGGTGAAGAAAAGCATCGATGTCGGTTCGATCCGTCAGCTTCTCATCTCCTCTGCACCCGCACGAAAAGATACAAAGATGGCCATCATGGAGTATTTTAAGAATGCGGAACTCTGGGAGGCCTACGGCTCAACGGAGGCGGGACTGGTGACCCTGCTCAGGCCGGAGGAACAATTTAAAAAGCTCGGGTCCATCGGCAGGGAGATCTGGGGGACGGACCGGATCAAGATTCTGGATGAAAACGGCAAGGAAGTCCCGAGGGGGGAGGTGGGAGAGCTCTACTCCCGGACCCCGCATGTCTTCAAGGAGTATTGGAAGGATCCCGAGAAGACCCAATCGGTTTTCCAGGGAGAATGGTTTTCGGCAGGGGACATGGCTTTCCAGGACGAGGACGGATATTATACCCTGGTTGATCGAAAAGCCAATATGATCATCACCGGCGGGGAGAATGTCTTTCCCTCGGAGGTGGAAAATCTGTTGGGTTCCCATCCCGCCGTCAAATACGTGGCGGTGATCGGGATTCCCCATGAGAAATGGGGCGAGGCCATTAAGGCCATTGTCACGGTTCATCAAGAAAAAACGGTTACGGAAAAAGAACTGATCGACCATTGCAGGGGGAAAATCGCAGGGTACAAGATTCCCAAGTCGATCGATTTCATCAAGGACGAGGAGATGCCCATGACCCCGACCGGGAAAATTCTCCACCGCATATTGCGGGAGAAATACGGGAAATGGAGCGATAAAAAATAAACTCCGTCAGAAAGGGCGGGGTTTTAACCCGCCTTCGGCAGGGAGCGGTGAGATGAAACGGTCGTCCTGCCCTTTGCATGGTGATTTCCGAAAGTGAACCTGCGCCGTTCAACGGTTAAAGGGGTCGCTTCAGGGTTTTTCCTGGAGAACCTCCCGCTCTTTTTTGTATCCCTTGAACAAGGGGTGGCCTTTTTTATTAAATTTCCTCTTGAAAAATATCGGACGATAGGCTATGTTTCTGTCATCCAAGGGTTTTAAAACCCTTGGATTCATTTTGTGAGGGTTTGGAAATCTATGTTAAAAAACCTGAAATGGAGATTGGTCATTTATGCGGCCGTGACTCTGTTTGCCGTCCTTCTCTTTTTGCCCACCTTCACCCCCGAACTGCCG
Organism: Deltaproteobacteria bacterium; assembly: GCA_020059605.1. Classification (GTDB taxonomy): domain Bacteria; phylum Desulfobacterota; class BSN033; order BSN033; family UBA1163; genus RBG-16-49-23. The sequence continues at coordinate 2,189 of JAGVBT010000083.1, forward strand.
GCCTGGTATTATAAAATCATTCCGACCGAAAAGGTTCACCTTGGCCTTGATCTGCAGGGCGGCATGCATCTCGTCCTCGAAGTGGAGGCGGAGAAGGCCATTGAGAGTTATGTGGAGAGAGTGAAAAACAACCTCAGGGACGACCTGAGGGACCGGGGAGTCCCCGTCGGAAAATTAGAGAGGGAGAATGGCCACCGGATCGTTATGGAGGTTTCGGGTGAGAAGGATAAATGGGAGAGAATCCTGAGCCAGCGTTATGCCGTCATGCAGGAACTTTCTTCCACCCCGGTGGATAAGGGAATATGGAGGGTCGTTCTGGTCTTAGACAGCCGTCAGGCCGAGCAGATCAAAAAGGGCGCCATTGACCAGGCCCTGGAGACGATCCGTAACCGGATCGATCAATTCGGCGTGGCCGAACCGGAGATCACCCTCCAGGGAACGGATCGCATTTTAATCCAGTTGCCGGGGATCAAAGACCCGCAGAGGGCCATCGATCTCATCGGCCGGACCGCCCTGTTGGAATTTAAACTGGTAGACGAAGAGGGCGACCTCGACGAGGCATTGAAAGGGATTGTTCCGGAGGGAAGCCTCCTGCTTTATCAGAGGCAGGTCGATCCGAAGACAGGCGGGGTCAAGAGGATTCCTTTTCTCTTAAAAGAGAAGACCCTGATGACCGGAGAGGTGTTAAAGGATGCCCGGGTCACCATCGATACCCAGTTCAACGAACCCCATGTCGCGCTTGAGTTTGACGATATCGGAGCGAAGCTCTTCGAGCAGATCACCGGAGCCAATGTGAAAAAGAGATTGGCCATCATCCTGGACGACAATGTCTACTCCGCACCGGTCATTCAGGAGAGGATCGCCGGCGGAAGGGCCCAGATCACCGGCCGTTTCGACATGAAGGAGGCCGGAGATCTGGCCATCGTTCTCAGGGCAGGGGCTTTGCCCGCCCCCGTGAATATCATTGAGCAGAGGAGCGTGGGGCCGTCCCTGGGTCAGGACTCGATTCGAAAAGGGGTTTTTTCCACATTCATCAGCGCCCTCCTGGTGGCTCTGTTTATGATCTTCTACTACCGCGGTTCAGGCGTCATTGCGGATATCGCCCTCTTCCTGAACATCGTTTTCGTGATGGGAGCGCTCGCTATTTTCAGGGCCACGCTCACCCTTCCGGGCATTGCGGGCCTCGTCCTTTCGATCGGAATGGCGGTGGATGCGAACATATTGATTTTCGAGCGGATCAAGGAGGAGTTGAGGTGGGGGAAAACAGTCCGGGCTGCCGTGGATGAGGGTTATCGAAGGGCCTTTGTCACCATATTGGACTCCAACCTGACGACCCTGATTGCCGCCCTCTTTCTCTACCAGTTCGGCACGGGACCGGTGAGGGGATTTGCCGTTACCCTGTCCATTGGAATCCTTGCAAATATCTTCACGGCGGTCTATGTGACAAGGTGGGCTTTCGACTTTCTCACCCTGAAGGTGAAGATCAAAGCGTTGAGCATTTAACTTGGAGAAAGTCGAGAGGTTAAGGCTATGGAATTGATTCGTCCGGGAACACGTTTCGATTTTATCGGAAAGAAGAAGTTTGCGGTCTGGGTCTCGGCAATCGCCATTCTCCTCAGCCTGGGTTCCATCCTTTTTCATGGGGGATTGAAATACGGGGTTGATTTTGCAGGCGGCATTCTGATCCAGATCAGGTTTTCCCAGCCTGTGAACATTTCCGAAGTTCGCAGCGCCCTGGAAGCGATGGGATCGAAGGATGCCATGGTTCAGAAATTCGGAGGGGAAAACGAATTCCTGATCCGTGTGGAGAAGACCGCCGAAGACCTGGAAAAGATGTCAGAGGCGATCCAGGCCTATCTCCAGGAGCGATTCAAGGGGAAGAACCTGGACATTCGAAGGGTGGAGGTGGTCGGCCCCAAAGTGGGGAGCGATCTGAAAACGAAGGCTCTCCTGGCGGTGACCCTTTCGTTTGCGGCCATATTGATCTTTGTGGCCTGGAGGTTCAAACAGGTCGCTTTCGGCCTGGGAGGGATCGCAGCCCTGGTCCACGACATCATCATCACCTATGGGGCCATCTCTCTCGCCGGTCTCGAATATTCTTTGCCCTTGATGGCCGTCATCCTGACGATCATCGGATTCTCGATCAATGATACGATCGTCATCTTCGACCGGGTTCGGGAGAACGTCAAGAAGATGAGGAAAGAGAGCCTCGAGACCGTCTTTAATGTGAGCATCAACGAGACCCTCGGGAGGACGATTCTTACCACGGGAACGGTGATGATGGTCGTGCTCATTCTCTTCTTTTTCGGAGGCCCCGTCATTTACGATTTTGCCTTTGCCCTGATCGTCGGACTGATTTCCGGGATCTATTCAACAATTTATGTGGCCAGCCCCGTTGTGCTGCTCTGGAATCAATATTTCATCAAAAAGAAGAAGAGGGGATAAACGGAGGGAGGGTATTGCCCCGCGGGTAGCATGGGGGGGGGCGAGGGGGTTTCTTGACAGAAAACAATGTAATATTTTATGATAATTAATTAAGGTGGTTCAATGAAGACTTATCAGGCGAAAAAAGAGGAAGTGGAACATCTATGGTACCTTGTGAATGCCGAGGGAAAGGTATTGGGAAGATTGGCCTCCGGGCTGGCCAAAATTTTAAGGGGCAAGAATAAGCCGGTTTATACCCCCCACGTGGACACGGGCGATTTTGTCATTGTCGTCAATGCCGGAAAAGTGTCGCTGACCGGAAAGAAATTGAAGGATAAGATTTACTATCGTCATACGGGGTATCCGGGCGGAATCCGGGAGATGAGCGCCGAGAAGTTGCTGGACAAAAAACCGACCGAGATGATCCGGATAGCCGTGAAGGGAATGTTGCCCAAAACGAGCCTGGGCCGGCAGATGCTCCGGAAACTGAAGATCTATGCGGGGTCGAAACATCCCCACGAAGCCCAAAAACCCATTCTGCTTCAGATTTAACCTCTCTCTCCTTCCCCATCGATGGGGGAAGGGCGGGGGTGAAAGAATAAGATAAGGAGAAAAAAGTGCCGGAACCTATTTATGCCACGGGAAAAAGGAAGACCTCCATTGCCAGGATATGGCTGGAGCCGGGCGAGGGGAAATTCATCGTCAACGAAAGAGCCCTGAAGGAGTACTTCGGACGGGAGACCTGCGAAATGGTGATCATGCAGCCTTTCGAGCTGACGGGGACGAGGAATCAATTTGATCTGAAGGCCAATGTCCACGGGGGAGGGATTGCCGCCCAATCCGAGGCCGTCCGTCACGGAATATCGAAAGCCCTGCTCCAGGTGAATCCGGAGTTCAAGGACTCCCTGAAAAAGGCCGGGCTTCTGACAAGGGATTCGAGGATCAAAGAGCGTAAGAAATACGGGTTAAGGGGAGCCAGGCGAAGACCCCAGTACTCCAAACGATAATCTCATAACCCCAGAAGGGGAGGTCTTTAGCCTCCCCTTTTTTATAAAAATGTCGCTTCGACTCGCAACCGAGGTGAGGGGGGATAGGATCTTCTTACCACCCCCACCTTAATCCTCCCCCCTGCCTGCGGCAGGCAGGCATCAAGAGGGAGGAAAGTTTTTTTTAAGGAATTGGATACCCCGCAGCTCTCCTGCGGGGTACTTCATTTAAATCAATGTAGCGCCCCCATTTATTGGGGGCGAATAAACGTCGGCAATAAATACCGACGCTACGTTCTTTTTCATTTCAGATCTTACTCCTACCCCAGCCATTTCTCCTCCAGCCTGACAGGTTTTTTTTTAATATTAACCGGAGCAATAATCAGAAATTCTTGACTTCCTGTATAATTTTAAATATCCTTTTCACCATGGCAGAGGTGAATATCAGCAAAGATTTATACGGAAGGATAGCGGTTTCCTTTCCTTACGATTCCTCCATCATTACAAAGATTAGGGCCATTGAGAGCCGTAGGTGGCACCCTGTTGAAAAAAATTGGACTTTTCCAAATAGGAATGGCGTCCTTGAGAAGATTGAATCTCTCGACCTTGGCGTTTTTGTTTCGCAAGCCCACCCCGTTATCTGCTCATTGCGGGTATGTTATAATGGATAGGACAGGAGGGAATTAAGTATGGAAAATATAGAAAGAGCCATTGAAGCTACAGGAACGATTGATGCAGAACGGAGGCTTGTTCTAGACGAACCGTTACCGGTTGCTGGTCCAAAGAGGGTTCGCGTCATTATCTTATTACCCGAAGATACTGAAGTAGATGAAAAGGGATGGCTTCGGGCAGCAAGCGCAAACCCAGCCTTCGATTTTTTGAAAGAGCCTGAGGAGGATATTTACACACACGAGGATGGGAGGCCGTTTTATGATCAGAGGTAAAGTGGTTTTGGTCCCTTTTCCATTTGATGATTTTTCGGGAACTAAAGTACGCCCAGCGGTATGTTTGACTGATCCTATCGGAATACATCGTCATGTTATCCTTGCTTTTATTAGTAGTCGGATGTCTGCCGATTTATTGGAAACGGACCTCATTTTAGATTCGGCACAGGCCGATTTTGCTGCAACGGGCTTACGGGTATCCTCTACATTACGATTACACCGTCTGATGACGGTTACCACCCCCTTCTTCCAACGTGAATTAGGTGAACTATCTCCTCGAATTCAAGACGAGGTTAGTAACAGACTGAGGAAATTATTCAGTTTAAGATAATGGTCTCAACGGCAGATAACACCGGCTAAAAGATTGACATCCAAATGCTATCGCACTTCTTTTAGCCTCGAACGTTAGCCTACATATGACCAATTTTTATAGATTTAGGGATACCGTATGAAATTTAGTGAGCTTGTCCGATTGTTGGAACAAAGTGGGTTTAGGATGATAAAGGAAAAGGGCTCCATTAGATATTATGGCAAGCCAGGTTGGAACAATCTGATTAGAGTTGATTACCATGGTCCCAAAGAAGTTCCGAGAGGCACTTGTCATGCAATTTTGAAGGATGCAGGGATTAAGAAGTAAACCCCGTTAGAAAGTATTCAACTTTCCAGCGGGAAGGCTCACATGGGCTTTAAACCTCTTGTTCGCTCCAAAAAGCCTCTGGCCCGGAAGGCCTCCAGCCCGGAGGGAATTTTATCTTTATCCTCGCTGCAAGCAGCGGGGCTTTCTAACGGGGTAAAGAGAATGGAGGTGTAAAGATGATAGATTTGGAATATTCATTGGCGATTGAGGCGACCAAGGAACCTGATTTTTTTGGATTCTATTCCCCCGACTTGCCAGGTTTTTCAGGCATCGGGCATTCCGTTGAGGATTGCCTTTATAAAGCGAAATGGGGGATGATTGAACATGTAAATCTATTAAAAGAACAAGGGTTGCCTATTCCGCCCAAAAATGAAAATCCAAAAATTATTATCCAAAATGAGGAGTCATTAAAAGCCGCCTGAATATTGATCATACGTCCGCTAACACAGACTATAGAGTTAGGAGGAAAAAGGAATGAAATGTGTTTTTTGTGGCGGTGAAACAAAGAAAATGTTGGTCACTTTCAGTTATGAAGAGGAAGATAGGCTTTTTCTTGTTGAACATGTCCCCGCTGAGGTCTGTGAACGATGTGGAGAGAAGATCTATTCTCCCGATGTTACTGATGAGTTATTGAAGTTTGCGAAAGACAAGTTTAAGCCTGTCAAAATACTTGAAGTGCCCGTTTTTAATTTCGCAGAAAATTTTTAACGTTGGTGACCAACGGCGTATAACATGTTGCAAAAGAAAAGACTATCGTCCAAACCTTTCAGGCTTCTTTTGTGCCAAGAACGTTATCTGCTCAGTGCGGGGAGGAAAAAAGAGAAAGAAAGGAAGAGATTGACCCAGAAAGTAACATCCTTCATCCCATAATTTAGGTTCCCCTCTGCCTGCGGCAGGCAGGTAAGCTCCCAAAAGGAAGAGCACCCACTAACCTCTCCAATTTTTCAGAGCTCTCTTGACAATATACAAAGATTGTATCTATATTGTTATGAACGGGAGGGAAGACGATGAAGTCCAGTACGGTTAATATCTCTTTCAACGATGAGCTCCTGAAGAAGATCGATCAGGTGGCGCGGGAGGAATCCCGGTCACGTTCCGAACTGATTCGGGAGGCGGCACGAGGCTACATTGAGCGAAGGCATCGTTGGAGGCAGATATTTCATTCGGGCAAGATGAAAGTTGCCCGGCAGGGGATTGTGGAATCCGATGTCGAATCTGAAATTGCAGCCTACCGCAGAGAGAAGAAGGGATAGTGCTCAGAGTCGTTTTGGATACGAATGTTCTGATCTCGGCCATTCTTTTCGGGGGCAAACTTAGACAGATTCTGGAGAAAACGATCCGTAGGGAAATTCAACTGTGCCTATCAGAACCCATTCTGGAAGAACTCAAAGGGGTATTGCGAAGGCCAAAATTTGACTACTTTCCTGAGGCGATCCAGGTCATCCTCACGGAACTTATTGCCATTTCAGATTTCGTGAATCCTTCAAAGACCCTCTTTGTTGTTTTAGAAGATGCCGAGGACAATAGAATCCTGGAATGCGCCGTGGAAGCTGGAGCGAATTACATTGTTACCGGAGATATTCATCTGTTGAAGTTAGGTGGATATCGGGATATAAAGATTCTCAATGCAGTTGCTTTTTTGGAGGTAATCTCTTCAGGGACATAGGAAAGGAAGACCGATGAAGACGAAAGTTGGGATTATTGGGGCGACGGGGTATACGGGAGTGGAACTTCTCCGCCTTCTCATTCATCATCCTGAGGTGGAGGTGGCCGCGCTTACCTCTCAAAAATATGCCGGGGTTCAGATTGGCCGGGTCTTTTCCTCCCTAATGAAACAACTCCAGATAAAATGTGAAGAGCTATCCGTAGAAGAGATTTCAAAGAAAACAGAATTTGTTTTTACGGCGGTTCCCCATAAGACCGCAATGGAGACGGTCCCGTTATTTTACCGGGCGGGTAAAAGAGTGGTTGATCTGAGCGCCGATTTTCGGTTGAAAGACCCTGAGGTTTATGAGCGCTGGTACCAGAAACATACGGCTCCGGATCTTCTTGGCGAATCTGTCTATGGACTCCCGGAACTCCATCGGGACAAGATCCGAAGCGCAAAGATTGTCGGGAATCCGGGTTGCTATCCAACAGGCGCCTTGATCGGTTTGATCCCTCTGATCAAGAAAGGGCTCATCACTCCGGAGGGTATTGTCGTCGATTCCAAATCGGGTGTAAGCGGCGCGGGCCGGGATGTGGTCCTGGAGTCGCTCTTCTGCGAGGTGAACGAGGGAGTCAAAGCTTACAAGATCTTTGCACACCGGCATACCCCGGAGATTGAGCAGGAGTTGAGCCTGCTGGCTCAGAAAAAGATTGAAGTTGCCTTCGTTCCCCATCTCATTCCGATGGACCGGGGAATTCTGACAACCCTCTATGTTCACCTGACAAAGAAGATGAAGACCGAAGAGCTCTTAGATGCTTTTCAGGAATCTTATGAAGGGGAACCCTTTGTCCGGATTTATCCCAGGGGGAAACTCCCCAACACAAAAGACGTCAGAGGCTCCAATTTCTGCGATATCGGCGCGGTGGCAAGTGAGGCCGATGGCCGGGCCGTTGTGGTCACAGCCATCGACAACCTGGTGAAGGGCGCTTCCGGCGAAGCCATCCAGAATATGAATATCATGCTCGGATACCCTGAGACCCTGGGGCTCGACGTGGTCCCTCTTTTTCCTTAATTTATGCTTTAACTCCGAACCTCGAACTCCGAACCCCGAACTTTCTGAAATCCCCGCATTTACAACCCCGTTTGATTCTGTTAGATTATTTTCTCAAATGGCGATCCAATCCTTGACCCCAATGATCAAGCAGTATCTCCAGATAAAGAGCCGGTATCCGGATTCGATTCTCTTCTTTCGCATGGGCGATTTTTATGAAATGTTTTTTGAAGACGCGCGGGTGGCTTCGAAGGAACTGGATATTGCGTTGACGTCGAGGGACAAAGGCCGGAAGGACAGCATCCCGCTCTGTGGCGTTCCCCACTTCACCGCCGAAACCTATATCTCCAGGCTTCTTCAAAAGGGCTATAAGGTTGCCCTCTGCGACCAGGTGGAGGATCCGAAACAGGCCAGGGGAATTTTGAAGCGGGAGGTCGTCAGGGTTTTTACCCCGGGACTTACCACGGATTCCATCCACCTGGGCACCGGTGAGAACAATTACCTCATGGGTTTCTGTGCCGAAGGAGAAGTCTTCGGGTTCGCCTTTCTCGATATCTCCACCGGCGAATTGAAGGCCTGCCAGGTTTCCGGATTCGAACCCTTTCTGAACGAAGTGCTCCGGAATGAACCGAAGGAGATTCTTTCCTTTCGCCGTTTTCAGGAACACCCCTGCTTCGCCGCTTTTAAAAATAGGTTTCAAGAAGGCCTGATCCATTTCCTGGAAGATTTGAATTTCGACTCCTCGCACCCCCTTCATGAACCCGGCCTGGATTCGATTCCCCGTGAATTTCCGCTGGCTGCCACGGCCACGGAGATGGTCCTCTTTTATGCGGAAGAGAATCAGAAGAAACCCCTTTCCCATATCCGGTCCATCACCTTTTATCGGATTCAAGACTTCATGGTCATCGACGAAGTCACCAAGCGAAACCTGGAAATGACCCAGACCCTCTTCGACCAGGGGAAAAAAGGATCTCTCTTCTGGGTGTTGGATGAAACGGAGACCGCCATGGGGGGCAGAAAACTGAAACAGTGGCTGAATTATCCCCTGATGGACCTCGTAGAGATCGAACGGAGGCTCGAAAGCGTTTCCGAATTGAAGGAGAAGGCGATCGAGAGGAAGCGGGTGAGGGAGCCCTTGGAAGGAATTCAGGATATCGAGAGGCTTGCCTCCCGGATCTTCCTCGGGCATGCCAATGCCCGGGATCTTATCGGGTTAAAAAATTCCCTCCAGCGCCTGCCCGATCTGAAACTTCTTCTCCAGGGATTTACCTCCTCTCTCCTCAAGGAGGTCGCCGGGGAGACCGAAGGTTTCGAAGGACTTTTCATGTTCCTTGAATCCTCCATCGTTGACAATCCTCCCCTCACAGTGAAAGAAGGGGGAATCATCAAGCCCAATTTCAACACAGAACTGGATGAGTTAAGGGAGATCGGCCGGGAAGGGAAGAAGTGGATTATTCAATTAGAGGCTGAAGAGAGGAAGAAGACGGGCATCGCTTCTCTGAAGATTCGATACAACCAGGTCTTCGGATATTATATCGAAGTGACCAAGAGCAATCTCCACCTCGTTCCGGACCATTACATCAGGAGACAGACGCTGGTCAATGCCGAGCGGTTTATTACACCGGAGTTAAAGGAGTTCGAGACCCGGGTGCTGGGCGCAGAGGAGGCGATCCGCCAGCTCGAATACAGGCTCTTCGAGGAGATACGCGAGAGAGTTTCCGGGGAGATGCCGAAGCTCCAGAAGACAGCCTCCGCCATCGCCGTGATCGATGCCTTAGGCTCCATGGCCGAAGTGGCGGACCGATACGATTATTGCCGGCCCATCCTCGACGAGGGCGAAGAGATTGTGATCCAGGATGGCAGGCATCCGGTGCTTGAACGGATGACCCTTTCCGAGAGGTTCGTTCCCAACGACACCATCCTTGATCGCGATGAGCATCAGATCCTCATCCTCACCGGGCCGAATATGGCGGGTAAATCGACCTACTTGAGACAGGTGGCCATCATCATCCTGATGGCGCAGACGGGAAGCTTTGTCCCTGCGGCCGAAGCCCGGATCGGGCTGGTAGACCGGATTTTTACCCGTATCGGCGCCCTGGACAATATCATGAGGGGCCAGAGCACCTTCATGGTAGAGATGATGGAGACCGCCCGCATCCTCCAGCAGGCCACATCGAGAAGCCTCGTCGTGCTCGATGAGGTCGGAAGGGGGACAAGCACCTTTGACGGGTTGAGCATCGCCTGGGCCGTGGCGGAGCATCTCCACGACCATCCCGTGCTCAGGCCGAGGACCCTTTTCGCGACGCATTACCACGAATTGACGGAATTGGCCCTGACCAAGGAACGGGTGAGAAATTTTAACGTGGCAGTCAAAGAATGGGGGGGAGAGATCATCTTTCTCAGGAAAGTGGTGGAGGGGGGAGCCAACCGGAGCTACGGGATTCAGGTGGCCCGGCTGGCAGGCCTTCCCGCAAACGTAATTGACCGGGCCAAGGAGATCCTCTCCAATCTTGAAAGGGGAGAATTCGATTCGACGGGCATGCCCAAAATTGCCAAGTCGAAGACCGCCGCATCCAAGCCCAGGATGCCGATTCAGCCCTCCCTCTTTTCCGCGTCCGATCCCCTCCGCTCGGAATTGAAAAAAATCGATCCCGATCAGATGACCCCCCTTGAGGCTTTGAATATCCTGAGCGAACTGAAAAAGAAAGCCGAAAAAGAAGAATAACTTTAGTTTTTTTAGTTCACTTAAAACTTTAGGCACTGATAGAAATGTTCGATTTTTCGAAGGCGAGATTGAAAATGGTAGAGGAGCAGATTGTCGCGCGCGGGATCAAGGATTCCCGCGTGATTGCCGCCATGAAGAAAGTGCCGCGTCACCTCTTCGTCGAGGAGGCGCTCCAGAACCAGGTTTACGGGGATCATCCTCTTCCGATCGGGGAGAAGCAGACCATTTCGCAACCCTATATGGTTGCCCTGATGACCGAGGCCATGGAGTTAAAGGGAAAAGAGAGGGTTCTTGAGATCGGGGCGGGTTCTGGTTACCAGACAGCCGTCCTGGCCGAGCTGGTCCAGGAGGTCTTTTCGGTTGAAAGGATTCGTTCCCTGGCCCTCCGGGCCAGGAAGTTGCTCTATGAACTGGGGTATTTCAACGTGGAGATCAAGATCTTCGACGGCACCTACGGATGGGCGGAGAAAGGTCTCTTTGACGCCATCATGGTGACTGCCGGATCTCCGGAGATTCCCCGGCCTTTGTATGACCAGCTGTCCATGGGAGGGAGGCTGATCATACCGGTGGGAGATGCAACGACCCAGGATCTTTTCCGGATCAGGAAGACGGAAGAGGGGATGAAGAAGGAGGATTTGGGAGGTTGCCGATTTGTCAAATTGATCGGGGCCTATGGTTGGGAAAGCGAGTGAACCATCGGAGGAAAGGTGTCTACTGCCGTATGCTGGTGAGGGTAAAGATCCCTGCGAGGCCGAAGAGGAGGGTCGGCGTCCAGGCCGCAAGGAAGGGGGGGAGGACTCCTGATTTTCCAAAAGAGAGGAAGATGTAGAAGGTGACGCCATAGGCAAATCCGATCATCACGCTGATTCCAATGCTCAGCGCCGCCCCTCCGGCCCGGCCGGTCTTCAGGGCAAAGGGAATACCGATCAGGACCATGATGAGATTCAGCAGGGGATAGGAAAGTTTCGAATAGATGTCCACCAGGTACCGGGTTGAATCGTAACCCGAGGCCTCAATCTTCCGGATATAGTTTCGAAGCTCGGTATAGCTCATCTCCCGCGACTTACGTTCGATGCTCTGAAAAGATTCCCAGCTCTCTGACAGATAAAACTCCATTTCCTTAAAAAGAATGGTGCGAATCGAGCCTCCCTCGCCGAATTCCCGGACCGCGCCTTGATGGAGCTTCCATTTTCCATCGATCCATCTTGCTTCACGTGCGTCGACCCGCTGGGTGCAACGGAACCGGTCATCGAATTGATAGAAGGTAAATCCCTTTAATACTTTTTCCTCCGCATCCAGCATTCGGATGTTGAAGATGCCGCGCTCGCCGTGGTGCCAGATCTTGTAATTCTTGAAAAAACTGGTTTGCTGTTCCTTCCTGACCTTAACGGAGAGGACGTGCTGGGCTTTCTGGTTGGTCAGGGGGACGAGATATTCGTTTCCCAGGAAAGAGAAGAGGCTGATGAAGAGGGCGATGATCAATAGAGGAAAAGTAATTCGGTAGAGGCTGACGCCTCCCGCCTTCATGGCGGTGATCTCGCTGTGCCGGGAAAGGGCGCCCAGGGTCAGAAGGGTGGAAAGTAGGACCGAATAAGGAAGGGTCCATTGAAAGACGACTTCGGGGACTTTATAGAGGAGGTATTCGAAGATGAAAAGGGATGATGCCCGGTGCTTGGTGAAAAGGTCCATCTTCTCAAAAAAGAGGACGATGATATAGATGAGGATCAAACTGCTCAGGCTGAGCAAAAGGACCTTCATGTACTCGCGGAGGACATAGCCGTGGAGAACCCGGTGGTTTTCAAACATCTTCGAAGAGTCCTTTCCACTTCCTCTCAATGAATTCAATTGCCTCCGTCACCCAGATCAGGGGCCTGAAGGGAGATTCTCTTGACGTCCCGATGAGGAGGTAGATTCCGAACCCTCCGAAGAGGATGTTGGGGGCCCATCCCGATAAAAAGGGAGGGATCGTTTTCCGGATGGCGAGGATTTCCGAACCGGTGAGCGAGATGTAATAGGCCAGCAGGAGGAGAATGCTGAGAATAAATCCATAGGATCTTCCTGAACGGCGGGGCTGAATCCCGAGAGGAACGCCGATCAGGCCAAAGACCAGGCAGGAGAAGGGGATGGAATATCGCTTATGCAGTGCCACCTCCTGCGGGGTGATGTCTTCCCCCCGGGCTTTCTTCTTATCGATGATGCCCTTGATGTCGTCGATCGACATCTCATGTTCCCTCAGTTTCCTTCCCACCGCAGCAAAGGCCGATGCCAGCTCAAGTCTGAGATCATAGGTATCGAATTGCATCTTCTGGTAAGTATTGGTCCGGGGTTCAAATCGATGGATATCCCCGTTGGTGAGCCGCAAGAGGACCTCCTGGGATTTCGGATTGCTGACCAGCAAACCCTCCCTGGCAAAAATGGTATTCAACCTCTCCTTATCCCTCTCATCATAGATCAGAATGCCCTCCATCTTCTTTCCCTGAATCGGAACCTTATCGACATAGATCACAAATCCGTCGAAGGAATCGTTGAAAACCCTTTCCTTAATTTCGATGTCCGCCTTGGATTGGGCCAACAGGAAGACGGTTGCCTTGAAACCACGGTTTCCCCAGGGGAGGCCATAGAGGACGAGGAACGTGGTGAGGAGATAGGTCCCGATGGAGAACAGGAGAACGGGGAAATAGAGCTGATAGAGGCTGATCCCCGAGGCTTTAAAGGCGGTGATCTCACTGTCGCCGGATAACCTTCCGAAGGAAAGCAGTGTGCTCAGAAGGAAGGCCATCGGAAGGGTGAAGATGAGGAAGGAGGGGGAGATGAAAAGGAGGAGCATGAGAACCTGCGACAGGCTGACCCCCCGGGTGACGATCAATTCGATGAGTTTAAGGATCTTATCCATCAGGAGGATGACGGTAAACGTCATCAGACCGATCAGGAAGACCGGAAAGATCTCTTTCAGGATATAGAAGTAGGTCGTCTTTTTCATTTTTTTATATTCTAAGGGGGGCAAGGATGGATGTCAAGAAAGGGCGGAAAATCTGTGAAAAACTTGACAAATCCTCATGAATGGATTAGTCTTAGGAAAAATCGCGGGGTGGAGCAGTCCGGTAGCTCGTCGGGCTCATAACCCGAAGGTCGCTAGTTCAAATCTAGCCCCCGCTACCAAATCGCCAGAGGGGTTGCAAAAAGCCGCCCCTCTTTTTTTATTCCTCCCACCGGTCCGGATGTTGGTCGATTTTTCTTCTTAACCGTTTCTTGCCTGAAAGCATTTTCTTCCCCTCTTTTTTAATTTCAACGGCCCTAACCGGGACGGAGGTGGGAATCCGGCGCCTCCTGGGCTGGTTCAGTTTCTTCAGCCTGTCTCTGAGTCTTTCAAAGGCAAGCCTGAGATTGTGCGATTGAAGCCGGTGTTCGGTTGCGGTCACGGTGATGCCGGAAGGAAGATGTTTCAGCCGGACGGAGGTTTCCACCTTGTTCTTCCTCTGTCCCCCCGGACCGCTGGAACGGAAAGTCTCAATGATCACCTGTTTCTTTAGGATTTCAGGGTTGGTATCATATTTCATTCCCAACACCTCATGAGACTGGACTGAATTGGATTTGGTGAAGATAAATTCGAAATTCGAATATCGAAGCACGAAACAAATTCAAATTTCCAAAATTCAAACTCCTTAAACCCTGATTTGTTTTGGTCATTTGAAATTTGATCATTCAGGGTTGTTTCGAAATTCGTGCTTCGAATCTAGGATTTCTCCTTTTCCTGGGTGTCCGCATGATGCTTGATCACAATGGCATCGACCATGAAGATCACATCCTCGGCGATATTGGTGGCGTGATCGGCAATGCGCTCGAGACACCGGCCGACGATGATCAGGTGAACGGCTCTTGTAATGGTCTTCTGATCTGAAATCATATAGGTGAGAAGTTCTCTGAAGACCTGATCATTTAATCCATCAACAAGGTCATCCCTTTCGCAGACGGAGCGCGCCAGTTTAGAGTCGCGGTTGACAAAGGCATCCAGGACGTCTTTGACCATCGACTGGGCAATTTCAGCCATCCGGGGGAGATCGATGTAGGGTTTCAGTTGGGGTTCCTGGTTCAAAGTGAGGGCGCGTTCCGCGATGTTGACCGCCTGGTCCCCCATCCGTTCCAGGTCGGTAATGATCTTCATGGCTGAGGTAATAAAACGGAGGTCCACCGCCATCGGTTGTCTCAGAGCCAAAAGTTTTAAACACATCTCATCGATAGCGAGTTCCATATCATTAATCTGTTTTTCTCTCTTGAAGATCTGATTCGCCAGTTCGGAGTCCCTTTTGACCAGTGACTGAACGGCATCATGGATGGTTTCTTCCACCAGGGTCGCCATTCTTAACAGGTGTCCTTTCAGCTCTTCGAGTTCTTTTTGAAATTGGGTTTCCGTGGTCATCGTCCTCTCCTTTAAAAAAAGATTACACAGAGTTCAATAAGCCCCGTTAGAAAGTCTTCGATTTTCTAACGGGGTAAAGATGACACTGATTAAAATACGCCATCCGATGATACGTTCTGTAAGCTGGTCCTTCATCTGAGTAATCGAGATTTGGAATCTGTGTAATCAAGCGATGTTGCCGCACATATCGTTATCCGAAGCGTCCTGTGATGTAATCCTCTGTCCTCTTCAAACCGGGATGGGTAAAAATCTTATCCGTGCGGTCCACCTCGATCAGTTCGCCTAAGTAAAAAAAGGCAGTGTAATCTGAAACCCGGGCGGCCTGTTGCATATTATGAGTGACAATGACGATGGTGTATTTGGTTTTTAGTTCACGTATTAACTCCTCAATCTTCTGTGTCGCGATCGGATCGAGCGCCGAAGCCGGCTCGTCCATCAACAGGACATCCGGTTTAACGGCCAGGGCCCGGGCGATGCAGAGTCGCTGCTGTTGCCCTCCGGAAAGCTCCATCGCAGAATCCTCGAGCCGGCCTGACACTTCGTCCCACAGGGCGGAATCTTTCAGGCTCTTTTCAACAAGCTCTTCGGTCTCTCGTTTCGAAAAGTTTCCGTTGATCCTCAGACCATAGGCCACGTTATCAAAGATGGTTTTAGGAAAGGGATTCGATTTTTGAAAGACCATCCCGACTTTCCGCCTGACCTGCACCGGGTCGACCTCACGACCGCAGATATTGGTCCCATCCAGAAGAATTTCCCCTTCGATTCTTGTGCCTTCGATGATGTCATTCATCCGGTTCAGGCAGCGGAGAAACGTTGTCTTTCCGCATCCGGAGGGGCCGATCAGGGCGGTCACATGGTTGGCCGGAATTTCCAAATTGATATTTTTTAGGGCCTGAACATCCCCATAATAAAAGTTGAGATGGCGGACCAGGATTTTAAAGTGGTGACTCATGTGTTATCCCCTCATTTTTTTTCGGAATCGATAACGAACCAGGATAGCCGTAAAACTGAGTGTAAGAACCAAGGCCAGGAGGACAAGCGCCGTGCCGTAGGCGATGGGCCTGACCTGTGTGATCGCGTGATGCTGTGTGGCCAGGATATAAAGGTGATAGGGCAGGGCCATAAACTGGTCGAAAATGGATTTCGGGAGGTGAGGAAGGAAAAAGGCGGCCCCGGTGAAGAGGATCGGAGCGGTTTCCCCGGCAGCCCTTGCCAGGCCGAGAATCGTCCCGGTCAACATCCCGGGAATCGCATAAGGCAATACATTGGTTCGGATCGAATACCATTTCGTGGCTCCGAGGGCGAGCGCTCCTTCCCGGTAAGACTTCGGGACCGTTTTGAGGGCCTCTTCACAGGCCGTGATCGTCCAGGGAAGGGTCAGCAGGCCCAAAGTGAGGCCTGCCGAAAGGATGGATGTCCCAAAATTCAATATTTGAACGAATATGACCACTCCAAAGAGCCCATAGACGATGGAAGGAACTCCCGAGAGATTGCGGATGGAAAGACGGATCAACCGGGTAAGTTTGCCGGCCCGGGCATATTCATGGAGATAGATGGCCGCGAACATGCCCAGGGGGACAGCGAAAAGGACCGTTATGACGCTGACCAAAAACGTGCCCAGGAGGGCCGGAAAGATTCCCCCCTTCGTCATGCCATCCCGGGGGGGATGGGTGAGGAATTCCCATGAAATGACGCTGATTCCCTTGGAGATGATGTCGAACAGGATTACCCCGAGAACGAAGACAACAAGGACAGTGGAGAGTGTGAGAATGAGAAATCCTAATTGTTCGGACCATTTTCTCTTCATCGTTCCACCTCCTGGTATTTCTGGAGAATGATATCCGAGACCAGGTTGACCAGAAAGGTCATCAGGAAGAGAACAAATCCGATAATAAAAAGGGCGTAGTAGTGTGTGGTGTTGTAAGGGACTTCTCCCAGTTCGATCGCAATCGTGGCCGTCATCGTTTGAATGGGATCGAGGAAGTTAAAGGTCAAGGCCCTGGCGTTTCCCGTCGCCATGAGAACGGTCATGGTTTCTCCAATTGCCCGTCCCATGCCGAGCATGATGGAAGCGATGATTCCGGAAAGGGCAGAGGGAACAGAGACGCGGACGATCGTCTGCCAGCGATTGGCCCCGAGGGCGTACGAGGCCTCTTTGTAGGTTTTTGGGACGGCCTTCAAGGCGTCTTCCGAGAGGCTGATGATCGTCGGGAGAGCCATGATGGCGAGTAAAATGGAACCGTTTAACGCATTGAGACCATGGGAAATTCCAAAAAGGGTGGATAGCGCCGGATTGACCAGGACAATTCCGAGGAATCCGATCACCACTGAAGGAATTGCCGCCAGGATTTCCACCGTAGGCTTGAGAATCTCTCGAATTCGAGGAGACGCCGCTTCGGAGATAAAAGCGGCGCAGGCGACCCCCAGCGGCACCGCAAAAGCAAGGGCGCCAAGGGTGACCATCAGCGTGCTATTGATCAGGGAGAGGATCCCATAGCGGGGGATTTCGTAAGCGGTGGGATTCCACTGTGCGCTGAGGAGAAAAGTTGTCCAGCCAAGTTCCTTTAAAGCGGGATAACCCTTGGCAAAAAGGAGCGAAAAGATACCCAGGAGGATCAGGATCGCCAGCAAACCGTTGACGAAAAAAAACCGTTCGATGAAGAATTCTTTGATTCTCTGGCTTCGAACCTCGGCGAAAGTGATCCCCTTTTTCTCCAGGACGCCTTCTCCAATATTGGCTTCGATTTTCATCCGTATCATCCTCAATTTGTAAATAAAAATCAAGGGAAAGTTTTCTTCGTTCATGAAGAAAAACTTTCCCTTGACCATCCTATTGTTCGGCCAGGTTTAGGCTTTAGATGCCCTGCTTACGATTAAAATCCATCCAGTGTTTCTGGACGGGAAAAAATCCTTGCCTGCGGACCAATTCCTGCCCCTCCGGACTTAATTCAAACTTAATAAAGTCCAGGACCTTACCCCCCGGTTTTCCGACGAGATATTGGTTTAAGGGGCGGCTGATCGGGTATTTGCCGGTCATGACATTTTCCATCATGGCAGGGGAATAGGCTTCGGATTGAGCGTCCCTGGCGATATTTAAAATCTTAATGCCCGGTTTTACTTCCCCTTTATCATTAACCACGTAACCGACGGCGACATAGCCGATGCCGGCTTTGTCGCGCTGAACCCCTTCCACAATTTGCGCATTCCCATTCATCATTTTCTTGTGAGGGGAATAATCGCCTTTGACCACGAACTCCCTGAAGAAAACAAACGTCCCGGAGTTGCTCTGCCGGCCGTAAAGGGAGATCTTCATGTCCGGACCGCCGACGTTCTTCCAATTCCTGATATCCCCTTTAAAAATCTTACCCAGTTGCTCAAGGGTCAGTTTAGAGATGGGGTTATCGGGATGAAGAATTGCCGAAATTCCATCGGTGGCAAAAACAACCCGGAACGGTTCCACTCCTGCTTTCTTTGCGAACTCTTCTTCCTTGGGACTGAGATCACGCGAAGAATTGGCAATATCCGTCGTCTTGTTAATCAGGGCCGCGATTCCCGTGCCTGAACCGCCGCCTGTCACCGCAATATTGACACCCGGGTGCTTCTTCATGAATTCCTCGGCAAGCTTCTGCACCAGGTTCACTTCCGAGTCCGATCCCTTGATCTGGATCATGTTTTGGCCCATTGCAAGCGGGGCAAGAAAAAAGATGCTCAAATACCCAATCCACAACACACTAAACAGAACCTTCGCACTCCTTTTCTTCATAACCCTTTCCTCCTTTTTGAATTTGGTGTTCTCAGAATAACCCCTCTTTGTTACGATCTGGTTACAAACACTTTAAATCTTGGTTAACTATTTTCAGGCCATCGGGGAGCACGAGATTCTCTCTTCAATTATCTCAAGAATTATGGTAAATCTCTATATCATATCAAAGAGTTTTAAGGAAGACTCTGGAGCCTTCTTCCGAGCGGAGCTTTGAGCCTGCTCATCCTTATTCGGACCGTTTTGGAAGATAAGACATTGCTTGAAGAGCTTGAAGGGTACAACTCATATTCAGAAAAGGTGAGATATAAGATTATTTCGGGAATATGATAGAATGAATTCATCAAAACTCATTGCAGAGCGATGGTGCATCATCAGGTTGAGTCATTGAACCTTATTCACCAACGTTTAACAAATGGGATGCCCATGAAAGAAAAAAAGGGAAAACATCCTTGGGGAGATAGTGGACAGTTGATACTCTTGTTCATTGGGTACATGGAGCAACTCTTGACAAGGTGTTATTTCCGGAGCATATTGGTAGTATGAAAGTCAAGACATCTATAACCTTATCTAAGGACTTGTTGAAAGCGATTGATGAATATGCGAGGGAGTATAATAACCGATCCGAGTTTATTGAAAAGGCTGTTCGTGTTTTTATTAAGCAGTTGATTCGTGGGCAGCAGGATGCCAGAGACCTTGAAATTATCAATCACCGTGCGGATTACCTAAACCAAGAAGCAATGGATGTCCTTGCCTATCAGGTGGGTTTGTGAAACGTGGTGAACTGTATCGTGTGGATAGTCCTTCGGCCAAGGATCCCAAAAAATCAAGAGTTTTTGTTATTGTAAGCCGCCAAATTCTCATCGATTCCCGTTTCTCCACAATCATTTGTGTCCCGATTTATTCAGCTTATGATGGTCTTTCCACTCAGGTTTTGGTCGGGGTAAATGAAGGGTTAAAGCACGATAGCAGTATTCATTGTGATGAACTGGTGAGTCTGCTAAAGCCGGTCCTGACAAACTTTATCGGATCGCTTTCCCCACAAAAGATCGAGGAGCTTAACCGGGCCCTCAGCACCGCTTTGGAAATTCGAGATCTTAAGGGCTAACTTCTTGACCTTGAGAAAGTGATCTGATATTTTGCATCAATTTTAAATAGGAGTCAGGGAGGGTTTGATGGAAAAAAGAATACAACTATCGGTGATTTTGACGAATGCCCCCGGGGAGCTTTCGAAGATGTGTGATGTGTTGAAGACGGCCCAGGTCAATATCCTGGCGATGAGCATCCAGAATGCAAAGGATTCGGTCAAAGAGCTTTTTAATATGAGAGAAAAGACCGGCAGAAGAATCGCTCTTGCGGAGAGCTACCGGGGTATCCTGAAAGACTCCTCGGACTACTCTTTAATTCGAATTCTCGTGGACCACCCCAGGAAGGCAGAAGAGGAATTGCTTAAATCAAAGCACCTCGTATCCAAGGATCATGTTTTGGTATTTAAGCTGGCGAATAAACCCGGGATGCTTGGAAAAGTGGCAAAACGGTTTGGTGAAGCCAGCGTCAACATCGATTATATCTATGGGTCCACCACCGAAGAGTGCCAAGATGCAATGTTCATCCTCCGGATTGCAGAATCCGATTTTGACCGGGTTAAAGATTTAGCCAAAAACCTCTGAGTTTCATGGAATAACGGTCATGTCATTTTCTGTAGGCTGGCAAGGTGAAGTAGAAAGTTGAACCTTCACCCCATCGGCTTTCAACCCACACCCTTCCACCGTGAGCCTGGACGATATGCTTGACAATAGAGAGGCCGAGGCCGGTCCCTCCTAATTCCTGAGCCCTTCCTTTATCCACGCGGTAAAACCGTTCAAAAATTCTTGGGAGATCCTCTTTGGGAATTCCGATTCCATTGTCCCGAATCGAAAACTGAATTTCATTTTGTTCTTTTTCAATGACGGAGATGATGATTCTGCCTCCCTCATGGCTATATTTGATCGCATTGTCAAAAAGGTTAATGAGAACCTGTTCTAAGGAACTTCGGTCGGCTTTGACAGAAAGCGGGGGAGAGATCTCACTCTGGAAGATGTCGATCTTTTTCCTTTCCGCCGATTCCTTCACATCATCCAGAACATCATGGATGACCTCCTCGATCCGGATGGCCTCTTTTTTGAGTTGGGCCTCCTTTGAGTCGATCTTTGACAACATCAGAAGATCTTCAACGATCTTTGTTAAGCGATCGGCGTT
Organism: Deltaproteobacteria bacterium; assembly: GCA_020059605.1. Taxonomy (GTDB): domain Bacteria; phylum Desulfobacterota; class BSN033; order BSN033; family UBA1163; genus RBG-16-49-23. The sequence continues at coordinate 23,019 of JAGVBT010000083.1, forward strand.
TCTCTGAATGATATGAACGAACGAATAGGCAACCTCTTCCTTGAGGGCTCCTTCCAAAAGGGTCTCCGCATAACCTTTGATGGTCGTCAAGGGCGTTCTCAATTGGTGGGAGACGTTGGCCACAAAATCCTGGCGCACCCGTTCCAACTCCTTCAAACGGGTGATATCGTGGAAAACGGCGATGGCTCCTCCGATGATTCCTCCCTCCTGATGGTTCCTTTCAGCCAAAGGAGGAAGTCCCACGACCGTTACCTCGAAGTTTCTCTCCGGAAAGAAGGGAAGCGTTAATTCGAAGGCCGCATCTTTTCCACCCTTGATAGCCGACCGGAGGGCTTCCTCCAGTTCTGCATTACGAATCAGTTCAAGGGGGATTTTATCGATCACCTCCCGGGGGAGGGAAAATAATTTAATCAAGGCCTCGTTCACCATCCGGATCCTTCCTCTTTCGTTCACGACGAGGATGCCTTCCGCCATCCCTTTCAGGACGGTCAGGAGATAATCCTTTTCTCTGGAAATCTCATTCATTTTATTCTCGAGATGGACATTCACTTCCTCGGTGGTTTTAGAAGACCGGTCTTTTATCGACGGGGTAAGCGATTTCAACGACAGAAAGGCTATGATGGATACGGTGACGAAACCAAGGAGGGTAGCCTTGGAGAGGGAAATCTCAAAAGAAAAGATCAATAACCACTGGATGAGAACAAAAAGCAGGGCAAGAAAGAGTAAAAGAGCGGTCAATTTCCATTGAATAGGGGGCTTCATTCTTCCTCGTCACGAAACCGGTATCCGACACCACGAACCGTCTCGATCCAATCCCCCGATAACCCAAGTTTCTCTCTTAACCGGCGGACATGGGTATCAACAGTCCGGGCATAACCCTCATAGGTATATCCCCAGACTTTATTGAGGAGGTTTTCACGCGTCTGAATCCTTCCCCTCCTTGAGGCCAGTTCAAAAAGGAGTTTGAACTCCGTGGAGGTTAAACGGACAGGGCTTTTTTTAATAGACACTTGATGCCGTTCCAAATCGATCAGGAGGTCTCCGATCTGAATGATTTTCTGCTCCTCCTGGAGAGCCTCTTTTCTTCTCAAGATTGCCTTGACCCTCAACACCAGTTCCCTCGGACTGAAGGGTTTGGTCACATAATCATCCGCGCCCAGTTCGAATCCTATGACCCGGTCCATCTCTTCTGTCTTAGCCGTCAGCATCAGGATAGGGGTTGATTGCGTGAGGGGATTCGATTTGATGGCCCGGCAGACATCCTTTCCATCCATCCCGGGGAGCAAGAGATCGAGGACGATGAGTCCGGGACGAATCTTTCTGGCTTGATCCAGTCCCGATGGACCATCGAATGTTTTGACCGCATTGAAACCGGATTGCCTCAAGTGGTATTCGATTAAATCGGCAATATCTTTTTCGTCTTCGATGATAAGGATCGTTTTCGTAAACCCCCTCCCATTTTATCGGTATGGTAAAAAGGCCCATGATTTAAAGCCGATAGTAGCATAGAGGGAGCTGAAAGGCAAAGGAGGATTATAAGCTGGGGGTGGGTTCGGTCCGACGGAATTTCCGGGGGGCGACATGCCAGACCAGGAGAACGGAAATGGCGCAGGATAGGATGGCCAGGGTGAAAGCTCCCGAATAGCTTTGGGTTTGATCGAAGATATAACCTGCCACCCATGAACCGGCCGCAGCGCCTATCCCGATCATGCCTTCGAGCAGGCCGTAGATCAGTCCGAAATGTCTTCCCTTATAAAGATCTCCGGCAATCGACATAAACATGGGGGCGGTCGAGCCCCATCCGGCTCCGAAGAAGAAAGCGAAGAACCAGAGGAAGGATGGGGAGGGGTTTTTCTGGAAGAGGATGAGAGACAGAATGCCCAAAATGAAACAGCTCCCCCCAAGGGTGAACGTGATCTCTCTGCCGATCCGGTCCGAGAGCCATCCCCAGAAGATACGGAAAACGGCCGAGAGGGCCCCGGTGGCGCCGAATAGAGAGGCCGCCCAGATTCCTTCCACACCGAGGTCTACGAGGTATTTCACGTGGTGGACGATGACGATGTAGACGCCCAAAACCATCGTGGCCGGGAAAAGAAGAAAAGACCAGAACCTTCTCGTCTTCATGAGATCCCTTATCTTCCCTTTTTCAGGCGTGACCGCAGGGCCGGCATCCCACCGTTTCTTCTCTCCCCCCCAAGATTCTTTCTCCAAGCCCGCGACAGGAGTAACTCCATTCGCAACGATCCCCATCTCCTCGGGGCGATGACGGAGAAAAAGGGCTATCAGGGGAAGGGGGATCGTAAAAACGAGAACCGACAAGATGAGATACGCGAATCTCCAGCCATGAAAAGAGATCAGGGACTGAATGAAAGGGACAAATAGAAAGGTCCCCAGGCCCATTCCCACGCTTGCCCATCCGTTCGCCGTTCCTCTCTTTTTCTCAAACCAGTGGGAGAGGATGACTGTAAAGGGAGCAATACTCAGGCAGGTCACTCCCGCCCCCGCAATCACCCCGAAAAAGAGATAAAAATGGAAGAGGGAGTTGATCCGGGTGCAGAGGAGAAGCCCCGCTCCCAGCAGGAGGGTTCCCGTCAGGACTATGTTGCGGGGTCCAATCCGGTCGACCAGAATCCCAACCGCCGGGGCCATCACCATGTAGACGAGCAGGGAGACGGACTGGGCCCCGGCCGTTTCGGCACGACTCCAGCCGAAATGGTCGATGAGTGCGACGAAAAAAACGGAAAAGGTGGTTCGAAGGCCGAACCAGAATGACATGGAAACCATGGCCAGGCCGACGATGGCCCAGCCGTAATAAAAACGCCTCTGGATGAAAGCGATCCACCTTTCCATCTTAAGAGATAACTTTAAGAGATTTTATCCCCCTTGGTCAACCGAGAATAGTTCTTGATTTGCTTTCCATTTTTTGTTAATCAATGGGGAAAATCGGCTAAAGGAGGAGACCCTTGAAAATCCCAATGAAATATTGTTCGCTGGCGATCGTTGGCCTTCTGTTGATCTCGTGTGGAACGGCAACCAAGGCGAAAAAAGAGGAAAAGGCCTTGAGCATGGAAGAACACTTCCATTTGGCCTTTAACGCTGCAGAGAGGGGAAACCTGGAAGAGGCCATCTCCGGGTATGAAAAGGTTCTGAAATTGGACCCGAAGAACGCCAGGGCCCATCTCAATCTTGGTATGGTCTACGGGAGGCAGGGAAAATGGGACAAGGAAATCTCGCAATACAGGAAGGCGATTGGTTTGAACCCCCAACTGGCCGAGGCCCATTTCAATTTAGGCCTTGCGTACTATGAAAAAGGCAACCTCAACGATTCGATGACCCAATATCAAAAGGCCCTCCAGATTAGACCGGATTATCCGGAGGTTCATAATAATTTGGGGAATGTCCATTTCAGAAAGGGCAAGATGGATGAAGCCCTTGCCGAATACAGGAAGGCGATTGAGATCAAGCCGGACTACGCCAGGGCCCATTTCAATATCGGCAGTATCCATCGCCGGCAGGGAAGGGTGGATGAGGCCATCGCTTCTTTTAAAAAAGCCCTGGAGATCGATCCCAAATATGCATTGCCTCACTATCACCTGGCGTTCATCTATGCCGAGAGAGAAGAATTTAATCTTGCCATCTTGCACTGCGATTTGGCCGGGAAACTGGGGATGGTCGTCGATCCAAAACTGCTGGAACGTCTCAAACCCCACCGGTAAACATCCGGTTTCGGTAAATGAAATTCGGGAATAATGGAAGATTGGAATAATGGAATGTTGGGTAAGTCCACAAAAGTAAATTTTCCTAACCCATTATTCCACTATTCCGTCATTCCAATGGTTTTTGGTTCATCGTTTAACGTTCATCGTTTTCCAAGGACTCTACCATGGATACCAGAAAAGCGATTTTTGATTTTCAGTATTCGGAGAAGATGAAATCCGGATTGATCATAGGAGCCGGCCTCCTTGAGCAATTGGCCGCCTTCAAGGATGAAGCGGAGCATTCCGGAGGGCAAAAGATCCTGGTCGGATATCTCGATGGTTTGCTGAGGGAACTCCGAATTGCCCAGAACGTGATCGGCCTGGGCCATTACCTGGATCTGGAGAGGAAGTTAATGGAGATACAGGGCAGGGTCCGGATGTCCGAATGGGATGAAGCACGCAGGGCCATTTCTGAAGGAATCTCGCTTGCTACCACCTCCTGCCAGGCCTCCATGACTTTCCTGATGGAAAAAAAGCTGGTTTGATCAATCGGAAAAAGAGAAAAAATCTGTTATACAGAGCCGATGAGTTCGCCCCGATAAAATCGGGACAAGTCGTTCGGAGTATTTTTATTTTTCAGAACTCCCGCCTCCGAACTCCGAACTTTTTATTTTTTTTGGAAGAATAACTGAAAAGATGGTTCCTTTGCCCGGCTCGCTTTCGATCTGCACCTGGCCATGGTGGAGTTTCACGATCTCCTGCACCAGCGACAGCCCGATCCCGAGCCCTTTAATGTCACCCAGGGGTTTTGTTTTTCCCTGGAAATAACGCGTGAAGACCTCGTTGAGGGACTGGTGGGAGATCCCGATGCCGGTATCCATGATTCGTGAAAAAACAAGGTGGTTATTCTCTTCGAGAGCAACGGTGATCCTCCCCCCCCGGCGGTTATACTTGATGGCGTTGATGAGAAGATTGTCGAACAGTTGGGCGAGTTTGTCCTCCAGGCCGTCGATGATCAATGGCTCTGTCGGAAGAGAGGCTTCCAGGTCAATCTGATATTCCTTGGCGAGGGGTTCAACGGTGGAGCAGGAGAACCGAATCACCTTGACCAGGTCGACGGGCGTAAAAAGATAAACCTCCTTGCGGATTCCGAGCTCCGCAAGGTCCAGAAGGTTGTCGATATTTTTCCCCAGCTTATGGAGGTTTTTGTAAGAGATCTCCAAAAACCTTTTTTGCTGTTCGGTCAAGGAACCCACTTTCTCTTTCAGGAGTATCCCCATATACCCCATCACCGAAATGATGGGAGTCTTCAATTCATGGCTCACGTTGGACAGAAAATCGTCCTTCATCCGGTCTAAACGAACCAATTCCTCGTTGGCCGATTGCAGCTCTCCCAGGGCCTCTTTGAGTTCATCCTCCGCCTTTTTCCTTTCGGTCACTTCCTGGGTCACAACAATGACCCCTAAGTATTTATTGTTCGGGCCCCAGACCGCCGAATAGGTATTGTCATAAAACTTTCCCTCCACTAACTCGAGGTTCATCCGATGATGCCCCTTGATGTGTCCGGACCTTAAATCTTTAATAATTTTAACTACTTTGGGGTGAGATTTTTTGGGGTGACAATCGAGGATGGATTTTCCCCTCATTTCGTGGAGCGCTCTGTTTCTTATTTTTTCCGCGGCCTGGTTAAAATAAGTAATCCGGTTCCGGTCATCGATGAAGACCACCCCCTGCTCCATCGAGGCAAAAATTTCTTTTATAACCGACAACTCCATATGCATCTTTTCTATAGGAATAACACAGAAGCGAAGATGGGACAAGCCTCTCTCAGGTTAGATGGCGCTTATAAAAAAGAGCTTGACTTTTCAAAATCGGGTGGGGTATTTTTATCTCATGAAGCCCTCGGGAATCTATATCCTTCTCATCTTTGGAGTTTCCATTGCCATTTCGGGGGCTTCCGGCCTTTCGGCGGCGAAGGGGACCCCTCCCCGCCTTTCTGCATACGAGGGGAAATCATTTGCCGGTCCGAAGGACCCGGAGTTTAAGAACTACGAGCGGGCGTTGCAAAACCACATCGCCAGGCGGATTCAGAAACGGTTCGGCATCGACCTTGATTCGAAATCCTACTCCGGGTTTGATCTCCTTGAGATCGAAGCCCTCTTCCGGATGAAGAAATCGGATGAACCCCTTGATCTTTTTTTGAAATTGTTTCCTAAAACCCCCTGAACCATTCCCGTTTTTTAACCCGGCTCCCTTTATTTCTTCGGATTTTAAAACCTTTTCATGTGACTTGCGGCAAAAACAATAAATCTGTTAACATCATTTTTATGTTTCCTCCCCCTTGAAAGGGAGGAGGTGGGGTGAGGTTCCATTGTTCGAGCCGGTTCCTTAGGAGCGGAAGGTGATCCTCCGTCAAGAAGGATTTCGGTGAAAACTTGCTGCGCCACTTGACAAAGGAAAGTTTTCTTTTATATTTATCAGTTTAATTTGTCTTTTTTGAACGGAAACCGGATGCTGACCCTGAAACTGGAAGACATTCCCGATGAAGGATTGGAATTGAAATGGAAGGAAGAGCCGTTGGTCCTTTCGGGATATCTCGAAACGCTTTCACAGATTGACTTTGAGTTCGAAAGCCCGCTTGAATCAGAGGCGAAGGTCAAAAAGCTGGGGCAGGCGGTCCTGATCAACGGAGGGGTGAAAACCGTCTTGCATCTGCATTGTGTGAGGTGCCTCAAGGAATTCTCCTATCCGCTCTCCTCTCAATTTGAACTGACGCTCCATCCCACGGGGAAAGAGGTCTTGGCCGAAGAGTTCGATCTGTCCGCAGAGGATTTGGAATCAAATTTTTTTAAAGGAGGAGAGATTCACCTCTCCGAGGTCGCATGCGAGCAGGTCTTTTTGGAGATCCCTGTTCAACCCCTTTGCAGGGAAGGATGCAAGGGCCTCTGTCCGAACTGCGGGAAAGATTTGAATCTCTCCGCTTGCGACTGCATCCGGGAGGAATTTAAGACAGGATTTTCCGCACTTGAAAAATTGAAGCTTCATTGATCATACTCCCCCACCCTCCCCCTATGAGGAGGAGGAAAGGGGTAGGGGGAGAGAAAGGATGTTTACAGATGGGAGTTCCAAAAAGAAGACATTCATCATCGAGAAGGGATAAACGGCGAACCCATGACCGGCTGGATTCTCCCACTTTTTCCCGCTGTCCCCAGTGTCATGAACCGGTCTTGCCCCATCATGTTTGCCCCCATTGCGGCACCTACAAGAAGAAGGAAATCATCAGGGTGGAAGAAGAGAAATAAGGGGAAAGAGAGAAAGAAAGATGAAGATTGCAGTGGATGCGATGGGGGGAGATTTTGCCCCGCAGAACATTGTCGAGGGGGCTTTTAAGGCGGCCAAGGAACACGGGATGAAGGTTGTGCTGGTAGGGGATGAGGACCAGGTCAGCAAGGAACTCTCCAAGTATCCGACCTCCAAGCTGCCTATCTATATTCACCATACCCCCCATGTCGTCGCCATGCATGACTCCCCGTCCACCGTTCTTAGGAGAATGAAGGAAAGCTCGATCAAGGTGGCCATTGACCTTGAAAAGGCCGGCCAGGTCGATGGCGTGATCTCCGCGGGAAATTCCGGAGCGGCCATGGCTCTTGCCATGTTCATCTTTAAAAAACTGGAGGGAGTCGATCGACCTGCCATTGCGACGATCCATCCGGCGCTGAAAGGCTCCACTGTGCTGATTGACTCCGGCGGGAATGTCGATTGTAAGCCCTTCCATCTCGTTCAGTTCGCGCTGATGGGAGACGCGTATGCCAAGTATATTCTGGGAGAAAACCAGCCGAGGATCGGTCTCCTGAGTAATGGGGAAGAGGAGAGCAAGGGGAATGAATTGACGAGAGAGGTCCACGAAATCTTATCGAAGATGGACATTAACTACATCGGTTCTGTTGAGGGAAGAGACCTCAACAGCGGCCGGGTCGATGTCATTGTCTGTGACGGTTTTGTCGGCAACGTCGCCTTAAAGATCAGCGAAGGGCTGTGGGAAACCATCCACGGAATCCTAAAGTGGGAGGCAAAGGATAATTTAAGGGCGAAGATGGCCTACTTTTTTATGAGGCGGGCCATCCGCCGATTGGAGAAGCGTTTCGACTATTCCGAGTACGGGGGCGCGCCCCTTCTCGGGGTGAATGGAAATTGCGTCATCTGTCACGGGGCTTCCAACGGAAAGGCCATTATGAACGCCATTCTTCTGGCCTCCAGCCTTGCGAGGAATAAATTGAATGAACACCTGATTCAGGAATTGAACGAGAAGGGAGACCTGTTTCGGCTGGGACAAAGGGGATCCGATCGGAACAATGATCGGGTTGAAAAAATCAACCGCAGAATGGGATAGGAGGGAAAGCATTTGGACTATTTTTTGACGCCCGACCAGAAGTCGATCAGGGATTTAGCGCGCAAGATTGCCAATGAGAAGGTTTTGCCGGTCCGGTCCGAGCTGGATGAAACTGAAACGTTTCCATGGGAAATCATGAAGGTGTGCGCGGAAGCAGGTCTCTTCGGTGTTTCCATCGAAGAGGAGTACGGGGGATTCGGGGGAGGAGTCCTTGAAAACTGCCTGGCCGTAGAAGAGATGAGCCGGATCTGCCTGGGAGTGGCCACCAGCTACGCGGCCAGCGGCCTTGGTGCCCATCCGATCATGCTCTACGGAAACCCGGAACAGAAGAAGAAGTATCTTCCGGATATTGCAAGCGGAAAAAAACTGGCCGCCTTTGGATTGACCGAGGCCGACGCCGGAAGCGATGCCGGGTCAATCCGTACAACTGCTGCACGGAAAGAGGGCGGTTATATCCTGAACGGGACAAAACAGTGGATCACCAACGGTGGAGAAGCGGAGACCTATACCATCATTGCCATGACCGACCGGTCCAAGGGGCCGAGGGGGGCAAGCGCCCTCATCCTTGAAAAAGGAATGCCCGGCTTTACCTTCGGGAAGAAAGAGAACAAGATGGGCATCCGCGCCTCCGCAACAAGGGAACTGGTTTTCCAGGACTGTTTCGTTCCCAAAGAGAATGTCATCGCCAAAGAAGGAATGGGCTTCATCGTCACCATGAGGACGTTCGACCGGACCCGTCCCGGAGTCGGAGCCCAGGGCGTCGGACTGGCCCAGGGAGCGCTTGATGAAGCGGTTCGCTACGCGAGGGAACGGGAGCAGTTTGGCAAGAAGATCATCTCTTTTCAGGCCGTCCAGCATATGCTGGCCGATATGGCCACCCAGGTGGAGGCCGCGCGGGCGCTGGTTTATTCCGTGGCGCGCTACATCGACCAGTCGGAGAATCCAAAGGAGATATCGAAGGTTTCCGGGATGGCAAAAGTCTTTGCCAGCGATACCGCCATGAGAGTGACCACCGATGCCGTTCAGGTTTTCGGGGGTTACGGATATATGAGGGAGTATCCCGTTGAGAAGATGATGAGGGATGCCAAGATCCTCCAGATCTACGAGGGGACGAACCAGATACAGAGGAATGTGATCGGTCTCGAGTTGAGCAAAGAATACGCAGGGAAGAAATAAAAAATCACTGTTTAAGGTCTAAGGTAAAGATGCCAGTTTAGTCGGAAGGTTAAGTGATTGGTCTTAAGCATTACACCTTACCCGGTCACCTTACCGAAACCGGCATCCTTCCCGTAACCTTAACCCCAATTGTGTTATGAAACAGACGGCTTTTCTCTTTCCAGGACAGGGGTCCCAATCGGTTGGAATGGGAAGGGAATTCTACGACCACTTCAAGGCGGCCAGGGAGGTTTTTGAAGAAGCCGACGATACGCTCTGCTTCTCCATTTCAGGGCTCTGTTTTTACGGCCCGGAAGAGGCATTGAAATTGACCGAGAATACCCAGCCCGCCCTGCTGACGGCAAGCATCGCGGCCCTCAGGGTGCTCCGTGAAGAGAAAGGGATTGAGCCCCGGCTGACGGCGGGGCATAGCCTGGGTGAATATAGCGCGCTGGTCGCATCGGGAGCGTTCTCTTTTGCGGAAGCTGTCCGGAGCGTCCGGCTCCGGGGGAAGTTTATGCAGGAAGCGGTTCCGGCCGGCGAAGGGTCCATGGCGGCCATCCTCGGCATGGGAAAAGAGGATGTGGAGAACGTCTGCGAGGAGGCCTCCCAGGGTGAGATTTTATCTCCTGCGAATTTCAACTGTCCGGGGCAGATTGTCATTGCCGGACATACCCGGGCGATCGAACGGGCCATGATGATCGTTAAACAGAAGGGCAAAAAGGCCATGGCGCTTCAGGTCAGCGCTCCCTTTCATTCTCCCTTGATGAAACCCGCAGGGGTCCGGCTCCGCGAGGTTCTTGAGGAGATCGCTGTTCAGGAATTTCGCGTTCCGGTGGTAACCAATGTGGAAGCCAGCCTCAACAGGGACAGGGAAAGGGTCAAGCCCCTGCTGGTCGAGCAGGTATCGAGCCCGGTTCGCTGGGAGGAATCAATGCGGCGAATGATTGAGGAGGGGATCGGGCTCGCGCTGGAGATCGGTCCCGGAAAGGTTCTCTCCGGCCTGATGAAACGAATCGATCCGAAAGTGGAAACAAAAAATATAGAGGATATGGAGTCATTGAAAAAAATTGGCTAAGGTGACGGTGACGAAGCCCCTGTCAGGGATACGAGCTTCGAGCACGATAAACGCAGCCTTTTATGAACGACACAGGAATCGTTATCGTTGCCGGTACACTTAATTTTATAAACATAGGAGAAGACATTGGAACTTTTAGGAAAAGTGGCTTTGGTCACCGGGGGAGCGCAAGGGATCGGGAAGGCGATTGCGTTGCTCCTTGCAAGAAACGGCGCCGATATTGCCGTCTCGGATATCAATCTTGAAAAAGCCCGGGAGACCGCCGATGAGGTCCGGCAGATGGGCCGCGACTCCCTTGCCATAGAGGCGAATGTGGCGGATCTGAAGGATGTGGAACGAATGATGGATGCGATTGTCGAACGTTTTGGGCGGATCGATATCCTGGTCAACAATGCCGGCATCACCCGTGACCGGTTGATCCTGAGGATGACGGAGGAGGACTGGGATACGGTCCTCGCTGTGAACCTCAAGGGGACGTTCAACTGTACGAAGACGGCGATCCGGCACATGTCGAAACAGAAGAGCGGAAGGATCGTCAGCATCGCCTCGGTGGTGGGGGCCATGGGCAATGCGGGGCAGGCCAACTATGCGGCCTCCAAGGCCGGGGTGATCGGCTTCACGAAGACCATCGCCCGGGAATTTGCGGTCAGGGGGATCAACGTGAACGCCATTGCCCCCGGTTACATCCAAACCCCCATGACCGATGCCGTTCCGGAAAAAGCCAAAGAGGAGCTCAAGCGGTTGATTCCGATGCAGCGGCTGGGACAGCCCGAGGACGTGGCCCAGGCGGTGCTCTTCCTTGTTTCTGGAAATTCGAGTTATATCACCGGACAGGTCTTGCATGTCAACGGTGGCATTTATATGTGAGGAGGTAGATCAATGGACGTAGAAAAGAGGGTAAAGGAGATTATCGTAGAACAGCTTGGGGTCAACGAAAGCGAAGTCAATCCGGAGGCAAAATTCGTCGATGATCTGGGTGCGGATTCGCTTGACCTGGTGGAACTGGTGATGGCTCTGGAGGAGGAGTATAACATGGAGATCTCCGACGAGGATGCGGAGAAAATCTTGACCGTGGGCGATGCCATTGAGTTTATTCGGGCCCATGTGGCTCAATAGGTACCAGAAAATCGTCATTGCAAAATGAACATTGCAAAATTAGCAATTATCAATGATATCAATGAAAGGGGAAATTTTTTTCATTGTTAACTTTGAATTGCTGATTTTACATTTTGCAATGATCTTTAAAAAGGGGAGATGCTTTGGGAAGGAGAGTCGTGGTCACGGGGATGGGACTCGTGATTCCCATGGGGATAGGAGTCAAGACTGCCTGGGAGAACGCCTGCGCCGGGACGTCGGGAGTCGGGCCCCTGACCCGGTTTCAATCCGAGGGGTTTGAGACGCGGATTGCCGCGGAGGTGAAGGGGTTCAACCCGGAGCTCTACATTGAGAAAAAAGAGGTCAAGAAGATGGACCTCTTCATCCAGTATGCGATGGGGGCGGCCAGGGAAGCCGTGGAGGATGCCCGCTTAAGCATTACGCCCGAGAACTGCGAACGGATCGGCGTGATCGTGGGCACGGGATTGGGGGGGCTTCCTACGATCGAGAAGTATCACCAGGTGCTTATGGAGAAAGGCCCGGGAAGGATCAGCCCCTTTTTCATTCCCATGCTCATTGCCAATCTGGCCTCGGGGCAGATTGCGATTCATTTTGGCGCCAAAGGCCCCAATTCCTGCGTGGTGACGGCCTGCGCCACGGGCGGCCACTGCATCGGCGATGCCTTTAGAGCCATTGTCTATGGAGATGCGGACGCCATCATCGCCGGCGGAACCGAGGCCAACATCACTCCCCTGACCGTCGGCGGGTTCAACGCGATGCGGGCCCTTTCCACACGGAATAACGAACCGGAAAAAGCCTCCCGTCCGTTTGAAAAGAACCGGGACGGCTTTGTCGTCGCCGAAGGGGCAGGCATCGTGGTCCTGGAAGAGCTGGAGTTCGCCCTCAAACGGAATGCGAACATTTACGCCGAGTTGATCGGGTATGGGTATACGGGCGATGCCCACCATATCACGGCTCCTTCGCCGGATGGAGACGGCGCGATCCGGTGCATGCGGATGGCGATCCGAGATGCGGGGTTGAAGCCGGAAGAGATCGACTACATCAATGCCCACGGCACATCCACGCAGTTAAATGATTTGACTGAGACGATAGCCATCAAGGCGGTCTTCGGCGATCACGCCCCCAAGATACCCATCAGTGCGACCAAGTCGATGACCGGCCATCTCCTCGGGGCCGCCGGAAGCACGGAAGCCATCTTTACCATCCTGTCCCTGCAGAGCGGGATTCTTCCCCCCACCATCAACTACGAAGAGCCGGACCCCGAATGCGATCTGGATTATGTGCCCAACCAGGCGAGGCGCGGGACTCCCAGGGTGGGGATGTCCAATGCCTTCGGTTTCGGCGGAACGAATGCAACGCTCATCTTTAAAAAGTTTTCAGGAGCAAATTGATGCAGATCGGTTTGGCCTCCGACCATGGTGGTTTTGACCTCAAAGAGGAATTGAAGGCCTATCTGAAATCGATGGGCCACGATCCCGTCGATCTGGGAACATTCAATGAGGATTCGGTGGATTATCCCGATTACGGGGCCCTGGTCGCCGAGAGGGTCTCGAAGGGAGATCTGGAGAGGGGAGTCCTCATCTGCGGCACTGGCATCGGAATGTCGGTCGTGGCCAATAAGTTCCGGGGCGTGAGGGCGGCTCTTGTGAATGATCTTTTTTCTGCACGATTCAGCCGGGAGCATACGGATTCCAATATCCTGGTCATGGGAGGCAGGATCGTCGGGAGGGCATTGGCCAGGGAAATCCTCCGGGTATGGCTGGAGACGCCTTTCGCAGGCGATCGGCATCAGCGGCGTCTCGAAAAGATCAAAGCCCTAGAAAAGAAAAACTTTAAATAAACCGAAATCCAAAGCACGAAATCCGGGCGAAGCGTCCAGCAGGACCAATCCGAAACGATTTCAAATGACCTAATCTCAAATGTCCAAAACGAAAAGAGTTTAAGAAATTTGGATTTCGAGCATTTGAATTTATTTCGGGCTTCGATATTCGAATTTCGAATTTATTAGTCGTACCATCCTCTAAACGGCTCATCCTTGAAAGCAAAAGAGAAAAAAAAGATCCTCTCTCCCAGGCCTTCCTGGGATGAGTATTTTATGGATATCACGCATCTCGTGGCCAAACGTTCGACCTGTCTCCGGAGGCAGGTGGGGGCCATTCTCGTTAAGGATAAAAAGATTCTGGCAACGGGCTACAATGGCGCCCCTTCCCGTTTAAAACACTGCCTCGACATCGGTTGCCTTCGTGAGAAATTAAAGATTCCTTCCGGAGAACGGCACGAACTATGCCGCGGCCTGCATGCGGAGCAGAATGCCATCATTCAAGCCGCCTACCATGGCGTGGAGATTCGCCGGGCCACCCTCTATTGTACCAATCATCCCTGTATCATCTGCTCAAAAATGGTCATCAATTCCGGAATTGAGCGGATCGTCTATGAGGATGGCTATGCCGATCATTTGGCCGGAAGGATGCTCAAGGAATCCGGAATGATGATCGAAAAATTTAATCGAAAACGAAGTCCAGCATGAAATGCCCGTTCTGTAACCATTCGGAAAGCAAGGTTGTGGACTCGCGCGTGGGGAAGGATAAGGAGACGATCCGGCGAAGGAGGGAATGTCTCAAGTGCCGCAAGCGTTTCACGACGAGCGAGAGGGCGGAAGACTCGCTTCCCCTGGTGATCAAGAAGGACGGGAGAAGGGAAGCCTTCAACCGGGTCAAAATCTTCAATGGCCTGAAGAAAGCCTGCGAGAAACGGCCCATCAGCATCAACCTGATTGAGAAGAGCGTCAACCGGATCGAGTCTTATTTTCAGGAAAAGGCGGAGAGGGAGATCAAAAGCTCCGAGATCGGGGAGAGGGTGATGGAAGAACTTCACCGGCTCGATGGCGTGGCCTATGTCCGGTTTGCCTCCGTCTACCGGCAGTTCAAGGACATCCACGAATTTATGGATGAACTGAGAGACCTCCTTGAGACCAAGGAAGAGACCAAAAAAAAATAAAGGTCCATCGGTTATAGGTTACGAGGCCCGTTTCGTCATTCGGGGATGGTTACCCAAAAAGTTTCCGGTGAAGATGCTCGTATCGAAGTAAGTCGATTAGACCCGACCGCGGGAGGCTCGAATGTGTGAAATTTGCAATGAAAGATGATGAACGTTGGATGAGTCGGGCGCTCCGGCTGGCCCAAAGAGGGCAAGGCAGGACTTCCCCCAATCCCATGGTAGGCGCCGTTCTGGTCAAGGGCGAAAGAGTCGTAGGAGAAGGGTATCACGTTAGGGCAGGGGAGGCTCATGCCGAGATCGTTGCCCTAAAAGAAGCAGGGGGGGAAGCCAGGGGTGCGGCCCTCTATATCAACCTTGAACCTTGCTCCCATCATGGTAAGACCCCTCCCTGCGCGCCTGCCTTGATCGAGGCAGGGGTGAAGAGGGTCTTCGTCGGGATGGAAGATCCCAATCCGGCGGTGAAAGGAAGAGGGCTGGAGATGCTTCGGCAGGCCGGCATCGATGTCGAGGTCGGGATTCTCGAAAAAGCTTGCCGGAGCCTGAACGAAGCTTTCTCCAAATATATTCGAACCGGGAAGCCCTTCGTTATTTTGAAAATTGCCTCCACACTGGACGGCAAAATTGCCACGCGGCAGGGCGAATCAAAATGGATTACCGGGGAGGCCTCGCGGCGTTTCGCCCACCGCCTGAGAAACCGGGTTGACGGGCTTCTGGTAGGGATTGGCACCATCCTCAACGACGATCCGATGTTGACGGCCCGCGTCAGGGGAGGGCGAGATCCCTATCGCATCATCCTGGACAGCCGTTTGAGAATCCCCGACAAAGCGAAGGTCTTGGCGGATGACCCGGGGAAGACGATCATTGCAACCACCGAACTGGCGCCGGAGGCAAGCCTGGGGCGTCTCGAGAAGAGAGGGGTTCGGGTGCTGATTCTCGATTCCAGGGGGGGAAGGGTTTATCTCCAATCCCTTCTCACAACATTGGGAGAGATGGAGATGATGAGCCTTCTGGTGGAAGGGGGAAGCGAGGTCAATGGATCGTTTCTGAAGGAGGGCCTGATCGACAAGATGTTTCTTTTCTTCGCCCCCAAATTAATCGGCGGCGTTGAGGCGCGCGGGATATTCGGGGGGAGCGGGGCGGCAACCCTTGAAGAAGCGCTTGTCCTTGATTCGCTCAAGGTGAAAAAAATCGGGGAAGATCTTTTTATAGAAGGATATCCGAAAAAATCGTTCAAGGCGGAGAGTCACCTCCCGTTTTCATGAGACAGGCTCAAACAATGAAAATACTTTAGGCGTTTGGGTTACGGCTACGAAGCCCGTTTCGTCATGCGGTAACGGTTACGTTTAAAAGAATTAAACACGATAGACGTAATCTTTTATAGACGATACGGGCATCGTTAACGTTGCCGTTTGACGAACCCCTTATTTTTCCAGGTAATTATGTTTACCGGCATTGTAGAAGGCAAGGGGAAAATTTTAAAGGTGGAATACCGGGGAGAGGCCAGGAGGCTTACGATCGAATTCCCGGTCCATTTGACAGACGTACAACTTGGTGATAGTATTAATATAAATGGAGTCTGCCTGACTATCGTGGAAAGGGGGGCTCAAGCCATTCAGTTTGATCTCTCCGAAGAAACCACACAGAGAAGCGCTCTGGGCGGGTTGAGGGAAGGGGATCCTGTTAACCTGGAGAGGGCCCTGAGAATCAATGACCGGCTGGGAGGCCATTTCGTGACCGGACATATTGACGGCGTGGGGGAGATCACGGAGAAAAAACAGGAGAGGGAGTTTGTCAGCCTGAGAGTGAAGGTTCCGGATGCAGTATCCGAATATGTCGTTCCCAAGGGGTCGATTGCAATCGACGGGATCAGTTTAACGGTCAATCAACACAGAGGGAAGGAGATCCTCGTGACGCTCATTCCTTATACACTCGAAAAGACGACCCTGATGGATAAAAAGGCAGGGGACCGGGTCAACCTGGAGGCCGATATTTTGGGCAAATACGTTGGGCGACTGCTGAACCGGAGGGAAGAAAAGCCCGGGGGATTGGACCGCTCCTTCCTGGAAAAACATGGATTTATAAAAAGAGATGAGGACACCGATGGTTAGCACGGTTGAAGAAGCATTGGACGATATACGGCAGGGAAAAATGGTGATCCTGGTCGATGATGAGGATCGGGAAAACGAGGGCGATTTAACCATGGCCGCCGAAAAGGTGACGGCCGGGGCTATCAATTTTATGGCAAAATACGGGAGGGGGCTGATCTGCCTTTCGTTGACGGAAGATCGGCTCAACGAGCTCCGGCTCCCGATGATGGTTTCGGATAATACCTCCCGGTTCCAGACCGCGTTCACGGTATCGATCGATGCGAGAAAAGGAGTGACGACCGGGATTTCAGCCTCCGACCGGGCAACAACGATTCTAACGGCCATCGATGACGGCGTGACACCCGAAGAGATTGTCTCCCCCGGCCATATCTTTCCTCTGAGAGCCAGAAAGGGCGGCGTCCTGGTCAGAACGGGTCAGACCGAGGGATCGGTCGACCTGGCGAGGCTGGCAGGCCTTAAGCCGGCAGGGGTCATCTGCGAAATCATGAATGAGGATGGAACGATGTCCCGGATGCCCGATCTGCAGATCTTTGCCGAAAGGCATGGTTTGAAGATTGTCACGATTGCCGAGCTCATTAAGTACAGGCTTCATAAAGAAAGCCTGGTCCGAAGGATAGCCGAGGCCAAAATCCCGACGAAATACGGAGGGATGTTTACCGCCATCGCCTATGAGAATGATGTCGATCCTTATCATCACCTCGCCCTGGTCAAGGGAGACATCGGGCCGGATGACGAAGTTCTGGTGAGAGTCCACTCGCAGTGCTTGACGGGCGATGTGTTTGGCTCAAAGCGGTGCGATTGCGAAGAACAACTCCATAAGGCAATGGCCATGGTGGAACAGGAAGGAAAGGGAGTCATCGTCTATATGAGACAGGAAGGAAGGGGGATCGGGCTGGTCAATAAGCTGAGGGCTTACTGTCTTCAGGATCTGGGCAAGGATACGGTGGAGGCCAATGAGGCTCTTGGATTTCAGGCCGACATGAGGGACTATGGGATCGGAGCCCAGATCCTTGTCGATCTGGGTCTGAAAAAAATACGGCTGATGACGAACAACCCGAGAAAGATCAAAGGATTGGAGGGGTATGACATTCTGGTCGTGGAACGGGTGTCCATCGAGTCCAAACCCAGCCAGGAGAATATCGAATATCTGAAGACAAAAGCGAAAAAAATGGGGCATATCCTCTCCTTCAAACCGGGGGATTGAAAGAAATTGCGGATTTCGGATGGGGGATTGCTGATTCAAGATGCGTGCCCTGAACCTCGCAGGGTTCAGGGGAAAGGAGAAGAAGATGGCAAAGACCATTGAAGGCAAATTGATGGCGAAGGGGCTAAAATTCGGGATCGTCCTGAGCCGGTTCAACAATTTCATCAGCGATCGGCTGCTGGAGGGCGCCCTGGACGCATTGAGAAGAAGCGGGGCGGAAGAGGCGGACTGCTCGGTGGTGAGGGTTCCGGGAGCGTTTGAAATTCCGCTGGCCACGAAGAAGATGGCCAAGAGCGGCCAATTTGATGCCATCATTTGTCTTGGATGTGTCATCCGGGGAGCCACGCCCCATTTCGAATATATTGCCACGGAAGTGACCAAGGGGATTGCCGGCATCACCCTGGAGAGCGAAATTCCTGTCTCCTTCGGGGTGCTTGTGACCGACACCATCGAACAGGCCATTGAGAGGGCAGGGACCAAGGTGGGCAATAAAGGATTCGATGCCGCCCTATCGGCCATTGAAATGGCGAATTTAATGAAGGAGATCGGGAAGGGGTAAAGCATCTTTGGGAAAGAGAAGAAGATCGAGGGAATTCGCCCTCCAGGTTCTTTATCAACTTGAAATGACCGGGCAGGACGCTCTTCAGGCGCTTATTCAGTTAAGAGAGAATTTTTCGCCCGACGAAGGGGAGGATGAGTTCGCCAAACGGATTGTCCTGGGCGTGATGGAGCACCGGCAGGAGATCGACCGTTTAATTGAAGGACAATCTGAAAACTGGCGGCTTGAGCGGATGACCCTGGTTGACCGCAATATTCTCCGTATCGCCCTTTTCGAGCTTCTCCGCTGTGATGAGATTCCCCCCAAAGTGACTCTCAACGAGGCGATTGACCTTGGAAAACGCTTCGGATCCGATGAATCCGGAAACTTCATCAACGGGATTCTGGATCGCATCCAGAACGAAATCATCCGGAAACCCTTATGAAGATAAATAAATAACCAATTTCCAAGCACCAAACAACAAATAATCACCAATACTCCAATGACCAAAACTTTCATTTTCTTGCCGAATCTTTCTTCCGTTGGAACATTGGAATTTGGTTATTGGGCATTATTTGGTGTTTGGGATTTGGTGATTGGAATTTGAATAAGATGGATATCATCATCTCTAAAGAGGAGGTTGATCTTCAGGAAAGCGGCTTGCTGGTCGCCGGCCTTTTCCAGGACCAAAGGCCCTTGCGGGGTTCCACCGGCTGGGTCGATTGGAGGCTCAACGGATTGCTCTCTCGCCTGCTGATCGATCAGCGGCTCACCGGCGAATGGAGAGAAAGGACATTGATTCCCTCCCAGGGAAGAATATGCTCCGGACTGATCCTTCTCTTCGGCCTGGGAAAGGCGAGAGAGTATAGTTACCTGTCCGTCCGGAAGATTTTTCCCTTCATGGTCGAAACCCTCCTGAACCTGAAGGCTTCCCACATCGGCCTGTCCCTCCCGTATGGCGATGCTTATAATGTGGATTGCGGCAAGCTCGCAGAAGTCCTGATCGAGGGGTTTATGGACAGCCTGGATCCCTATCCCTTGAACCGTGCATGGATGGAGAGTTTGACCCTTTCTTTTGCTGAGGGCAAAGAGCGATTCGGGGAAATTTTTCTTGGAATTCAAACGGCCCAATCGATTCTGAAAGACCGCCTTCCGATCAGGATCCTAACTCCTTCCGAAACGATTCTGGAGGCCACCGCGGCCCGGAGCGCCTGAGCGTCTTCCGCCTCTTCAACTGCTCCTTCATTTTTTTGACAATTCCATTGAAATAGGATAAAAGACATACCCAAAGGAATGAATTTCCGCGGGGAGGGAGATCGCTATGGTGCAGAAGATGGAAAAGATTTGGATGGACGGAAAGTTGATCCCGTGGGGAGATGCGAACGTCCATGTATTAACTCATACGCTTCACTACGGGCTGGGGATTTTTGAGGGGATACGTTGCTATCTCTGCCATGATGGGAAATCCGCCGTGTTCAGGCTAAGAGAGCATATCGACCGGTTCTTCGATTCCGGATTGATCGGGGGGCTTGATCTCCCCTTTTCGAAGAAGGAAATCGTTGCGGCCTGCAAGGAGACCTTGAAAGCCAATGGGTTAAAGGCCGGGTATATCCGGCCGCTGGCCTTCATCGGAGAAGGAGTGATGGGCGTTTATCCCGGCGACAATCCGATACGGGTGGCGATCATCGCCTGGTCGTGGGGGGCCTATCTGGGCGAGGAGGCCCTGGAAAAAGGAATCCGTGCAAAGACCTCCTCTTTCACACGGCATCATGTCAATGTGATGATGACCAAGGCCAAGATTTCCGGAAACTATGTCAATTCGGTCCTCGCCAAGAGAGAAGCCATGAAAATGGGATATGACGAAGCCCTGATGCTCGATACCGAAGGTTATGTGTCCGAAGCCAGCGGGGAGAACATCTTTATCGTCAAGAACGGAGCGATTAAAACAACCCCTCTCACGTCCATCCTTCCCGGCATTACCAGGGATTCGGTGATGCAGATCGCCAGATCCAAGAAGATCCCGCTGACGGAAGATAAGTTCACCCGGGACGAACTCTACACCGCCCATGAGGCCTTTTTTACGGGAACCGCGGCCGAGATTACACCCATTCGTGAAGTGGATGACCGGCGGATCGGTGAAGGAAAACCGGGCCCGGTCACCCGGGAGCTTCAGGCCGCCTTTTTCGATATCGTCAAGGGCAAGAACCCCGAATTCAGGGAGTGGTTGGACTACCTCTAAAGAGGAGCGTTACACTTGAGGAGTGGCCATTATGGCCTTGAGGGTGGAGGCCTAATGCCTCTTGCCTCAAGCGCAGCGATCCTTAAGCAAAGCGGTCCTGTATCTTCTTTCAAAATGATTCTCATCATCGACGGTTACAACCTCCTCCATTCCGGCCGGACCCTTGTTAAATTAAATTCCGTTGAACTTCAATGGGAAAGGGAGCGTCTCGTCGAGAAGCTTTCCGCCTACCGCCAAGCAAAATCATGCGGAGTGATGGCCGTCTTCGACGGGTGGCAGGGAGGATGGCCTACGGAGAAGAGAGAGAAACAGAAAGGGATTGAACTGATCTTCTCAAGAATCGGTGAGAAAGCGGACGAGGTCATCAAACGGTTGATCAGGGAGAAAGGGTCCGGGGCCGTGGTCGTCACCTCGGACCGGGAGATAGCAAGGTATGCCAGCAGGCTTTCGGTCCCGGTCATTCCCTCCGAACAGTTTGAAGCGAAGTTAAATAGTACAGACTTCAGATATGAAGAAGAATCAGACGAGAGCGAAGAGGAGAGAGGTTTCAAGAAAAAGGGACCCTCTCGAAGGCCCTCCAAAAAAGAGAAAAGATTGAAATTAGCCCTAAAAAAACTTTAAATATTTTCATTCCGCAATCCGCATTCCGCAATCAAATCACCCCTTCCACTTATTCTCCGTTCCCTGCAACAACCTTGAAATGTTGGATTGATGCCGGTAGAGAATCAAGGCGGCGATGATCACGCTCAGGACGAAGTAGGCCTGGGAGTCGCTTCGAAAAAAGGCAATGAGGATGGGAATGGTCGTTGCGCAGGCGATTGAACCCAGCGAAACATATCTCCATTTCCATACGATCCCGGTGAAGAGAAAAAGCTCAAGGAGAACGGCGATCGGGGAGATGGGAAGATAGACGCCCACGGCTGTAGCTACGCCTTTTCCTCCTTTGAATCCGAGAAAGATGGGAAAGATATGGCCGAGGAGGGGGCTTAAACCGGCCAGGGCAATCCACTGGTCCGCAGTCACTCCCCACTGGTCTGCTATTCCCCACCGGAGAGCCGCCCAGACGGGGATAAACCCTTTCATCATGTCCCCGAGGAGGGTCAGAATCCCAAGCGTCTTGCCGGCGGTACGGAAGACATTGGTTGCACCGATATTTTTGCTCCCTGTCTTCCTTGGGTCCGCCCGCGAAAAGAGCCGTGCCAGGAGAAGCCCGGTAGGAATGGACCCTAAAAGATAGCCGAAAAGGGCGATAAAAATCCCGACAGGCATGCTGTGCCCAAAAAAGATGGTCGGGGAGAGGAGATTTGAACTCCCGGCCTCTTGGTCCCGAACCAAGCGCGCTACCAGGCTGCGCTACTCCCCGATGTTTTTCTAACTTACGAGATTAAAAGGAAATTGTCAAGGAACGTCTCCCGTTTTCTATGAAATTTGACAATTTTTGAAGGATCGGTTAGAAAATTTAGTTAAAACGGATTTTCGTTTTGCCCAAGGGGCAACTCCATGCGTATCGAGTTCATTCAAGCAAGGGACCTTCCTGATGCCTGGTTTCAATGCGTCTACCATATCTTTGATAAGGGGTATGAATATATCATCGACCGGGGGAGCTTTAAAGGCCAGAAAAGAGTTGAGTATGACTATATCGTCATCCATATCTCTCATCCCGGGACAAAACCCCTGATCCCCGAAATCCCACCCGGATGTTCCGTGCCTCCGCCCACATCGATGGAGTATGTGGAGCAGTATCTCGAAAAACTGATTACCTCGATCAAGGGGAAACATGAAACCTACACGTACGGCGAGGATTTGGAAAAACAGGTTGACGAGGTAATCCGGATGTATCGCGAGGAAGGGCCCAATACGAACCAGGCCTACATGGCCGTGGGCAATGCCGCTTCCTTATTGCTGGACGATCCTCAGTGCCTGCGCGGAGTCGATACCCGAATTCGTTATGGAAAACTCCATTTTATGCTATATTTCCGGTCCTGGGATCTATGGGCCGGATTTCCTTCCAATTTGGCCGCGCTCCAGTTGCTCAAAGAATACATGGCGAAGGAAATCGGGGTGGAGGACGGGGAGATCATCGCCTCCAGCAAGGGGCTCCACCTCTATGACTATTGCTGGGATCTGGCAAGGACTCGCACCGGGAGAAAGTAAGGAGAAAAAAATGGATTTTACCCTATCTACCGAACAACAGATGATTAAGGATTTATGCAAGAACTTTGTAAAAAACGAGATTGCCCCCATTGCCGAAGAGATGGATGAAACCGGCCTCTTTCCTTACGAGGTCTGGAAGAAGCTGGGAGACCTGGGGATTGTGGGCATCCCCATTCCGGAAGAATATGGCGGAGGGGGAATGGATTGGGTTTCGACGATGATCGCCATCGAGGAGATCAGCCGGGGAGAT
This sequence comes from Deltaproteobacteria bacterium, assembly GCA_020059605.1. Taxonomy (GTDB): domain Bacteria; phylum Desulfobacterota; class BSN033; order BSN033; family UBA1163; genus RBG-16-49-23. Next base: position 45,946 of record JAGVBT010000083.1, read on the forward strand.
GCCTCGCTCGGCGTTTCGTTCCTCGATTCCGTCACCCTCCCGATGAATCTGATCAATGCCTTCGGAACGGAAGAGCAGAAAGAGAAATGGCTCATCCCTCTGGCCACCGGAGAGAAAATCGGGGCCTTCGGTTTGACCGAAGCCCAGGCCGGGTCCGATGCCAACGCCATTCAGACCAAGGCCGTTCCGGAGGGAGAGGAATGGGTGATCAACGGAACAAAACAGTTTATCACCAATGCCGGGTTGAAACACAACAGCCTGGTGGTCATTGCCGCCGTGACAGGGGAAGGGTCGGGGACGAAAAAGAGGATCTCCAACATCATTGTCCCCACTGGCGTGGGAGGCTTTAATTTCGGAGAAAAATATAAAAAGATGGGATGGAAGGCATCCGAGACCCGGGAGCTGATCTTTGATGATTGCCGGGTTCCGAAGGAGAACATCCTCGGCAATCCTGAGAAGGGATACAATCAATTCATGATGGCCCTCCAAACGAGCCGCATCGGTTTCGGCGCCCATTCCGTGGGCCTGGCCCAGGCCATCTTCGATGTTTCCCTGGGCTATGCCAAGGAGAGGGAACAGTTCGGCAAAACAATCAGTAAATTCCAGGCCATCCAGTTCAAACTGGCCGACATGATCATGGAGATCGAGCTGGCGAGGTTGATGGTTTACAAGGCGGCCTGGCAGAAGGATCAAGGGGAGAACTACTTTGCGACGTCCACCTATGCCAAGGTGTTTTCCTCGGAGGTGGCCAAGCGGTGTGCGGATAAGGGGGTCCAGATCCACGGCGGATACGGATTGATGGATGAATACCCCATCTCCCGTTACTGGCGCGAGGTAAAATTTGAAGAGATCCTGGACGGAACCTCGGAAATCCAGAGGCTCAACATTGCACAGAAGGTCTTAAAACTCTAAATCACTGTTTCGAATTTCTCTCCACAAAGGCATAGGCGCTGTGATTGTGGATGGATTCGAAGTTCTCCGATTCCACCGTAAACCAGGTGATGTTCTTGTCTCTTTTTAGCCGCCTGGCGATCTCCCTCACCACGTCTTCGACGAACATCGGTTTTTCGTAAGCCTTTTCGGTGACATACTTTTCGTCGGGTCTTTTCAGGATGGAATAGAGATCGCACGAAGCGCATTCCTCCACCAGGCGGATGATGTCTTCGATCCAGAGAAATTTTTTGAACCGGAGATTGACCGTGACGACGGACCGCTGGTTGTGAGCCCCGAATTCGCTGATCTCTTTGGAGCAGGGGCAGACCGTGGTGATGGGGACGATGATTCCGACATAGAAATCGTCTTTGTCGTTGCTTGAGCCGCAGAAGCGGCAGATATATTCCATCAGGCTCTTCGCCCGGGTGACCGGGGCTTCCTTCTCAACAAAATAGGAAAACTCAACCTCGAGATGGGCGGACTTGGCCCTCAGTTTCCTCTTCATCTCGGAGAGGATCTTGGAAAAGTTTTTAATCGCGATATCGCTCTTATATTGATTGAGAATCTCCACAAAGCGGCTCATGTGCGTCCCCTTGAACCGGTGGGGGAGGTTCACATACATATTGACGCTTGCCACCGTATGCTGGACCCCTTTGGCCTTGTCGAGAACGGTGATGGGGTAGCGGATATTCTTCACCCCAACCTTATTGATCTCAATGTTCCGGTGATCTCTCTGACTCTGAATATCGTTCATGCTCTCCCCCCGAAATACGTCGCACAGGAGGTGTCCGATTCCCATGCGCTTACCTTTTTAAGTCGGGCCGGGTGACCTTTCAGTTCTTTCCTCAATTGATCGAAAATATATCTGGCTATGTTTTCGGAGGAAGGCTCTTCTCCGGAGAAATAGGGGAGATCATTCAGGAAGGTATGGTCCAGAGTCTTTAAAACTTTTTCGACCTTCTGCTTCAATATGGTGAAATCAATGGCCACTCCTTCTCGATTCAGTTTCGCCGAGGTGACCGAGATCTCTATTTTCCAGTTGTGGCCATGGAGCTCCTCACACTTCCCGTGGAGATAACGCAAGCGGTGAGCGCTTGAAAAATGCGACGTTACTGTCAATTCATACATCATTAAACTCCTTTGGAATGTTGGAATATTGGAGATCTTGGATGAACTTCATTTTTCTTGTTCCATCATTCCATTATTCCACTCTTCCAATATTCCTTTGCGTTCTTTACTCAACTAATATAATCCTAACATCCATCACATTGGTTTGGGTCGGGCCGGTCATAAGCAGGTCTCCGAGTTTCTGGAAAAAAGGATAGGCGTCGTTGTTATTCAGATGGGTTTTTGCATTTAGACCCAGCGTTTGCGCCCTCCGGATCGTTGTATGATCGGCGATTGCGCCGGCAGCATCCGTCGGACCATCCGTGCCATCCGTGCCTCCGCTCAGCAAAACGGTTTTTTCAAGGTCCATGATCTCGAAGGCGCCGGCTAAAACAAATTCCTGATTTCTTCCCCCTTTGCCGTGGCCTTTCATGGTCACCGTGGTCTCCCCGCCCGAGATGATACAGGCCGGTTTCGGAATCGGATGGCCGCTTGAAAAAACCTCTTTTGCCAGAGAACCATGGAAACGGGCCGCCTCGCGGGTCTCTCCGACGATCGAAGAGGAAAGAATGACCGTGTTGTAGCCAAGGGAAGCCGCTTCTGCTTCGGCAGCCTGAAGGGCGATGATGTTTGATCCGATCAGTATATTATGAACTTTATTAAAAACGCCATCTCCGGGTTTGGGCGTTTCGTCCATTTTTCCCTCTCTTCCGGCTGAGAGATACTGTTGAACCGATGAAGGGACTTTTGGGACGAGATCATATTTTTCGAGTATTTCCCATGCTTCTTTAAAGGTGGATGTGTCAGGCACGGTCGGCCCGGAGGCGATCGAATCGAGCGGGTCTCCCACAACATCGGAAAGGATGAAGGTGAGAACAGTGGAAGGGTAGGCCCACCGGGCAAGCCATCCTCCCTTGATCTGCGAAATATGTTTCCGGATGGTGTTGATCTCTATGATATCCGCGCCACAATCAAGGAGAAGCTGGGTGGTTTTCTGTTTCTCTTCGAGGGAAATCCCGTCAACAGGAAGAGGTAACAACGCAGATCCACCGCCTGATATAAGGAAGAGGACGAGATCCTTCTCTCCTGTTTCTTTGAGAAGGGTTTGAATCTTTTTTGCCCCTTCGAGGCCCTTCTGATCCGGGAGGGGGTGTCCTGCTTCGATGACCTCCGTCACTTTCAAAGGCAAGCCATGGCCATGCTTTGTTGTGATGATGCCTGAAGTCAGGCGGCCGTTAAAAATCTCTTCCATCGCCTGGGCCATGGAGGCAGATGCCTTGCCAGCGCCTATGACGAAAATCCGTTGGAACGGGCTTAAGTCAAAAGACTTTTTCGAATCCCCCGGGATCTGGATCGTTAAAACCTCATTCTGAATATGAACAGATTTTTTGAGTGCCTCAGAGGGGTTGACGGCGGCAACAGCCTTCCCAAAAATAACTTCCGCCATTTTTCTCATTTCATCAAGAGACAGATTTTTCATTCCCACTCCATAGTAACACACTATGTGAATTTTATAACTAAACTGACGGTAAGTGTCAATCATGATGAATCATCATGATGAATGGAGTCTTACAAAATGCTCTGATTTTTTTACTATACATGACGTCATTCATTTCTGCCCATCCTGATAGCTGATAAATCCTTCATTTCGAACATTTCTCATCAGAAAACTTAGGACAGACTTGCCAAAGGGAGGGAACATGTTATATTACCGCCATTGAACCATCATTTTTGAAAAATCCTCTCTCACTCCATGGGGGTATTCGTTTCAGTATGGAACTTCCTCTTCGTTATATCCTCACAGTCTCGGAACTGACACAAGAGATTAAAGACATTCTCGAGGATAAATTCCCAAATATCTGGGTGGAAGGGGAGATTTCCAACCTCAAGATACCTCCCTCAGGCCATATCTACTTTACCCTGAAGGACGATTTCAGCCAGATTCGAGGGGTTCTCTTTAAGATGAGGGCCAGAACGCTTCGCTTCCTACCGGAGGACGGCCTTCATGTCATCTGCCGGGGCAGGGTGAGCCTCTATGAAAAGAGGGGAGAATATCAACTGATCCTGGAAGAGATGGAGCCCAAAGGAATTGGCGCCCTCCAGCTTGCCTTTCAACAGATGAAGGATCGTCTTGAAAAGGAAGGCTTCTTCGACCCAAGCCGAAAAAAACCGCTTCCCCTCCTTCCAAGGGCCATTGGAATCGTTACTTCTCCGACAGGAGCCGTCATCCGGGATATGATTCAGATCATTCAGCGCAGATTTGAGAATATGCGGATTCTTCTCTATCCTGTCCGTGTTCAAGGGGACGGAGCCTCCTTTGAGATGGCTGAGGGGATAAAATACTTCAATAAGCAGTTGAATGTGGATGTGATCATTGTAGGAAGGGGAGGGGGATCGCTGGAGGATTTGTGGGCTTTTAACGAGGAGGTTTTAGCAAAAGCAATTTATCATTCAAAAATCCCCGTGGTTTCCGCGGTAGGCCATGAGACCGATTACACGATCTCGGACTTTGTCGCCGATTTGAGAGCTCCCACCCCTTCCGCAGCGGCGGAAATGGTTGTAAGGGATAAAAGAGAATTGCAAAGGGGCCTCTATTATTTAAAAAGCCGCCTGGAAAGCCGAATGTTGCAACACCTCCAGGGATTGAGATCGGATCTGTCCTATCTCCGGAGAGGGTTGGTCGATCCCGAAAAGAGGATAGAAGAATATTTTTTAAGAGTGGATGACCTCTTTAACCGCCTTCGAAGGTTTCTTCTCCAGGACCTCTCGAGAAAGAGAGAGAAGGATCGGTATCTTCAGGAAAGACTTCTCCTCCAGAGACTGGATCAGAAGATGAATAACTTTAGATTTTTCATCTCGGAAGCCCTGAGCCGGTTGGAAAAGAGCACGAAATACTTTCTTGAGCTTGAGAGAGAGAGGACCAGAGGAATTTTGGGAAAGCTCGGTTCCTTGAGTCCGCTCGCCATTCTGGAAAGGGGGTATAGCATCACACGGAAATTCCCTTCCATGAAGATTTTAAGGGATATTGCCCAGGTTAAGCCGGGGGATCGGGTCGAGGTGAGGCTCCACAGAGGAACTCTTTTCTGCGGCGTTGAGAGGGCCGGGGAGCCTTGACGATCCTCCCATAAAGGGGATAAAATGAAATAATAAAAACATTGGAGGCATCAGATGCCAAAAGAGAAATATGAGGATGCCCTGAATAAACTGGAAAAGATTGTCGCAAAAATGGAAGAAGGAAATATCTCTCTCGAAGAGTCATTAAAACTCTTTGAAGAGGGGATACGCCTTTCCCGTTTCTGTAATCAGAAACTGGATGAAGCGGAAAAGCGGATTCAGGTCTTAATGAAGGATAAAGGCGGAATCCTTAAGGCACAGCCTTTTGATCCATCGGGCAGCCTTGAAAAAGGTTTTGAGGGAGAGGATGAATGAAAATCATAATAACCGATCGCCAATCATCTATGGTCAATAACTTATGTCCAAACCATTGACTACTGGAGGATTTTATCGCCGTAATCGATTGAACTTGCTGTCAGCATGAATGTTAACATCCGATGGATATCCAAAGGTATTTGAGGGAGAAAAAAGAGATTGTGGATGCGGCCCTGGAAGGGTATTGTCCGGACCCCGGTGGCACGGGTTTTGAGATGGATTATCCTCCCTCGCTCCATCGGGCGATCCGGCACAGCCTGGTGGATGGAGGAAAGAGAATACGGCCCATCCTGTCGATGGCCGCCTTTGAGGCCGTGGGAGGGAAAGGGGATGGGATTCTTCCTTTCGCCTGCGGGCTGGAGATGATCCACACCTATTCGTTGATCCACGACGATCTTCCGGCCATTGACAACGACGACTATCGAAGGGGAAGGCCCTCCTGCCATAAAGTTTTCGGGGAAGCCATGGGTATTTTGGCTGGCGATGGTCTTCTGACAGAGGCCTTCCGGGTCATGACGACGCCCACCTCGGTCGATCCCGCTATTGTTCTCGAGATTGTCCATGAGATCGCCCGGGCCTCAGGCATTTCTGGAATGGTCGGAGGCCAGGTTGCAGATATCGAATCAGAGGGAAAAGAGGTCGATTTGCCTACGGTTCAATATATTCATACCCATAAGACCGGGGCGCTCATTTTAGCCTCGGTCCGGACGGGGGTGAAGCTGGGGGGAGGCAATGAGGAGACCCTCAGGGCGTTGACCCATTATGGGCAAAGAATTGGCCTCGCCTTTCAGATCGTCGACGATATTTTGAATGTCGAGGGAAAAACCGAACTGTTGGGAAAAAGGACGGGAAGTGATCTTTTTAAAGGAAAGGCAACTTACCCCTCCCTGCTGGGCATTGACTCGTCGAGGAGGATGGCCGGTGAATTGATGGAGTCGGCCATCGATGTCCTCCATCCTTTCGGAGCCGGAGTCGAACCGCTCAAAGAGATAGCCAAATTTATCATCTTGAGGGAATCCTGATCGATGACCAGATTATTGGACCGGATCAACCATCCCCACGATCTCAAGGGGCTCGACCACGAGGAACTCGAGAAGCTCTGCAAGGAGATCCGGGAGGAAATCCTTGCCACCGTCTCGAAAACGGGGGGGCACCTCGCCTCGAACCTGGGCACGGTGGAATTGACCATCGCCATTCACCATGTCTTTGACCTCCCGAGGGACAAATTGATATGGGACGTCGGCCACCAGAGTTACGCCCATAAACTTCTCACCGGAAGAAGAGACCTTTTCCATACCCTGAGGCAATATGAAGGGGTTGCCGGGTTTCCCAAGAAGGCCGAAAGTCCTTACGACGTCTTTGATTCGGGCCACAGCGGGACCTCCATCTCGGCCGCCTTGGGGATGGCGGAGGCCAAAAGGCATAAAGGCGAAGAGGGGAGGCCGATTGCGATCATCGGGGATGGATCGATGACCGCCGGCCAGGCCTTTGAAGGCCTCAATCAGGCGGGCCACATCGACCAGGACCTGATCGTCGTCCTGAACGACAACGAAATGTCGATTTCACCCAATGTGGGCGCCTTCTCCTCCTATCTGAACCGCTTAATGACCGGCCAGTTCGTCAATCGTTTCCGGGATGAGATGAAGGCATTTCTCGAGACCATCCCGAGCGTCGGAAAATCGGTCCTCCGCTTTGCCAAGCAGGCCGAAGAATCGCTGAAGGGCCTTCTGATGCCCGGGCTCCTCTTTGAAGAGCTGGGCATGAAATATATCGGACCAATCGACGGCCACCGGCTCGACCACCTGATCGAGAACTTCCAAAACATCAAAAAATTGAGAGGGCCCTTCCTGGTTCACGTGATCACCACGAAAGGAAAAGGATACCCCCCCGCGGAGAAAAATCCTTCGCTCTATCACGGCGTGCCCCCGTTTGACATCGAGACCGGTGAGGTGATGAAGGGAGATTCCCCTCCTCTTTCCACCTACACGGAGGTCTTCGGGGAGACGCTCTGCCAATTGGCCGGGGAGAATGAAAAACTGGTCGCCATTACGGCGGCCATGCAGAGCGGAACGGGTCTGGAGGCATTTTCGAGAAGATTTCCCGACCGTTTCTACGACATCGGGATCGCCGAACAACATGCGGTCACCTTTGCGGCAGGCCTCGCACTCGAGGGAATGAAACCGGTGGTGGCGATCTACTCCACCTTTCTCCAGAGGGCCTATGACCAGATCCATCAGGATGTCTGCCTTCAGAATCTCCCGGTCATCTTCGCACTGGACCGGGGCGGCATTGTGGGAGAAGACGGGCCAACCCACCATGGTCTCTTCGATTACTCTTACCTGAGACACATTCCGAATCTGATCGTCATGGCGCCGAAAGACGAAGAGGAGTTCCGGCGGATGATCAAGACGGCGGTCGATCATCCGGGTCCCGTGGCATTCCGGTATCCGAGGGGAAGGGGCGTGGGGGCGAAACGGAGCGAAACCCTCCGGTCGATCGAAATCGGAAAGGGAGAGTTGCTCAGGGAGGGCAGGGATGTCCTCATCGTTGCGATCGGTTCAACGGTTTATCCCTCCCTCCGGGCCGCGGAAAGGCTAAGCGAGGCCGGGATCGACGTCTCGGTGATCAACAGCCGGTTTCTGAAGCCTCTCGATGGAGACCTCCTCTGCGACTGGGCCAGGAGAACGAAAAGGGTTCTTACCGTGGAAGAGAATGTCCTGGCCGGAGGGTTCGGGAGCGCGGTCCTCGAGCTCTTTCAAGAAAGAGGCCTCCTATCCATTCCGGTGAGGCGGTTGGGGATCCCCGACCGGTTTATCGAGCACGGCCCCCAATCCCTTCTCAGGGAGAAATACGGGATCGATGAAAACGGGATATTCGGCGAGGTGAGAAAAATGGTTGACAAAGGGCGGCCGTCAGAAGTCCCTACGAGGCCGGCGCTCTCCTCAACCCTCGACCTGTCCCACCATCCCAAGTAACGATTCACCCTTGTTGCCTGAGGTCATACCCATTTCCTAAATAATGGCCGGGGAGGAAATGACCCTCAAAGGGAAGACCCTACGGAAAGAGAGGCTGGATAGGCTCCTGGTGGAGAAAGGGCTGGTGGAAACTCGCGAAAAGGCAAGGGCCTTGATCATGGAGGGAAAAGTCGTTGCCGGCGGGAGGCCCATTGACAAACCCGGAGCAAGCGTGGGCGCGGACGTTGAAATCCGTCTTCTAAAAGAAGATCACTCTTACGTAAGCCGCGGGGGGAAGAAGTTGAAGGCCGCGGTCCAGGCCTTTGGAATCGACCCTGCCGGAATGGCCGTGATGGACGTGGGAGCTTCAACGGGCGGATTTACGGATTGCATCCTCCGCGAAGGGGCCCGCAAGGTTTACGCGGTGGATGTCGGTTACGGCCAGTTGGCCTGGAATTTACGGAAAGACCCAAGGGTGGTCAACCTGGAGAGGAGGAATATCCGTTATTTGAACAGGGAAGAGGTGGATGAAGACGTCGACCTGATCCTCATTGATGCCTCTTTCATCTCCATCGAAAAGTTCCTTGCCCATCTTCTCGGATTCTTGCGGAAGGGAGGAGCGATCCTCGGCCTCATCAAGCCCCAGTTTGAGGTTGGGAAGGCCGACGTGGGAAAGGGGGGAGTGGTCCGGGATGCCGCCCTCCACCGGAAGGTGATCGAACGGATTTCGGCGCATTGCCTGGAACTGGGGTTGAAGGTTCTTGGCGTGGTCGAGTCCCCGCTCCTTGGCCCCAAAGGGAATAAGGAATTTTTCATCCACCTGAAAAAAGACGATTAAGACCATGGGCAAAGCCAAGGACCCCGGACCTGCCAAACTCTTTATGAGCGTGATGGGAAGGGAAGAGGATCTCCTTGATCAAGGTTTCCGGGACCTCGGCCAGGAGTTCGGCGAGATCGATTTTATCAGCGAGAGGTTTCCGTTCGATTTCACCGACTATTATACAAGGGAGATGGGAGAAAATCTTTTTCGCCGCTTCATCACCTTCAAGCGGCTCATCTCGAGAGATTCTCTCCCGGGCATCAAACTCCTGACCAACCGCCTCGAGGAGGAACTTTCCGCCTCCGGCGGAAACCGCCGGATCAATATCGATCCGGGCTACCTCTGCGCGGCGCATATCGTCCTGGCCACGACCAAGGCCTATGCGCACCGCCCTTATCTTGTCAAGGGCATCTATGCCGATTTGACGCTCATCTACAGGGACCGGTCTTTTCAGCCCCTCGGCTGGACCTACCCGGACTACCGGCAGGAAGAAGTTCTCGGGCTGTTCAACCGGTTGCGAAAGGATTACCTCGAACAAATCAAGGAGGGGGGAGATCATTCATGATGAAATCGATGACGGGGTTCGGGAGGCAGGAGGGGGAGATCCGATTGGGAAAGGTGCTGGTCGAATCCCGTTCCGTCAATCATCGCTACAGCGATATCAATATCCGGTTGCCGAAGCGGCTGGCCGTTTTTGAAAACCGGATCAAAGAGATCATCCGGTCCCAGGCGTCAAGGGGAAGGATCGATGTCTCGATCAAACTGGAAGCCCTGGAAGGGGAGAAGGTTCAACTGCAGGTCGACTTCAACCTCGCCGATCAATACGTTCAGGTTCTTCAATCCTTGAAGGAGAGGTTCCGGCTCAAGGACGATGTCTCTCTGGAGATGATTGCAGGGGCAAAAGACCTGATCACGGCCAAAGAGGAGTCCGGGGATGTCGAACCTTACTGGCAGGAGATCGTTCCCGTCCTGATGCGGTGCCTGCTGGAAATGGACGAGATGAAGCGTTCGGAGGGGGAGGCCCTTGAACGGGATATTCAAAAAAGACTGGCCGTCATCGCACGGGAGCTGGAAGAGATCAAGGAGAAAACCCCCCTTCAGGTCCAGGCCTATCGAAACCGGCTTCGGGAGAGACTTCAATCTCTCCTGGTCGGAATGGAGGTGGATCCCTTCCGGTTTCAACAAGAGATGGCCTTCCTGGCCGAGCGGACGGATATCACGGAGGAGATCGTGAGGGCCGAGAGTCACCTCAACCAGTTTACGCTGCTCTGCAACGGAAAGGAGCCGGTGGGCAGAAAAATGGATTTTTTGCTCCAGGAGCTTCACCGGGAGGTCAACACCGTGAGCGCAAAGGTAAATGATGCGGAGATCTCCCGGAAGATGGTGGACATCAAGAGCGAGCTGGAAAAGATCCGGGAACAGGCGCAGAACATCGAGTAGCGGGTTAAAAAATAAAAGCCATTTGGAATGATGGAAGAGCGGAAGCATGGGTTAGGATGGGAGTGGAACATAGAAAAAAATGGATCAAAAAGGAAAGGGGTTGATCTTCATTGTTTCCGCGCCTTCGGGCGCCGGGAAGACGACGCTGGTGAGAAAGGTGATGGAAGCCCTGCCGGGCCTTCGTTTCTCCGTCTCCTATACCACGAGGCCTCCCAGGACGGGCGAAAAAGAAGGGATCGATTACCACTTCATCTCCCCCGGCCTTTTCCGGGAGAGGGTGGAGAAGGATCAATTCCTGGAGTGGGCGGAGGTGATGGGGCACCGTTATGGGACGGGCAGGGTCGACCCCGAGGCTCTGAAATCGGAAGGGGCGGACCTGATCCTCGATATCGACACCCAGGGGGCAAAGAGGGCGAAGGAGAAGCTAACCGATGCCGTATTGATCTTCATTCTACCGCCTTCCATCGAGGCGCTCGAGGAACGATTGATCGGCAGGGGGCTTGATCCGCCCGAAAGGATTCGAATCCGCCTTGCCCATGCGAAGAGCGACATGGAGGAAGCCCGCTGGTATCAGTATGTCATCGTGAATGATAAGCTGGAAGAAGGGGTTGCGGAACTCAAGGCGATCATTGTGGCCGAGAGGCAAAAAAAACGAGCGACTCAATGATGTTTGAGAGATCATAGAAAGATCACAGGAGGAGAATCATGGCAAGAATCACGGTTGAAGACTGCTTGAAACACGTGGAAAGTCGGTTTGAGCTGGTCATCCTGGCGGCGAGGAGGGCGAAAATGTTGATCAAGGGAGCCGGGCCCCTGGTGGAAACGGATAACCGGGCCATTGTGACCGCCCTGAGAGAGGTAGCCAAAGGGAAGGCGAAATTTGTGGATCCCAAGGGGAGGAGCGGTTCTCCCAAAGAGGAGCGATGAAAACCGGTTTGGTGGGGATGAGAGGGGCGGGGAAAAGCCAGGCAACAGGATTAATCGCCGACCCCATCTATCACTATATCGTCATGACCGACCGCATCGGAGGGGAGAAGACGGAGAGGGATGTGATCGATTCTCCCTACGTCCAGCGGCTCCGGCGCATCTTCCAGCTCCAGAGCGCCCGCTGGGTCTTTCCTTCCGCGGAACATACGCGTTTCCAGCACTCCCTGGGAACGATGCACGTGGCAGGGGTTTTTTCGGAAAAACTCTATCCCTACCTCCACTCTCTCTTTAAATCGGAGCTCCCGTCCTTCTTCCATATCGAAGAGCTTCTTCGCATGGCCGGATTGCTCCATGACGTCGGGCACGGCCCCTTCTGTCACTTCTTCGATGAACAGTATCTCACCCGCTATCGAACCAATCATGAAGAGATCGGACAGCATATCATCCTGGAAAGGCTCTCTCCCATCCTGAAGGAAATCCGGAGAAGCGCCGGAGGTCCGTTCGAAAGATCGGAAGCGCTCGATCCGGAGCAGGTGGCCTTCCTGATCAAAAGGCCGCACAAAAAGGAGAGACGAAAGCATCCGCAGTGGCTCATCTTCCTCCGGCAGCTCTTCCGGGGAATCTTCACCTTCGACAATATCGACTATGTCCTCCGCGACGCCTATATGACCGGCGTCTCCATCGGGCCCATCGACTGGAGACGGCTCCTCTATTACACCTCCTTCAGAAGAGAGGGGCTGGTTCTGGATAAAAGAGGCATGGATGCCCTGGCGATGTTCCTCAATGCCCGGCTCTACCTTTATGCCAACGTTTACTATCATCGGACGACACGCTCCATCGACCTTCAACTCCAGGAGATCTTCAGAGAGACAATGGAGATCCTCTGCCCCTTCGATCCGCGCAAAGAGATCGGGCGCTACCTGTCCTTAACCGACTGGTTTCTGATGGAGGAGGTGATGAAATGGAGGAAGTCCCTGTCGCAAAAGGAAAAACGGCTGGGTATCAAATGGGAAGAGGTCCTTTCGAGAAGGTTAAAATGGAGCAGCGTATTTGAAGAGAAATTGACCCTCCGGGAGATGGAATTGGGCCGGCCGGTCTTCCTTTCGCCTGCGGAGGTGAACAGGAGGATGCAGGCCTTCTTGCCGGGGCGGCTCAAGGGGATCGAATTTCATGTCGACATGGCCCATCACGACCCGAGGCCGCTCAATCCGTGGCATGGAACGGAGGGAGTCACCCTGCTGATCTTCGACCCGGGCACCCTGAGGGTTTCCAGGGAACCCCTCAGGAGGTTGTTCCAGTATATTCCGGCCAAAGTGGCGATCTGCCGGGTCTATGCCCCGGATCACCGCTTTGATCGTCAGCTCGGCCGGGCGGCGCGCCGGGCGCTGGCTTCGGAAGGAGTCGTAGAAACCTTCGAAACAAACCTTTAGAAAAACCCTTCCCGTATTCCGGAAATAGGCCTTGTCCCCTTCTTCAGTCTTGTCATGAAAGCGCAAGCCGTGTTAAAATGAAAAGAAAGAACAAATGTTTGACGGAAAGGTGCGAGTCGTGGAAAAGAACGGTTATCAAAAACAGGTGATGTCCATCTACCGGTTCATCAATGATCGCCTCTACTACAATCGGCCGGATATCGAAATCAAAGGAGAACCCTACAATTCAACCATCCTCTTCAGCCTGTTGACCGGGTTGACCGGCGGGAAGGAATTGATCATCGGGGAGCCGGGACTGGGAAAGACGACCTCGGCCGAATTTGTCTGTTCGCTGATGTACCAATTCCCGTTAGGGGTGATCTGGGGGAGCGAAGTCTCGGGGCATCCCGAGCAGACGGAGGAGAAAATCATCGGCAGGCCCGATCTTGGAAAGCTGAACCGGGGGGAAGAAGACGTGGTATGGACCAATTTTTCCCAGGTTCCGGTCAAGATCGTCGACGAAATCAACCGCCTTCCCGAAACAAAGCAGAGCATGATCCTGGACGGAGTGGACCGTGGCAACTGGGAATATTTGAACGAGATGATCATCAACGATGAATACTGTCTTTTTGCAACGGCGAACTATCAGGACGGCGGGACGAATACGATCATCGCTCCCCTGGTCGACCGGTTTGACGTCATTGTGGAGTCAAGATACCCCGGCGCCAATCTCTCCTTTATCATCGGGAAGAACCGGGGGAAGAACCATATCCTGAGGCATCCTAAATATGAGAAGGATCTTTACCGGGTCCTGAAATCAAAGGTCGCCTATGAGAAGAAGATCCCGAAGATGGAAGAGATCTGCAATGCCTTCGGGGAACATGTCCGGGAAACCGCAGGAGTGAAACCCCTCAAGAGAGAGGACCGCGATCGAATACGGGCCGAGATGGAGGGGCTTGACCTGGACCTGGATGCCAGCGCTTTCACCAGGATGATTCTCTCGGAACTCTCCTTTTGCGAACGTTACGGTCAGAAAAGGATCGTGGAAAACTGCGAGGAGGGCTGCCATTACACGGGATACCTCTGCCGCCAGATACGGAATTGCGCTTCCAACCGCCTTCCGACCTCCATCAAGTCTTTTGCCCGTGGGCTGGCCTGGTTTCTCGGGGATTCCGGGATCGATATCGAACATGTAACCTCGGTGATGCCCTATACCCTTTCGCACCGGATCCAGTGGAAGGACGAGGTCCTGTCCCAGAAGGAAAGGGCGAAGCGGGATGATCCTTTCCAGATCTTTCTCGCCAAGGAAGCGGTGAAGGCCGTTTTGCAGAGATACCGGGAGCAGAGCGATCATCTCAAGGATGCCCTCGCTCTGGGCTCAAAGATCTTCCAGGGCGCCCCGCTCGAACCCCCGGAAGGAGACCACCCGATCTATGCCGAAATCAGAAAAGATATTCGCTATCGGATGAATCATGGCGAACGATTAGGCGATGCGGATGACCCAGAACCCGTTTGAAGAGTTTCAATCTTTTCAGTACCGGAAGACCTCGTTTCCCCTTGACCGGATCGTCCACACCGCGGAGGCGGTCATGGACCGGATTCGCCTGGGGTATGAGAAGCTTCTCGAGGAGGAGGCGAAAGAGCTGGTCTGGATGGTTCAGTATAATACCATCATCAAAGCCTACGAGGTGGCGGAGAAATACATTAAGGAGATCGATTATTCGGCGGAGGATATCGAAGATTTTTGTTTTGCCCTGGAGAACACCCAGAGGATTCCCTATCTCATTCCAGGACCGGCCGGCATCTATATCTCCGCATTGTGCAATGATGCCAGGGAGGAGGAGATCGTCCTCAAGCTCTCCGAACTGAAGACGGAGATCAATCTCATCGGATTCCGGCTTCCCAAGGGGAAACGGCTGATGGTGGAGGGCGATACGGGCGATTTCACCGGCATCGGCATCGAGGGCGGTGAACTGGTCGTAGAGGGAAACTCCAAAAATTGGACCGGGGCAGGCATGAGGTCCGGTAAGATATGTGTGAAGAAGAACATCGGCCTCCATACCGGGGAGTGGATGATGGGAGGGGAGATCCATGTCGGGGGAAGGGTAAGGGGACTGGGCAATATCGTCGATGGAAAAGTCTACGAACGGGAAAAGTTGGTCTACCCCGGAAAAGCGCGCTATCCGAATGTCTACTATTAAATAAACGATGGAAGATAAAAGACTGCAGGGCCTCATCGAAGAGATGTGGCCCAGGTTGAAAAAAAAGCACCTCTACCCCGAGCTTCCCATCCCGAAGATCGTGAAAGCCTCTGCCCCTGCGGAGGAAGAAGGAGAGGGGAATGAGGGGGTCGGATTGGAGATGAAAGAGAAGCAGATGACTCTCAACCCGGCCTTTATCTCCTCCATGAAGGATAAGATGACCGAAGAGAACCTGATCGAGGCGCTGATCGATCACGGGATCACCCACTACACGTTCTGTCCGTGGGATTTTCAGACCCACCTCATGATCTACGCGGAAGCCAAAAAGGTGATGGGCGACAAAGAGTCGGCCAAGCAGGCCACCAATTACTTTATCGATGTCATTGCCGATACCCATTGCGTCAAAAAGAGGGCGACCGAAATTCCTGAATTGCACCGGCATCTGAAAAAAAGAAAGGTGGATCAGGTCATCGCTTCCCTTTACCAGAGGATCTGGGGGATCGATTTGGGAGTCTCGTTTTCCAATTCGGACGGAAAAGGGAGCGAGGAAGTCGTCCGGAGGCTTGCAAGAATTCCATACCTGGATCGTTCCAGGTGGCCCGAAAGCATCCGGAAGTTTGCCCGGTCGCTCAAGCCTCTCCTCGTCGCGGAACAGAAGGAAAAGGAGTCAAGAGGGGGACAGGGAGAGTCCAACCCTCAGGGGGAACATGATCTGGGCCACTACTCCTATGAGGAGATCGACCAGGGGCTGAGGGATTATGCCCAAAAGACCATGGGGCTTTCCGAATTCAAGGAAGTGGTGGAAGACTTTTCCCCGGAGTTGAAGGAAAGAGGTTATGGAATCGAAGGAGGCATGGGGAGGGGGAGGGGGGCTCCCGTTGATGCCGATGTCCTGTTCTACATGAAGCTGTCCGAAAATTACTCCATCCCTTTGAAGAAAGTTCCTCTCGAGAAGTCAGGGAAACTTCATCCCCATTCTCATTCCCCGTGGGAGATCGGCGCTCCCTTCCAGGATATCGATATCTGGACCAGTTTTGGGAAAATCATGCCGGGGATGACGCAGGTCTGGAAAAAGAAGGAAGGAAAAGGCCGGGGAAAAATCGAAGGGGCGCCCGACTGCCTGATCGTCATCGATTCATCGGGGAGCATGATCAACCCCCGTAAAAATCTCTCCTACGCGGTGCTGGGAGCGGCCTGTGCGACCAATGCCTATTTGAGAAACGGTTCAAAAGTGGCGGTTTATAATTTCAGCGATGCCCCGATGGGGGGGCGTGACATTGTCGACTATACGGAAAACCGTGAGGAGATCTACCGGGTGCTCTGCCGATATTTCGGGGGGGGGACCGCGCTCGATCTCGAAGAAATCATGCCTCTGATCAAAGGGAAAAAGGAGTTGGATCTGTTCATCATCACGGATATGAAAATCACCAACCTGGAGACATTGATCGGTTTTTTCGGAAAGATCAAGAACAGGATCACGGCGGTCCATATCGGGGAAAATCCGTATGCCGCGCGGTTCGAAAAAGCCGTGGAAAAGAGAAAGAACATCAATATCTTCAAGGTCAAAAAGAAGGAAGATATTCCCCATATCGTTTTGGGGAGCATCCGGGAATATTTTGATGTCACCCGCAAAACCGGCGATTAAAATCGTGGCGGATCTCAAACCCTCCGAAAAAAAATCCAAAAAAAAACTTGACTACCGTCCCTAAAATTTTGTAGCTTACTTCGAGCAAGCCATCATGCATCATCCCCTGCGGAGGAAGAATGGACAAAATGACATCGGGGATCCTCGAATCCCGTTATACTCAGGACGAGATCGTTCGAAAATATAACCGGATTGCGCCCGTGTATGATCTTTTCGGCGTCATGATGGAATCGAAGGCCCGGCGGCGGGCCATCGAGATGGTCAACATCCGGAATGGAGAGAAGGTCCTGGAAGTCGCCTTCGGAACAGGTTTAAGCTTTGTTGAAATCCTGAAACGAAATCCCGATGGGTGGGTGGATGGAATCGACATTTCCATGAAGATGTTAAGAAAAACAGAGAAAAGGGCGGCCAGGACGGGCCGGAGGAATTACACGCTTCATCTGGGAGATTGCAGGCGCCTTCCTTTTGAAAATGAAACCTTCGATGTGTTGATCAATCAGTATCTCCTCGATATCCTTCCCTCCGAGGATTTTATTCCAATCCTGCTTGAGTTTAAACGGGTCCTGAAGGAAGGGGGGAGAGTGGTTCTGGTCAACATGACAAAGGGCGGCAATCGAATCAACAGGATTTACGAGGACCTTTATAAATTAAGGCCTCCCCTTTTAGCAGGATGCAGGGGCATTTTGGCCCAGCCCTACCTCGAGAGGATCGGTTTTAATGATTTTAAAAGGGAATTTGTATCCCAATGCGGCTTTCCATCCGAAATTATAACGGGCCTGAAACGGTTGCCGCATTGAAAATATTTTTTAATTTATTGATAACATTAAGGTATTGATTGATTTAAAATTAGGCAAATCGCTGAAAAACAGGTCGTATCCGTCATTTTAGCTGCGGGCGTTTTGAGTTATCAACAGGGTTTAAACAAAAAATGTGGGAATTCTTCTTAACTATTTAAAAATATTTGATAAAATAAAAAGGGATCAGTTAGAGGAGGGCTTTAACTGATCCCAACCGGTACATCAAGTGGGGGTGAAACAAGGAGGTGATATCGTTTGATGTTCCGGCAACTATAATATAACAGATATAATCAAAAAAATCAAATCTGAAACAATTTTGGCACAGGATTTGCTGATAAATTAAATATGAAGATCATATCCCTTCTCTTAAGTTTATCCTTTTTTCTTTCGACTCCTGCGTTTTCACAGGTTTATAAATGGATCGATGAGAAAG
Source organism: Deltaproteobacteria bacterium (assembly GCA_020059605.1). Taxonomy (GTDB): domain Bacteria; phylum Desulfobacterota; class BSN033; order BSN033; family UBA1163; genus RBG-16-49-23. The sequence goes on from JAGVBT010000083.1 coordinate 64,041, forward strand.
GAAGTGTCCATTTTACGGACGATGTTACAAAAATCCCTGAGCAATATCGGAGCAGGACGGAACAGGTTCCGGTCCTCAGGGAAGAGAGCGGCCCCAAAATGGAGGGTGCCCCGGCCCCGGTTAAAAAGGAAGAGGCTTATAGAGACCGGTTGGGTAGGGGCGAGGAGTATTGGAAGGGCATGGTGGAAGAGTGGAAGAAAAAGTTAAAAGCCGCCGAAGAAAAGATGGAACAAAGCAGAATGAAGTATAACCAACTAACCGAGAAGTTTAATGAATCGAGGACATCGGTCCAAAGGCATGCCATCCGGGTCGAACGCGACCAGGTCAAATCGGAGATGGATCAGAATAAAAACCGGATTGATGAAGCGAAGATGATGCTTGAAAAAAAGATACCCGAAGAAGCCGAATTCTATGGGGCCAAATCGGAATGGGTCATCCCTTGAAAATATTTCATAGCTGAAAAAATAGCTTTCTGCAACACTCCCGAATCATTCATTACTTTTGAATTTTTTTCGCCAATCTGACGTTCAACCGCTAATATTTTTCAAATATACCTTATGTTTTTGCTTTGGTATGGATATTGCAAATTTAACAAAAAGTAAATATTAATTGAAATGAAGACATTTTCTGGATAAAAATGGACCACTATCCCGGGAATTTTTGTTTCTTTAGAGAATGGCATTAAACGTGCAAATATAATGTACTCATATGGGCAACCGGACGATGGATAACCGAACGACATCCGAGAAAAAGATGGGAATTCTTGCCGTTGAAAAAAGGCGCTATCCCAGGTACACTGCCGAGTTCCCTCTCGACTATGCCCGGATTGAAGACAAGGGGACTTATGGGGGCATGGTGGCCAACATGAGCGAAGGAGGATTGCTCGTTTATCTGCCTCAACGGATGGAGATCGGGGCTGTTTTAAAAATTGAAATTCTTTATGTTCAGGGGTTGGAATTTAGCACCATTAAAGCTGTTGCAAAAGTGGCTTGGTCCGATCTCGGGGCGAAAGAAAGTTATGGCGAGCACCGGTACGGTCTGCAATTTCTGCATATTGAGGAGCAGGACTTCGCCCGTTTGTTGAATTTATTAAAAGAGATTGGAACCTGAGGGTTTGATCTTTCATCAATCATTTGTCCCCCGATTTTCCCCCATTCTATCCCCTCCTTAGAAGAAATAAAAAATAGTTCTTGAACTTTTTTGAAAAATTATTAAGAATAGGAATGTTTTCAAGATGAAAGGACATGGGATTTTCCCTTCTTCGATAATCGAACAATGATTTCCAGCCATCCGGACAAGGAAACATACCGGGTCGTTCTTCACCGTATCGGAAACAATACGGATGAGGAGAGGGCTCGCTTCTGCAAGGAGATCTCCGATCATTACGGAATTCCCATGCCCCTGATGATGAAGATTGCCGGACGCTGTCCCATTGTCGTTAAAAAGGACCTCTCCCTTCAAAAGGCTAAACTGCTGGCAACGGCCTTTAAATCATCCGGAGCCTCTGTCTCGGTGGAGAAGAAACGGCTCTCCTCTCCTGTGCCCATCGCCCTCGAGACAACGCCCGGAGAAGCCTGCCGGTTGGAATTGAGATCAACCGCCCTTCGAAGATCGCCCGGCGGGGCGTGGCGGATGATCGGAAGGGTCAAAAACATATCGGGCCAGGCGCTTGAAGATGCATGGATCCTGGCGCAACTCTTCGATTCCTTCGAAGAGTTGATCGCCTTCGAGGAGGTTTCTCTCTCCATCAATCCCCTTCCCGCGGGCGCGTCCTGTCCTTTCAGGGTCATTTTTGAAAGGGACCTTCCGGTCAGCAGCCTTTCCATTTCATTTAAAACCGCTTCCGGGAACCTTCTCCCGGCGCTGGATAAGAGAGACCGGCGGGAATGGGTGGAGGCGGAGCTTTCACCCATCCCTCCGGAGAAGGCGGAGCAGCCTGAAAAAGAAGAGCCTGAAAGGGTTTCGGTTTCGGACGAAGGGCCGGAATTAGGGGATTCTCAATGGATTCCGGGGGAAGACCCTATCCGGGAAGAGGTCCGTGCGGTTCAGGAAGAGGTTTCCCCGGGGGATATGGAACTGTCTCTCCAATGGCCGGACGGCGACGAGATCGAAGACGTCCCGGGAGAGATATCCCTGTCTTCGCCAATGCAGCAGGAGGAGGTTTCCGAAGAGCCTTCCCCCGGCGGGGAAGAAAAAAAGGCCGAAGGAATCTCCCCCTATCCCTGGATGGATGAGTTCAGAAAGGCGATCGAACTCTATCATCAAACAAACCCCGACCCCTTTATCTCCTGGTTTGAAACCCTTCAAAAAGAGGGAGGTTTTGAAAGCCCGTACCACTCCCTCCTGACCCTGTTCATCTATGCCCGTTTCAATCAGCCCTATCCCTCGGAAACGGCGTTGGAAAATGTCGGGAGGGTATACAAACCAACGCTCCGAAATGACCTGTGCCCTGAAGAGATTCCTTCCCTATTGGGGACGAAATTCTTTTCGGCCGAGGCCTGGAAAGACCTGTATTTCCGGGCCATCCCTAAACTCCGGGAAGTGGCGGGCCGGATACTGGAGAAAACGGAGTGGGATGCCCGCGACCTGGATCGGATGATTCGAATCATCCCGCACATGACCGACAGAAACAGCCGATGGGCCATCCGTTTTATTCATGAAAGATTTCCCGGCCCGACCATCGATATTTCAAAGATGGATGTTGAGATCAGCGAAGGCCTCTACCGGGTAGCTTCCCGTTTGGGAGTCATCAACCCCCTCTTCGATTATTACCGGGGGAGTCCTTCCGCGGGAGGCCGGAAGATTCAATCCTTTGCCGGATCGGCTTTTCCCGAATGGCCGGGAAAGATCGAGGAACCGATGCGCCGGTTAGGGATAGAGGAGGAAGGAGGGCTTTGTCTCCCGGCCGGTCCCCGGTGTCAACATTGTCCGTTTGAAACCTTCTGCCCGAAATGTGCGGTTGAATTTGACCCTGCGGAGAAGGGAATGATGGATCGGTCCTGACGGACATGCCGGAGGCAACTCGATGGAGAAACCCAGTCGGATGAAAGAACGGAGAAAATCGGCGAGGAGGGGGCTTTGTTTACCGCTTGAGTATCGTTCAACGGACGCCCCCTATGCTCACGGAGGCTTGGTGATCAATGCGAGCGAATCGGGCCTCCTTGTCCAATCCGTCAAGAGCATCCCTGTCGGGGCGAAATTAAGCATTGCGGTCCTGTTTCCCAAAGACTTCGAGTTGACCAATTTTAAAGTGCTGGCCGAAATTATCTGGAAAGACCTCCATTGGGAGGAGGATTGGGAAGGTTACCAGTATGGTTTAAAATTCCTGAGAATTCAGGATGCCGATTATGGGAAATTGAAACAGCTTCTCTTTAGCTCAATTGAGATCGAGGAATTCGGACGGAATTACCGGTAAAGCCTCCCGTCGGAGCGGCGTGTCGAGCTTCACATTTCGGCCGTGAAGGCGTTTGAATCCGGGGCGCCCGGGGTTTCGACGGGGCAAGGGAATTGCGATGGCGGAAGAAAAACCACGGATCGGGATTGCCAACATCGAAAGAAGGAAATACCCAAGGTTTTCGATCGACCTGCCCATAGAATATTATCCGGTCCCTTCGGACGAGCCCCATAAGGGCCGGACCGTCAATGCCAGCGAAGGTGGGTTATTGGTCTACCTTCCCCAGAGGATGGAGGTGGGACGGCGCCTGAAGGTTAAGCTTTTTTTCCATTCCGGTTCGAATATGAATACCATCGAGATGACCGCAGAAGTCGTCTGGATCGATATGCACCTGGAAACGGGCTGGGGGGATTACCGGATGGGCCTGCAATTCATCGACATCTCTCCCGAGGATCTGAAGTCCCTAATGGACTTCCTGCTTTCCCTTTCGAAATAACACTCATGTCTTCCGGGCGGGGCCATCCAAACTTCTGGGAGAGGTGGTGCGGGCGGGGCTCTCCTTGTCAAAAAGAGAAAGAGGGTTTATAATTTCCGCAAGGAGTTTCACATGAGTGATAAAAGCAGTTTTCCCTACAGGAAGTTCGACCGGAAACCTCATCCCCATATCGTGAAGCAGATTTTAGAGGATGAGGAACTGATCGGCATGATGAAAGAGATGCTCATCCATGAGGGGAAGCCCTGTCCTTTTTGCCATCGCAAATTAAAGGGCGAAGACAAGGATAGGGAGATCTGGTAAACCTCACCGGGCCCGCGGCCCCTTTGGTTAGGCTCGAGGGCTTAACGGGCGAACAAAGAGGTGATGCGGGCCCATCCGGGCGGTCTCCGGCGGTTACATATTTTCGTCTGGGAATTCCCTGGCGAAAGAGAATTTTAAAGGATCGAGCATAAACATTTTGGCGGATTCCCTGACCGCCGAAGAGGGCCCCCCCCCGAATCGCGAGAAGATATCGGCCGTGACCGTGAAGGGGAGGGAGACAGTAAACAGTCCTGTCCCCAGAATTGCCGCTGCCACACCCAAGGGCCTCGCAACGAGCAAATCAGCCGCATTCCATTGGTCGGTGATGGGGTCCTTCTCCTCCCACTTATCCCAGGCCCATCCGGTCGAATAAGCGCCTCCCGTAACCAATGCTAAGGCCATCGAAAAGAGAATCATTTTGTGGAATCGTCTCATCTCATTTCCTCCTTGTGTTTTTAAGCTTGTTAACCCCGAGGTTAATATATCCATTTATACCCAAACCCGCTCCGTTTGTCAATCATTTCAAAGCGATTGGCCTCTGAGGCCGTCCGGGCCTTTCCATCCCCCTCTCAAAAAAAACTTGACAACCGGCTGAAAAATCGATAATTATCCTTAGCATTTGGATCGCTTGATTGCCTGTTGATTTGTCATGGAATGGACATTGCTTCTCAACTCTACCTTTGAACCTTTGAAAGTGGTGACCTGGAAAAAGGCCATCCTCCTGGTCATGCTCGGGAAGGTGGAAGTGATCGAGGAGTACGAGAGGACCATCCGGGGGATCTACCTCTCCATCCGTCTTCCGGCAGTCATCCGCCTGCGGCGGTTTATCAGGAGGGGGACGCCCATCGTCAAATTTTCAAGGCAAAACCTCTATGTGCGGGACAGGGGGGTGTGTCAATATTGCGGGGACCTTTTCGAATATAAAGAGTTAACCTACGATCACGTGGTTCCCCGTTCCAGGGGTGGGCAGACGGAATGGACGAATGTCGTGACCTGTTGCACGGCATGTAACCTCAAGAAGGGAGGGAGGACGCCTGAGGAAGCAGGCATGCCTTTGATTAAAAAGCCCAAAGCTCCGATCTGGATTCCTCTCCTGACCATGAGTCTCGGGATCGGTGATCCTCCCTCTTCCTGGAGGGACTACCTTTACCTCAACCGGGAATGCTTGCCGTAACCTCCGGTGAACAGGTTTCCTTTGCAGCCGGCCTGCCCGCGCCTGCCCCTTTCCCTGCGGAAGAACCAAAACCGGGAACCGTCGACGGGAGGAGAAAGGACGAATCATGCGACATCTCTGGGCTCCCTGGAGAATGGATTATATTTTGAAACTGAAGAAAAAGGGATGTATCTTCTGCCTCCGCTCAAAGAGAAAAGATGACCGGAAAAATCTCGTTCTATACCGGGGAAAACATGTTTTTGTCATGATGAACAAATACCCTTACAACAACGGCCACCTGATGGTGGTGCCCCTTCGCCATTGCGTGGACCTCGAGTCCCTTAGCCCCATCGAGTCAAAAGAACTCTTCGACCTCTTAAAGGTCTCCATGAGGGCGCTGAAGGCCTCCCTCTTGCCCCATGGGTACAACATCGGAGTCAATATCGGGAAGGTCGGAGGGGCCGGCGAGGACCATCTCCATTTTCATATTGTTCCACGCTGGGCCGGGGACACCAATTTCATGCCGGTATTGGGAGAGACGAAAATCGTGCCGGACCATTTAGCCAACACGTATCAGAGACTTCATTCCGCCTTTATCGATCATTTGAAAAACGGAACAAAACGGAAAGGGGGAGAAAAAAAGTGAAATGGACCAAAACGCTTCTGACCATGATCATTTTCATCCTGGTTATCCTTTTCTCACTTCAGAACAAGGATGAGGTCGTTCTCCGGTTCGGCCTTTACCCCATTCAGGACGATGTTTGGGAATTGCCCCAGCTTCCCCTCTTTTTAATCATCCTTTGTTCTGTTTTCGTGGGAGTGCTGATCGGAGGAATCGGCGATCTCTACCAGCGTTTCAAGCTCAAAAAGGCGCTTCGCCAGAATGAAAAAATGATTCAAAAGTTGAGCGGGGAGATCGAGGCCTTGCGGACTTCGGGCGCAGAGCCCCCCTCCTTCCTCAAAAAGGACGAATAATCTTCTCCACGTGAAACTGTCGGCGGCGCCTAAATTTTTTTTCCGCCTGAATGGTAATGTAAAATCTTTTGTGTAAAAAGAGAGAGGGGTGTTATCCTCTTGGGAAGATTTTGGACAAAATCAAATCCCAATGGAAAGGAGGACACACC
>JAGVBT010000021.1 GCA_020059605.1 Deltaproteobacteria bacterium
AAGGTTAGACTATGGGCCACAAAAGAGTCTTTCAGCCGGTCATTTCAATCGATCTCATATTCCCCTCTTCCTTTTTACACAAAAAGCTTGACATGACCAATTCGCAAGTCAAAGTTGACTTTTCGGAGGTCTTCGATTAATTTTAATTCAATGAAAAAATTCTCATACAAAGATGCGGGCGTCGATATTGAAAAAGGGGATTCCTTTGTCCAGGCCATCAAGCCGATGGTTGAAGCGACCTACCGGCCCGGAGTGTTGACGAAGATCGGTGGGTTTGCAGGCTGCGTCTCTCTCAACGTCGAGAAGTACAAGAGGCCGATTCTTGTCTCCTCGACGGATGGCGTCGGAACGAAATTGAAGATCGCCTTTCTGATGGACCGCCATAACACCGTAGGTATTGATCTGGTGGCCATGTGCGTCAACGACATTGTGGTGACCGGAGCCAGACCGCTCTTTTTCCTGGACTATTTCGCCACCTCAAAGCTGGACCAGGAGAAGGCGATCCAGGTGGTGAGCGGCATCGCGAAAGGATGCATCGAAGCCGAATGCTCTCTGGTCGGGGGTGAGACAGCCGAGATGCCCGGATTTTACGCTGAGGGCGAATATGACCTCGCTGGTTTTGCCGTGGGCATGATGGAGGATGCCGGGATGATCGATGGATCCGGGGTCACTGTCGGAGATAGGTTGATCGGCATCGCCTCGAGTGGGCTTCACAGCAACGGATACTCCCTGGTGAGAAAAGTAATTCTTGACCACCACCGGATGGATCTTCGCAAGAGAGTGGAGGAGATCGGGGAGGTTTTGGGGGAGGAGCTTTTAAGGCCCACAAGGATTTATGTTAAGACGGTTCTCAGCCTTATCAAGGATTTTAAAATCGGAGGGGTTGCGCACATCACCGGCGGCGGGATTACCGGGAATCTTCCAAGGATGATTCCAAAGGGATGCAAAGCGATTGTGCATAAGGGAACATGGGAAATTCCCCCCATCTTTCCATTCTTAAAGGAGAAAGGGCATATCCCGGAAGATGAGATGTTGAAAACATTTAACAATGGGATCGGAATGGTCCTCATTGTGAAGAACAAGGAAGCTCAGGAGATTTTGGCGAGGCTTCAATCCATGGGAGAAAAAGCATTTCTGATCGGGGAAGTCGGGAAGGCGGGGAAGGACCAGGAGCCCATCGAGTATACCTGAAAAATAGGCTGCGTCCATCCCCCCTGCTCATCTTATCTGGTCCCTATGCGCATTTCAAGGATACCCGGCTAAAAACCCATAACCTCATTGATCTGACAGATGAAACACCGGCAAAAAGTCTTTGATGTAATCCTCATCGGTTCCGGACCCGGGGGGGTGATCGCCGGCGCCAGGTTGGCCAAAGAGAACCGGCGCGTTCTCCTGCTGAAAGAGGAAAAATACAAGCCCTCTTTTCAAAGAGATGGGTACCGCTTCATTCCTTTTTCAAACCTTTCAGAAAACCTGGTGAGACCCAGCCTCCTGAAGAAGATTTCATTCCCGGCGGATCCCGGGAAAGATTTTAAAAAGGAAGATAAGCCGGTCCCGACAGTCTCTTACCAGGTGATCCTACCTGAAGTGAGAATCGACCTCTACCGTGAACGTTCCCTGCTCCAAAGGGAATGGAAAAGGGAGTTTCGGGGGGAGCGAACACAGATTGAAACCTTCTGCACGGAACTGGACCGGATCAGGCAGATTTTAAAAAAGATAAAAACCGGGACCTCCGTTTCTTCCTTTTTTCCCCTCGATTTTAGGCCCTTTGTCAGGAGATGGTTCGCATTCGATTTCCTGCCCAGGAAGAGAGCGGATCAATGGCTTTCTCTCCTCTCGCCCGAATTTAGAAAATTCATCCAGCTCCGGATGATCGCCCAAGGCAATCTCCACTCAGACTTTTTTCCCCTCTCCCTGATGGCCCATCTTTTAGGAGACGGCGAAGAGGAGGAGACGGGGGAGAGCGTTGATCCGGAAAAAGTGACACAGTGTCTGCTTGAAACATTCCTCCAATCGGGAGGGAGAATCGAAGAGATCGAGGACGTGGAGAGAGCGGAAGTAAAGTGGAGGGAGGGGTTTTCCCTCTCATTAAAAGGGAGTGAGAAAGTGTTTCGGTCCCGATCTCTTGTTTTAAATGCTCCGCTCCATCGTTTTGTCACGCTCTTTGGCAGGAAAGGCAAAGCCCTATCGAAGGTGGGGGAAAAAATTCGACCCCGTTATGTGCTCGTTCCGTTCTTTTTAGGGATTGATGAAAGGGTCATCCCGGTCGGAATGAAGGACCTTCTTGTCTCCCTTTTTGACCTCCCAAAGCCCTTTGAAGGAGGGAACCTCCTCTTTTTAAAACTGAGCAGAAAAGGGGATGAGACCCAGGCTCCGGAGGGCAAGAGGGCGCTGACCGTCGGGAGCCTGATGCCCGTTGGAAAATTGGAAAAAGAGTCTGGCCCCGATCTCCAGATCGGGGTGATGAAGCATTTAAGCCACCTCTTTCCATTTCTTGAAAATCATATTGACTTCATCGATCGTTCATGGGCGGAAGACCAGATGGAATGCTGGTCCTATCCCCACTTTTTCTATGAGGCGGATACCGATTTCGAATGGAGACGGGGAATCATTCCGATCCGGATTTCGCGAAACCTCTATGGTTCGGGCAGGGAGCATTTCCCTTATCTTGGATTGGAAGGGGAGATCCTGAGCGGATTGCTGGCGGGCGAGGAGATTGCAAGAAGGTTCCGTTCATAACCTTCTTTTCTTCACTTTGTAACCTGGAGATTCTTCAGTTTCAAAGTCCTCTCCGAACATATCATACAGCTTGCTGAGAGACTTCGGTTTTTCATCCTCATAGAAGATCTCCCTGGCGGTCAATTCCGTCCATTTTTCATAACTGATCTGGTTTTCCTGATTCCCTATCATCCTCAGACTCCAACATTTGAATACGGCATTAATAAAAAGCAATTTCCCTGCCAATCTTAAGCAGGACTTGTTAAAGCGTATATCTATCCGATATTTAATGAATAATTCTCATACAAAACCTTCTCGGAAAAACCGGTGGAGGACGGTTTATTCCTAAAATTGTCACTCCGTAAGCCAAAAATTGATGAGATATGGTGTGGGGTAATTCAGTATGATAGGGGAAGCATTTATTGATGTCAGGGCTTTCAATTTAACCGTTTGGTAAGAATTTCTTTCAGAAGCTTCGGGTTGGCTTTGCCCTGGGATGCCTTCATGGCCAGCCCCATCAGGAATCCCATCACCTTCGCGTTTCCCTTCCGGAAGTCCTCAACATCGGACGGATGCTCGGCGATGATCCGGTCGATAAGCGCTTCGAGTTCGGTGGTATCGGAGACCTGGCGGAGGTGGCCCTTTTCCACGATCTCTTCAGGTGATTCCTCGCTTGAAAGAAGCTGGAGGAGCACCTCCTTGCCCGCATGAGCATTAATGATATCCTTCTCCAGCATGGAGAGAAGCCGCGCAAAACGAACGGGGGTCAGGAGGGTGTCTCTGACCGTCTGGTTGTGGTCCCTCAGAGCCGGAACGAGGTGAGTGGTCATCCAGCCGGCGACCTTTCGGGGCGGCAAACCCTGTCTTACGACTGCTTCAAAAAACTCTGAGAGGTCCCGTTCGAAACTCATGTTTGCCGCTTCTTCAGGGGTAAGGCCGTACTCTCTCAAGAAACGCTCCGATTTTTTACCCGGCATCTCCGGCAGCCTGCCTTGAATCTCTATTAGCCAATCCTTGCCGACCACAATCCTGGGGACCGAGGGATCCGGGACGCACGGCCCGGAGAATTTGGACCGCATGGGCGAGGTGATGCGCTTTTCGGGATCCCAGAGCCGCGTGTGGAGGACGATGGGCTCACCCTTCTCAAGGCAATGGGTCTGGCGGACGATCTCGTAGGCGATGGCGTCTCCGACGTTGCGGATGGAATTCATGTTCTTCACCTCCACCTTGGTATTGAACTCGTCCGAGCCTCGGGGCCGCAATGAGATGTTTGCATCCACGCGGAGTGTTCCCTGTTCCAGACTGCATTCGGCACTGCCTGTATAGCGCAACTGACTTCTCAGTGTCTTTACATACTCCATGGCTTCGTGGGGACTGCGCATGTCGGCCTCGCTCACGATCTCAATGAGGGGAGTGCCGGCACGGCTGAAATCGACGAGACTGATTGGCGTCTTGCCTTCCATCTCATGAACGAGCTTGGCCACGTCCTCTTCCATGTGAATGTGGTGGATTCGGAGTCTCTTGATCCTACCGTCTTCCCTCACGATGTCGACCCAGCCGTTTTTAGCGAGCGGTTTATGGTGCTGGGAAAGCTGAAATCCCTTTGGCAGATCGGGATAGTAGTAGACTTTTTGATCAAAGGCGCTCTCGGGCTGAATCGTACAATTGAGGGCAAGGCAGGCGAGGGCAGCTTTTTCGAGGGCCTCCTGACTCAGATGCGGCAATGCGCCCGGCAACCAGAGGCAAATGGGACAGGTATTGCGGTTTGGTTCGTCGCCGGGCCGGTTGGGGCAGTCACAGAACAGCTTTGTTGCGGAGTTGAGCTGAACGTGTATTTCAAGACCGATGACCGCTTCATACTTCATGCGACGCCCCCCCCTGTGCCGTGGATGACAGTTTCATGCCGATTGACAATAGCCGGGGATCGTCCAGTCGTAAGCCAACTAACTGCACACCGATATCCGTCCCTGCGTGAAGAGCAAGAGACGGAACATGGAGCGAAGGCTGGCCGGTAACATTTGCAGGCAGCGTCAATAAAAAGGCGTCGTAAATGTGGTTGATTGTGGCTGCCCGCCAGGCATCATGCTCGAGCCGCCGTGTGGGAAACACAAGCAGATCGACGCTCCCGAGCAGATCGGCCGAGGTCCGGACAAGCCGGCGGCGGTTCCGGCAGGCATTTTCGAAGGCCGGGTAGCTCTCAAACTGGAAGTAGGCTCCCTGAAAGAGAAAGGTTTTAATCCCTGATCCGAACGATTCTCCCCGGGAATTCAGATACATCTCGTTCCAGTTCTTTCCGGAAGAGGAACGGTGGCCATAGCGGACGCCATCGTATTTGCCTGCGCTGGAGGACGCCTCTACGGAAGCAACGATGTGGTGAACCACGCGGAAGAGATCAAACTCGGAGAAATTCACCTCCCGTATGGTCAATCCAGCCTCTTCGAGCCGTGCCAGCCCTGTTCGAAAGGCCTTCCGTTCCCTGTCCTGGAGAAGATCGACGCACTCTTTGAGCACGCCGGCCGTGCACGGCATCTTCAGGGGTTTGCGAGCTGCAGCAAAATCGGGGAATGTTTCATCGGGCATGGAAGGATCATCCTTGTCTTTTCCGGCAATCACGGATAGGGTGTCAATGATATCTTCCATTTTTTTTCCGAGAATCCCGTAGCATTCCATTGAAGGAACAAGACCCACCAGGCCGGATCTGGAGACCATTCCGAAGCTTGGCTTAAAGCCGAATACTGCGGATCCGGCCGCAGCCACTCGGGCTTCGCCCATTGTATCCGTAACCAGCGCAATATCGGCTTCTCCACCGGAAAGGATTCGGTTTGCCGTATCTCCTGCCAGCCCAAAACCGAGTTCGCTCATGCGGGAACTGCCGACCAGCTCGGCGCCGGCATCCCTCATGCGGGCGACTACCGTTGCATCTTCGAGGGCAACAAACCCTTCGAGGGCCGGAGAACCGGCATCGGAAAGCCACCCACAGGCCGACATGTTTGGCTGGATGACAACCCTTCTCCCGGCAAGCAACCCATTGTTGGCGCATGGTTTCGGAGATGTGTTTTTGTGAGTATAGATTTCCGACACCATTGAAACCCCTTACTCCAGAATACTGGCCACTTTAAAAAATCCGCCTTTTGTGGAAGGCGCGTTTTTGAGGATTTCGCCTTTTTCCGCAAACGGGCTGACGCGAGACTCAGTCCCTTGGCGAGTGCGGTTTGCTGCAGTGACAACGGAAAACATCGGCTCATCATCTACGCAACGGCTGTTAATCAAGTCCGCATAGGCCTTGGCGTCGTCGATTGCCGCGGCGATGCCGGGTCGTTCTTCGGCATCCATCCTGATCCGGGATACCCAGGAGAGCGAATCAATCAGGGTTTGCTGTTTCTTTGAACCGGGAAGGGACGGCGACCCGCCAAGCTCGAGAAGGCCGAGTTCGGCGAGTTGCTCCATGGCAACAGGAGAAGGCGCCTCCGTGAGAGGGCAAAAGGCGCTCCGGTTTTTGGGGAATGCAATGACCTCTCTGATCGACGAGGTTCCGAGGATCATGGCGACCACGCGGTCGATCCCCAGGGCAATCCCCCCGTGGGGAGGAGCCCCGTACTCGAGGGCCTTCAGGAAAAAACCGAATTTTGCCTCAATCTCGTTTTCTGAAAGTCCGAGGGCTTTGAAAATCCGGTTCTGGATGTCCCTGTCGTTTATACGAATGCTGCCTCCGCCCAGTTCTTCTCCATTCACCACAAGATCGTAGGCCCGCGAGCGAAGCGAGAGCAGTTCATCCCTATTTTCAGGATCAAAGTCCGCCCGGTCAGGCATGGTAAAAGGATGATGGCTTGAAGTGACGCCGTTGTCGGTGGCTTCGAAAAGGGGGAAATCCGTCACCCACAAAGGATAGAAGACGTCGGCCGGGATCAGGTCCAGCCGTTGAGCCACGTGAAGCCGGAGCTGGCCCAGGGCCGAACAAACGAGAGACCAGGAAGGATCAGCGATCATCAGGATGACGTCCCCGTTCGTTGCCCCGAAACGTTTGAGGATTTCATTGCGCTCGTGGTCACTGAAAAACTGAACGATGTTGGACTCCAGCCCGCCATCCGTGACTTTCATCCAGGTCATGCCCTTCGCGCCAAAACCGGGAACGATCTCCTTTGCATACTCATTCTGGAGGACATTCTTGCTTAGTTTCTCCGACTGGCCCTTGACATTTATCCCCTTGATGCATCCGCCACGGCTGAGGATGTGCCTGAAAATGCTATAATTCGTTTCGGCGAAAATATCGGTGGCATCCTTGAAGGTCATGTCAAACCGGAGATCAGGCTTGTCCGAGCCTGTGCTGTTCATGGCATCCGTCCATGTCATGCGCGGATAGGGACGGGGCAGCTCGATCTCTCCAACCTGGAATATCCGAGCCGTAAGTTCCTCGAGAAGGGCATAAATGAATCCTTCATCGATGAACGACGCCTCCAGATCAAGCTGTGTGAATTCCGGCTGCCTGTTGGGGCGAAGGTCCTCGTCACGGAAGCATCTGACAATCTGGGAATACCTCTCCATGCCGCCTACCATCAGGAGCTGCTTGAACAGTTGGGGTGACTGGGGGAGGGCGTAGAAGCTCCTCGGATAATGCCTGCTCGGCACCAGGTAATCCCTTGCGCCCTCGGGTGTGCTCTTCGTCAGCATGGGCGTCTCAATCTCAATAAACCCCTGCTCGTCGAGGTAATCGCGGACGGCCTTGACGATGCGGTGCCTTTTGATAAGATGGTCCTGCATTTTGGGCCGGCGAAGATCAAGGTAACGGTACTGCAACCTCAAATCCTCAGCCACGGCTTCCTCCCGTTTTACAGCGACTCCGGCCACCATGGACTTATCGGATATTTGAAAAGGCAGCGTATCGGCCCTGCTCAAAATAGCAAGATCTTTGGCCACCACCTCGATCTCTCCCGTTGCAATGCCGGGGTTTTCGGCGCCTTCCACCCGTTTGGCCACCCGACCGGCAAGACGAATGCAGAATTCGCTTTTCAGGAGTCCTGCCCTGTCGCAAACCGTTTGAGGTGTCGATTCAGGGGTAAAGACAACCTGAACGATACCACTCCGGTCACGGAGGTGAATAAAGAGGACGCCTCCATGGTCTCTCAAGGCATCGACCCATCCGGCAAGAGTCACTTCCTTTCCCGTATCGGATAACGTCAGATGCCCACAAGGTGATCGATCACGGTATTCCATTCAAAAACTCCATTCTCAACGGCAGATAAGAAATAACACTGCCACAAAAAATGGTCAATAGAAAATAGGGGACGTTGGTTCTAAAACAACTTGACAGGAATGGCAAAAGAGGGTAAGGTACCCGTATGCCGAGACAGCCAAGACTTGATACTCCCGGAGCGTTGCATCATGTGATGGGACGCGGGATTGAAGGGACAAGGATATTCCGCACCGAACGAGACCGGGAAGATTTCCTGGAAAGACTATCAGAATTGTCGATGAATAAGGATTTGATAGTTTATGCCTGGGCCCTGATGCCCAACCACTTCCATCTATTGGTCCGGACAGGCCGGCAGCCCATATCCAGAAGTATGCGGAAACTTCTTACGGGCTATGTGGTTAACTTTAACATTCGGCATAAAAGGTTTGGCCATCTCTTTCAAAACCGGTATAAATCCGTCATCTGTGAAGATGATCCTTATTTGTTGGAATTAACGAGATATATCCATTTGAATCCATTGAGAGCAGGGATGGTGGGAGACCTGAAGCAATTAGGTCAATATCGTTGGGCGGGTCACTCGGCCATCATGGGGAGGTTGAAGAGGGACTGGCAGGATACCGGGATGATTCTTGCCTATTTTGGTAAGGGGCGAAAGGCGGTTGAGAAATATGAGCAATATGTGGAGGAGGGGATATCGGGAGGCAAAAGACCGGACTTGGTGGGTGGAGGGTTAATACGAAGTTTAGGGGGGTGGTCGCAGGTGCTTTCCTTTAGGAGGAAAGGGATGAAGGTCGCCTCCGATGAAAGGATACTAGGGGGAGAAGAATTTGTCCGGAGGCTTCTAACGGAAGCTGACAGAAGAGAAAAAGAGACGTTGAGACTGTTTTATAGGGTGCCAGATCTATCGGGCTTGGCGGCGGTCCTTGTTAAGGAAGAGGGGGTAGAAGAGCAAGAGCTACGGTCGGGGATTCGGAAGCGAGAAGTGGTAAAAGCAAGGAGGCTATTTTGTCAGCTGGCGGTAGGGAAGATGGGATATCCTGGTGCTGAGGTGGCCCGCTTTCTCGGGGTGACGACTTCGGCGGTTAATCGGTTAGTCGTGTCCGAGGAAACAGCCAGCTTGACAAAATATCTTAAGTTGTTTTAGAACCAACGTCCCCTTTATTGGTGGAGATTTTTATGGTTCATGTGTTGACGGTTTTTGGAACGAGGCCTGAGGCAATCAAGTTGGCCCCTGTTGTGAAGGCGCTGGAAGGCCGTCCGGACTTGTTCCGCTCCTCTGCCTGTGTGACCGCCCAGCACCGGGAGATGCTCGACCAGGTGCTCTCACTCTTCGAGATCCGGCCGGATTATGACCTCGATATCATGAGGCAGGGACAGGACCTTTACGGGATCACCACCGAGGTTTTGTTGAGGTTGAAAGATCTCTTCCGGACGGTCAGGCCCGATCTCATCCTGGTCCAGGGCGATACGACCACGACCTTTGCGGCAAGCCTCTCGGCCTTTTATGAAAAGATCAAAATCGGTCATGTCGAGGCGGGGCTCAGGACCTACGATAAATACCGGCCCTTCCCCGAGGAGATTAACCGCCGCCTAACCTCTGTGCTGGCTGATTACCATTTCGCCCCCACCGAACGGGCAAGGTCCCATCTCCTGGATGAAGGAGTCCCCGATCCCCATATCTTTGTGACGGGAAACACGGTCATTGACGCGCTTCTCTGGACATTGAAGAAACAGTCGTCGCCCGAATACCGGCAGCGGATGGAGGATTTTTTCTCGAAAGTGATTCATCCCTCCACCCGTGCTCAGCGCATGATCCTGGTAACAGCGCACCGCCGGGAGAGTTTCGGAGAGGGATTTGAGAATATCTGTCAGGCGTTAAGGGAGATCGTACAGAGGAATGGCGATGTAGAGATTGTCTACCCCGTCCATCTCAATCCCCATGTTCGGGAACCCGTCCGGAGGATCATCGGGGATGTCGATCGTATCCACCTGATCGAGCCTCTCGACTATGGGCCTTTTGTCTATCTCATGAATCGGTCCTATCTTATCCTCAGCGATTCCGGAGGCATCCAGGAAGAGGCTCCATCCCTGGGGAAACCGGTCCTGGTGATGCGGGAGGTCACGGAGAGGCCCGAAGCCATCGAGGCGGGGACCGCAAAGCTGGTCGGTTCAAAGAAAGAGGGGATTATCGAAGAGACGCAGAGGCTGCTCGATCTCCCCGGCGAATACCGGAAGATGTCGACGATTAAAAACCCTTACGGAGACGGAGAATCCGCCGAGCAAATCATCCGCATCCTGTCACGGATGGATCGAAAAGATCATCCATGAACCCTAGGCCGACCCAAATTGTCTATTTTGCCCTGAACCGGTGGGACAGCATGATCCAGAGAGAACAGCACCTGATGCTGGGATTGAGCCGAACCTATCGCATCCTTTTCATCGATCCTCCCCTTTCTCTCCCCACCCTTCTTTTTGGAAAAATGCGAGGGAAGCAATGGACGTTCAGGGAGCATCTCCGTTGGGTGAACGATCAACTTGCCGTCTACACCCCTCCTGCGTTTCCCCCTTTTAATCAATATGTCGGGTGGATCCATCTCCTCCATACAACCCTTTTAATGTTCCTGGTAAAAAAATTATTAAGCAGGTTCAATTTTAGGGAATATATTGTTGGAATCGGAAGGCCCTTTTTAGGTGAAATCGTAAAGAAATTAAACCCCCAGTTGTCTTATTACGACTGTTCGGATGACTACTTGGAGTCTCCGAGGTTAAGGGGAGACAAAACAATGCTAAGAGAGTACGAAGAGAGAACGCTTAAATCCGTCGATCTCGTTTTTTGTTCCGGCCAGGGACTTAGGGAAGCCAAAGGTCGTTTGAATCGAAATTGTTTCTTAATTCCTAATGGAGTGGAACTTACATCGTTTGAGCCTAAGCTTTCGGATATGGATTCTCCCCAAGATATAAGAGGGATCAACAAGCCCATTCTGGGTTACATCGGCCTGATTGATGAGAGGTTGGATTTTGATAATCTAAAGAGACTGGCTCAGGCAAGGCCCGATTGGTCAATCGTTTTGATCGGACCTTTGATGTCAAAGCATTCAGCCGCAATTTTTAAGAAAAATCCGAATGTTTATTTCCCGGGAGAGAAGGATTACAGGGAGCTTTATCGGTATCTGAAGATGTTCGATGTTTGTTTGATTCCGTTCAAGATCAATGAATTCACAAAAATGATTTATCCAACAAAACTCCACCAATATTTCGCCGCGGGAAAACCGGTGATTTCGTCCCATCTGCCGGACCTGGAAGTTTTTGCTCCCTGGGTGGAATTTTACTCTGATGCGAAAGAGATGGAGATCAAGATTGAAAGATCGCTCCGGGAAGATTCCGAGGGAAAGGCATTAGAACGGATGAGGGTGGCAAGCGAAAATACCTGGGATCGACGGGTGGAGTCGATGATTGAAATTTTTAGGGGACATTTATAACGCAATATGGATCTATCGGTCATTCTTGTCACGTTTAACTCCTCGTCTTTCATCCGGGAATGTCTGCGCTCCATCCTTGAGCAGGCGGAAGGCATCGATCATGAAGTGATCGTTGTGGACAACGACTCCGGGGACGAGACATGCCAAATCATTGAGAAAGAATTTCCTCAGGCCACTTTGGTCAAGAATGAAAGGAATCTCGGATTCGCCGGGGCGAATAATCTTGCCCTGCGCCAGGCAAGGGGTGAATTCGTTCTCCTGATCAATCCGGACACCCGCTGGAACAGGGGGGAGATGGGCAGGGCCCTCCAATTCTTACGGGATCATCCCGAAGCAGGAGGGCTCGGGGCCCGGCTCATCCTGGAAGACGGCGCCTGGCAGAAATCCCATGGAAATTTTCCGACGCTGTTACGGGAGTTAAAAGAGGCTCTTTACCTGCCGAGATTTTTCCCCGGATCGAAATGGTCCAGGGGGATCTTTATTTACAAGGAGAAGAGGGAGACGACCGCTGTGGATTGGGTCTCCTGCGCCTTCTTTTTGGGCAGGAGAGATGTCATGGCCGAGGCGGGATTTCTTGATGAGCGATATTTCATGTACTACGAAGATATCGACCTGTCCAAAGGGATCCGGGAAAGGGGAAAAGAGCTCTACTACTATCCCGATATTCAGATCCTTCACTTTCAGAGATCCCCACGGATTTATGACTACGGTGAGAGTTCTTATCTCTACTTCCACAAACATTTTGGCCTGCCTTTTGCAAAAATTTTGAGATGGGTCCTGGTGTTTAAATTCCTTCTCCGGGTTGTGATTTTCTCAATGCTGGCTTTTTTCACCTGTCGGGAAGTCTTCAGGGAGAAGCGGAAATTGAACGGGCGTTCCCTGAGGTTCCATCTTTTTGACGCAGGCCATGTCTTGAAGGAACTTAGAAATGGTTTCAAACGATCACCGGATAAAGATTGCGATTCTTGACCAGAGTCCGGATCTTGGAGGAGCGGAGGTCTCGACCCTCACTTTTTTAGAAAGGATGGATCGGTCCCGGTTCGATGCCACCGTCATTCTCCCCTTCGAAGGTCCTTTTTCCAGAGCCCTTGAAAAGATAGGGGTCCCTGTCAGGATCATCCGTCTTCCGATGGGCCTGGTTCGTCTAAAGAGGGGGAAGCCTTTCCGGGCATTCCTTTTCCTTTGTCTCTCTTTCTTCGTCATTCAAATCTTTTTATTGAAGCTATGCCTCTATTTGAGAAGAAACCGTTTCCAGTTAGTCGTGACCAATACGATCAAGGCCCATCTTTACGGGAGCCTTGCGGCCCGTCTCTGCTCGATTCCCTTGCTGTGGCGTTTCCATGATATCCTCTCCACCCCTGATTTCAGTTCCTTCCTTGTTCAATGGGTTGTCTTTTTCGGTAAAATCTTCCCCGGCAAAATTTTGGCTGTATCCCGGACCACAGGGGATTCCCTGATTGAAAAGGGGATCGACCGGAAGAAGATCGAAATTCTCTTTAACGGCATCGATGAAAAACGGTTCGAAATGAACACAAGGTTTAAGGATATTCGGGAGGAGTACCAGCTTGAAAATGGGGCAAAGTTAGTCGGCTGTATCGGTCGGATCATCCCCCAGAAGGGGCAAAAGATATTCCTCTCCGCCATCCCCGGGGTGATCCGGGAGAGGCCGGAGACATTTTTCCTGCTCATCGGAGAAGTCTTTTTGGGGGAAGAGACTTATCAAAAGGAGCTGTTGGAATTGATCGAAAGAAATGGTATAGAAAAGAGGGTCCTCATGACGGGATTCCGGTCCGACATCGAGGATGTGATCCGGTCGCTCGATATCGTGGTCTTGCCGTCGATTGCTCCCGAGGCGTTTGGCCTTGCTCTCCTTGAGGCGATGGCTCTTAAAAAGCCCGTCATCGCCTCCGACATTGGAGGAATTAAAGAGATCATCGAAGACGGGGTGCATGGGTTCCTCGTGGAGCCGGATCGACCCGGCCTGCTTGCGGAGAGGATCCTTTACCTCTTGAAACATCCGGACACGGCCGATCGTATGGCGGAAAGGGCAAAAGAGAGGGTCCGGCAACGATTTTCTTTAGCGCAATTTATCACGGGCATGGAACAGGCATGTTGCGAGGCTGTCTTTAAGGAGGGTCAGATTGAAAATTGCTCTCGTTCATGACTGGCTCACGGGGATGCGGGGGGGAGAAAAGTGTCTCGAAATCCTCTGCGAGCTCTATCCGAACGCGGACCTTTTTACGCTGCTTTACAATAAAGACCGGTTGTCAAAGGCCATTGAGGGGATGAAGATCAAAACCTCCTTGATTCAGAATCTACCCGGGGCATCGAAACATTACCGCTATTATCTTCCCTTCTTCCCGGCAGCCGTTGAACGGTTTAACCTGAAGGGGTATGACTTGGTGTTGAGCACCAGCCACTGCGTGGCCAAGGGAATTCTTCCCATGCCGGAATCCCTCCATATCTGTTATTGTTTTACCCCGATGAGGTATATCTGGGATATGCAATTTGACTATTTTAAAACTCCGGATAAGGGATGGACTGGAGGATGCCGGGGGTTTCTTATCTCTCTACTCACAAACTATTTGAGGCTCTGGGATGCGGCGTCCAGCGCGAGGGTCGACAGTTTCATTGCCATTTCGCATTATGTCCGGCAGAGGATCAAGAGGTACTACGGCCGGGAATCCGAGGTGGTCTATCCTCCCGTGAATTGTGATTTTTTCCACCCGTCTGCGAACGCGGCCCGGGAAGGCGATTACTATTTGATGGTTACAGCCATGGCGCCATACAAGAGGGTCGATCTCGCAATCGAAGCCTTTAATCGGTTGGGAAAACCCCTGCTGATCGTTGGCGATGGACCGGAGCGAAAGGACCTGAAAGAAAGAGCAAAGAAGAATATCGAATTTCCGGGATGGAAAGACGATGAAGAGGTCAGGGATTACTACCGGGGCTGCAAAGCTTTCATCTTTCCCGGGAAGGAAGATTTCGGCATCACGCCCCTGGAGGCCCAGGCCTGCGGGAAACCGGTCATTGCCTTCGGGGAAGGAGGCGCCCTTGAGACGGTTCTTCCTTTTCCACAGGAGGGAGCCACGGGAATCTTCTTCGATTCACAGACGGCCGATTCCCTGATCGAGGCGGTTCAATTGTTCGAAAGAAACAGGGAGCGTTTCGACCCCCAGGCGATGAGGAGGAACGCGCTCTCCTTTGACCGGACGATCTTTCGTGGGAAGATATTTTCCCTCGTTGAAGAGAAATATCGGGCCTTTCAATCCTCTCCCCGGGCAAGGGGGTGACGGTTTGCTTAAAAAATATAATCAGGTCTTCATCACCCTCTTATTTGTCCTTGACCTCCTCGGTATTTCCCTGGCCTGGTTCGTAGCCTATCTCGTGCGATTTGAGTCGGGATTGATCGAGGTGACCAAGGGCATTCCGTCCTGGGAGCAGCACCTCCCTCTCCTCATCCTCATCCTTCTCGTCAGCATTGCCGTCTTTCATGCTTCCGGCCTCTACCAGCCGAAACGACTCACGTCGTTGCCCGACGAGATGTATGATCTCATTAAGGCGGTGACCCTTTCTGTATTGGTCTTTGTCTTTCTGGCCTACTTCTTCAAGGAATACCCTTATTCGCGGCTGACGATCCTCTACTTCTGGGCCTTCAGCATCCTCCTGGTGGGCGCTTCAAGGATCTTTGCGCGCCACATTTTAAGGTCACTCCGGAGAAGAGGGTTTAATCTGCGATATGTTCTGATTATCGGAGAGGAGGAATTGAGCCGGAAACTGGTTCAATCCTTCCATCGCCATCCCGAATTGGGGATGAAGGCCGCCGGAATCCTGAGCGACTCCAAAGAGGAAATAGGCAGGGTCATCGAGGAGGTCCGCGTGATCGGAACCTATGAAGACCTCTCCCGGTTTCTCAAACAGGGAGGGATCGACCAGGTCTTCATTGCCCTGCCCTTTCATCTCCACGAGAAGATCAAAGAGATCCTAAACTCCCTGAAGGATGAGCTGGTCAACATCAAAGCGGTAAGCGATGTCTCCGACTTTGTCATTCTGAGGGGAGGGGTCGATGAACTGGACGGGCTTCCGATTATTAACATCCAGGATACTCCTCTCCATGGATGGGGAAAGATCGCCAAGAGGGCCCTGGACCTTTTCCTTACCATTCCGGGGATCGTGTTTCTCGGCCCGTTGATGCTTCTTATTGCCATTCTGATCAAGATCACCTCCCCGGGCCCTGTTTTTTACCGGCAGGAGAGGATGGGATTTGACGGTGCGATCTTTAAAATGCTGAAGTTCCGATCCATGGTCGTTGATGCCGAGAAAGAGACAGGCTCGGTCTGGGCGAAACCGGATGACCCCCGTCGCACCGCTCTTGGCAAGATTCTCCGAAAGACGAGCTTCGACGAATTGCCCCAGCTGTTTCATGTCCTGAAAGGGGAGATGAGCCTCGTGGGACCGAGGCCGGAGAGGCCCGAGCTGATCGAAGAGTTCAAGGAAAAGATACCGAGATATATGTTGCGGCACAAGATCAAGGCGGGGATGACCGGGTGGGCCCAGGTCAACGGGTGGCGGGGGAATACCTCGCTCAAGAAGAGAATTGAACACGACCTTTACTACATCGAGAACTGGTCGATCTCTTTCGATCTCCGGATTCTTTTTCTAACTCTCTGGAAAGGTCTGATGAGCAAATATGCCTACTGATCCCAGCGCAGCCATGGAAGAGAGGTCGACCTTTGACCGGGTGATCAGAGGCTCTTTTGTCCTTCTCATCCTTCTTGTTCCGCTCTTCTTCAGCTTCGAATTCACCACCTATACCCTTCCCAAAGTGGTCCTGAGCCAGGTCGGGGTCTGCCTGATCCTGGGCGCCTGGTTTCTGAAAATGTTTCTCCGGGGGGAGCTCTTCTTTGCTCCTTCCATGCTCTTCTTTCCCCTGCTCCTTTACTTGATGATCTCCCTTGTTTCATTGGTCTATGCCGTGAGCGTGCCGGGAGGAGTCAGTCTTCTCTGGCAGGTCTTCTGCTATGGGGTGATCTATTTCATCGTGATCAACCATGTCCGGGAAGAGAAGATGGAGAGATGGGCGCTCCTGATGAGCCTCGCGGGGTTGGCGGTCAGCGGGTATGGAATCCTCCAATGTTACGGGATCGAACCCTTTTTAAAGGGATACCCCTACATTCCCAACATCCCTTTCTCAACGCTGGGCCACCGGAACCAGGCCGCCCAATACCTGGTATTGTTGATCCCTCCGGCCGGGGCCTTCGCCTTCGTGACAACGTCGTGGATTCGGCGAGTCCTCTTCGGGCTCAGCGGCCTGATGATGATCTACCACCTGTATCTCACCAGGAGCCGGGGAGGGTGGCTGGGATTTCTCATTGTCCTTCTGCTGCTCCTGGGGGTTGTCCTTTACCACGGTCTATTGAACTTCCCATTTTTTCAGCGCCGGAAGTGGATTTTTCCTCTCGGCCTCATCTTCCTGATTCTATCTCCGGTCTTTTTTGCTCTATGGCCCGTTCCAATCACCCTGACGGCCAAGCATCTCCATCCCATGGGATACTACATCCACTCGATCGACGGTTCCAAGATTCTTCCCGGACAGGCCTTCCGGATAGAATTTGATTACCGCGTGATTCGGGGTGACTCCGGAAACGCAGGCTATGTCCATCTCTTCGGTGAGAATATCCGCTCCGCCCCAATCCATCTGACTCCGGAGAAAGAGGGCTGGACCCCGATCCGGAAGGAGGACATCGGTTTTCTTAGGACGCCGTATGAGGAGACGATCAAGTTGAGGTGGGTCCCGGAGAGCGAAGGATCCAGAATCCAATTCAGAAAGGTGAAGGTGGAAACGAAAGAGGGAATCTCCCTGATCAGGGATTCCTTCCTCGACCGGTTCTTCTCAAGGCTGGGCGTGACGGAATTAGATAAGACTCTCTCCACCCAGGCCCGGCTCTACATGTATCGGAACACGATCGGGATGATCAGGGATAATTTCTTCGGAGGCGTGGGATTCGGAAATTTTATGTATGTTTATCCCCGGTACCGGGACCGGGGAGAATGGGCCCTGTCGGGGCTCAATACCCGGGTCGAACAGGCGCACAGCGAATATCTGCAGATTTTTTCGGAAGTGGGCCTCTTCGGTTTTTTAGCCTTTCTCTGGATCCTGACCCGGATCGGGAGAATGATCTGGGAGACGGTCCGAAGATTCGATTTGAACCCTTCATCCGTCAAGGGGCTTGCGATGAGCCTGGGAATCGTCGGAACGCTGGTCCAGTCCCTCTTTGATTTTAACCTGCAGAACCCGGCTTCAGGCATCACCTTCTGGATGGTCGCCGGGTTCCTGGAATTGATCTACCGGTCGATGAAGAAATCCCAGGGGATTCCGCCGCCCAAGCCCTTTTCTATTCCGGTTCGTTCAAAGAAGCTCAGGGGAATCGGCTCTCTGATGATTGTCATCAGCCTGGCAACCGGGCTCTTCTATTCGGTCAGACCTTTAATCGGGGACTACTACCTCCGGCAGGGAAGGATCTATTCCCATGTCATGGACTGGAAGATGGCCTTTTTTAGCTTTGAGAAGGGGAGCCGCTTCTCACCCTACAATTTCGATATCCACTTTCACCTGGGCCAGACCTGCGACATGCTCAAGCAGTATGAGCAAGCGGTCGGTTATTACCGGAGGGCCATCGAACTCCACCCCAACTTCATCGAGGCGAGAAACAACCTGGGAGCCGTTCACATCCGATTGGGGGCGATCGACGAGGCCATTGATGAATTTAAGGGATCGATTGAGATCAACCCCTATCACCCGGGATTGCATAACAACCTGGGATACCTTTATGGCAAACGGAACCTGATCAAACAGGCCCTGATGGCATACCACAAGGCGCTCGAACTGGACCCGGACAATCCCGATGTCCATAAAAATCTCGGATTGATCTACTATTACAAGGTGAAGGACTATGAGAAGGCGATCGCCTTCTGGGAAAAATATTTGAAGATGAACCCCGAAGATCCGCAAAATCCATCGATCCGGGAGAAGATCAACGAGATGAAGAGAGAGGGACGATAAAATCCGATGGACAACGAGCCGTGGTCAATGAACGATGGAATGTCGTTTTTCCATCTTTCCAGTGGCTTTGGCTTGTCGTTCATTGTTCATCGTTCATTGTCCATTGTCCATTGTTTCAGTTTCATGGTCCTCTTATGGCGATATGAGTTGCTTCACTTCCGCCGGGACCATCTCCACCCTGACCGGCGTCAACAGCAGAGATCCCATCCTGACGAACAGATCGGGGGACCCGGAGGACTCCAAGTCATAAAGAGCGTAGAAGCCGGTCATGGAGGTGACGACCGTTGCCGAACCGTTCAGTCTAAGGATGATGGAGCTTGCGGCTGGATTTCCTTCCAAGTCATAAAACGTGGGGATATAGAGGACGAGCACATTGTTTCTCAAATAGAGATCATAAGATTCTGCAAAATATCTCTGATCGAGGCCGTCCCAGAAGACCAGGTGGCCTCTTCCGGTGTTGGAGGTTTCCTGGAAGATATAGACGTAAGCCCCCTTTTTCCCTTCATCACGAATTTTTCGCCACTCTCCTGTCACAAAATCACCCTGGTCGACCGTCAGCCGGGCTTTCCACCATCCGGCAATATTGTATTGCGCCGAGGCAGGAGAAGTCCACAAGGCCATGAATAATAAGGAACTCAGGATAAGAACAAGACCGAAACCAACCTTTCTACTCATGGAATACCTCCCTTTTGTAAGGATCTTTTGAAAAGAACTCGTATTGTACGTAAGCATTTTTTATACCGAATTCTAAAAAAAGTCCGGCACATTTAATATTTTTATTTAACCGGGCAATAATTTTTTGAATCTTTTCCTTTTTTTTAAACTATGGGTGATACATTCGTAAAAAGTCAAAAAACAAGAAAGACGTCATGCTGAACTCGGTTTCGAGTCGTACCGACTTGTTTCAGCATCTAACAAAATCAAGAACT
>JAGVBT010000039.1 GCA_020059605.1 Deltaproteobacteria bacterium
ATCCTTATCCTTATCCTTATTATTATTACGATCCCTGGTGGTATTATGGCCCGCGATGGTACTGGGGAATAGGATTCCATTACCATCACCGCCGCCGTTAGTCCTTCCTGTGCCTCCCAATCGACCTCCGGCAAAGTGAATTCTATCAAAAAGAGCAAAAGGCATTTGTCGGATGTTAAACCTTACCCTTTTCTTATCACTGTGACTGCAGAGGCTTTAAAGGAAGCCCTCACCTCTTTGCCCTCCGTTAAGGATAACTCCTCCCGGGAATGGTGGGTGACATAAGCGATGAGTGGAAACTTGCAATCGAGCTGAATTTTCTGATAAGGGCCAAAGGCGGCGATCTTCAGAATCTTACCCGCAAAGACATTCCTGGCGCTCGTGGCCTCCCGGTGAGGCTGTGCCGAGAGGGTGACATGTTCCGGCCGGATGCATAGGACCACTGTCTCCCCCAGATGGACATCCCCAACCGCCTCGATCTCTTGACTCTCAATGGAGGCGACAAAAGTCCCGCCATCCCTTCTCACGACTCTTCCGGTTAAAATCGTCTCCACTCCCACAAAGGAGGCAACGAACTCGTCCAGGGGTTGATTCATCACGTCACCTGGAGAACCGATTTGCAAAAATTTCCCGCCATTCATCACGGCGACCCGATCCGAGAGATTCAGGGCTTCCAAGCGATCGTGCGTCGCAAAGATCGTGGTGGTCCTGGTCTTACTGAGAACTTTTTCCAGGTCCTCTATGAGAGATCCGCGTGTTGGCGGATCGAGAGAGGCAAAAGGCTCATCAAGAAGAAGAAGCTCGGGTTGAATGGCGAAGGCCCTTGCAAGGCTCGTTCTCTGGGCCTCTCCCCCTGATAGTGTTTTTGCAGAACGGTCGCTGAGACCCTCAATCCCGAATCGGTCCAACTGCTCCAGCACCCTGTCACGGATCTCGCCCTTCTTCATTCCGCGTATTTTCAAACCCGAGGCCACGTTGTGAAAGACCGTCGTGTCAAAGAGGAGAGGCTCCTGGAAAACCATGGCCAGTCTTCTCCGGTATTCGAAAATGGAATGATTCGAGTTAATCTTTTCCCCATTGAAAAAGAGCTCGCCCTGAAACGGTTGCAACAGATAGGACAGGGTTTGCAGGAGAGTCGTTTTGCCGGCTCCATTGGGTCCGATCAGAGCCAGGATTTCGCCCTTTTGAATCGATAGCGAGCGAATGTTTAAGAGAATCGTCCCTCCCCTTTCAACCCCAAGGTTTTTTATTTCAATAATTGGAATTGACCCGAGCATAACCATATCTGCGTAGACTCTAAGTTGACCGTCGTAAAGTCCTTTTCCGATGACAATTGATCATTGTTAACTGTAAATTGACCATTGAACATTGATCATTACCTTGGTCTTTCCCTCTGCTGGATGGTCGTCAGAATAAGATTGACAAAGTAGGCTAACAGGAGAAGGATGATTCCCAGAGCGATGGCCACATCGAAGTTCCCCCGGCTGGTCTCCATGACGGTTGCGGTTGTCAGGACCCGAGAGTAGCCCTTGATGTTGCCGCCCACCATGATGGAGGCGCCGACCTCCGAGATCACCCCCCCAAACCCGGCCATCACCCCTGCCAGCAGGGGGAGCTTCGCCTCCTTGACCAGGATCCAGACCATCTGGAAACGGGTGGCGCCGAGGGCCAGGATTTGAAGCCGGAGTTTCTTCGGCAGGTGTTGCATGGCCGCCACCGTAATTCCCATGACGATCGGAGTGGCAATGACCGCCTGGGCAAGAATCATGGCAGTGGGCGTATAGAGGATCCCCAGGAAACCGAGTGGGCCGTTCCTCCATAAAAAGATTGTAACAAAGAGTCCCACCACAACAGGCGGAAGACCCATGCCGGTATTGACGAGGCTGACCGCGAATCTCTTTCCGGGAAATTGAGAAAGGGCGATGATTGTTCCTGTGGAAACTCCGATCAGAAGGCTGATCAACGTCGCCGTCCCCGAGACCTGAAGGGAGAGAAGGGTGATCCTGAACACCTCCGGATCAAGCGTCACGAGAAGCCAGAATGCCTTCTTAATACCCTCAAAAATCAGATCCATTTTTCCTCCAAATCCGAAACAAAATGTAACTCAAGGCTTCAGCCTTGAAGAAGATCAACCCTGAAGGGTTGAGTTACTATTTCCCTAACTCTTCTTCTTTCTTCCCTGCATCGGGAAAGAAGAGTGGAGAACCAAACTTTTCCACCCCAAAGTTTTTAATGACCTCTTGGGCCTCTTTCGAAACCATGAACTCAGAAAAGGTTTTGGCTCCGGCCGCATTCACCTTCGGCCATTTATTCGGGTTGACCTCAATGACATGATAAATATTGAGGAGGAGGGCGTCTCCTTCGACCAGGATATCAAGCCCGAGGTTTTTCTTTAAAGCCAGGTAAGTCCCCCGGTCAGCAAGGGTATATCCTTTCTTCTCTGCCGCAACATTTAAAGTCTGACCCATTCCAAGACCAGTCTGTTGATACCATTTTCCTTCTTCGGGATTGATCCCTGCGGTCTTCCAAATTGATTTTTCTTTTGCATGTGTCCCTGAATTGTCGCCTCTCGATAAAAATAGAGCGTTGGCTAAGGCTAATTTTTTAAATGCCTCTGAAGCCAATTTTATTCCTTTAATCTTGGCCCGATCCTCTTTCGGTCCCGCAATAATATAATCATTATGCATAACGATCCTTCGATTGATTCCGTAACCTTCGGCAACGATCTTTTTTTCCGCATCTGGAGAATGAACAAGAAGTACATCGGCCTCTCCTCTTTGTCCCATAGCCATGGACTGCCCTGAACCCAAAGCGATCGTCTTGACAAAATAACCTGTCTTCTTTGCAAAAGAAGGAATGAGGACATCGAGGAGTCCCGAGTCCTGAGTGCTGGTGGTGGTAGCAAGAATAATATTTTTCTGTTGTGCCGAAACAGGAAATGACAGAGAAGGCAAAATGGAAAACAAACAGAATAATCCGATGCAACCCCACCACTTCACGGATATTTTCCTCCGGTTAATTTTTTGAATAAAAAATTTTTCCTGAATTGCTGAAATCGTAGTTTCCCACCTTCTCGACCCGCTTTCGAAAGGCCGGAGAATTGAGAACTTCAATGAAAGTTTGAATCCCTTTATTAAAAAAGGTGGATTGGTCAAGGAGCATATCAAAGCTTTCCCGAACAATCGGAATAAAAGGAAGGCCCAAAAGTTTAGAAACGGCAATGGTGGCAATCCCTACATCCGCCTCCTTTGTGAGGATGGAAAGGCCCACCTCAAAATGGGTGAAGACCTCTCTCTCGTAGCCATCGATTGTTGAAGAAGAAATCCGCAATCTCTTCAAGTGATGGTCCAAAAGAACCCTCGTTCCTGCGCCTTGTTGCCGGTTAATGAACTTAACACCTTTACCGGTCAGGTCCTCGAACCCCCGGATATCAAACCGATTTTTAGGGGCAACCACAAACCCGAGGTCCCGACCAAAAAGGTTCACCACCACCGGCTTCACATCGGGAAGATAGGTTGAAAGGAAAGGAATGTTATATTCTCCGCTTTTCGGATCGAAAAGGTGAGACCAGGCAATGTCCGTATGGCCCATGTTCAGGGCCTTAAGCCCTTCGGTGCTCCCCGTGTTTGCTGAAAAGATATAGAATTCCGGATATGTTTTTTTCATGTAGGTATGAAGCATATCGAGGATGGGATCATTGCTCCCAGATGCCAGCAGTGCTCCTTCGATTCGCTTGCTCTTCTTTCGAGCCTGTTCAAGTCCTGTTTTAGCGTTTGATTCGATCCACTCATCGATCAATCTCTTTGGAAAAACCCATTTCCCGGTCACTCGCGTGGATGGAATCTTTTTAGACTTGATCAACGCATAGACCTGTTTCTCATGGATTCCCAAATATTGGGCAACCTCTTTCGTATTCATCATCTCCCCTGCCATAAGTCCTCCTTCCTGGAAGGAAGAATAACAGGCCCACCGTGGTATGTCAAGAAAAAATATTACAAAATATTACTTATTTTTACTTAAAGTTCTTTAAAGTTAGCCTTTCCGGCTCTTGCGTGGGTGGTTTCCCGGTTTTAACCCCACCTGACCTCCCCTTATTTTCAGGAGAGGAACAGACCCCCTCTTAAAATAGAGTCAAGTCCCAACTGAGTGGGTAAAACTGTGAATTAAATGATGATTTTTGTTTGAAAACGGGGCTACGCCGGGAGCAACTCCCGGTTGGCTTGCGGTTGGGCCGCGGAGTTCATGCCTCCATCAGATCAAGCTTCCGAGGGCAAAGAGGCCAAATCCTGTGATGATTGCGCCTGAAACCCTGTTGATCCAATGCAACCCGCGAGGGTTGAACCTTTCCCGGAAGATTCCCACGCCGCCACTCAGGATGAGCCACCACAGGGCTGAGCCGATGAAAACACCCGACACCAGAGATCCCGCCGACAGATAGCTCCCGCTTGGGGTTGCCAGGCCCAACCCGGCGAATATCGCCGCAAAGGAGAGGATGGTCATCGGGTTTGTGAGCGTCAGGAGAAACGTTGAGACATAAGCGCCTGCAAGGCCTTTTTCCCTATCTGCGGCTGCCTGTTCGGCTGGCTTTGCCAGAAAGGTTTTGAGGCCTAAATAACAGAGAAACAGGCCGCCGACAAGGCGCAGCCATCCTTGTTGGCTGACCAGGAAGTTTGAGATGAACGTCAGACCGAATCCGGCAATGCACCCATAGATTGCGTCGGCGGTGGCAGCACCCAGACCGGAAACGAGACCGGAGGAGCGGCCTTCGGCCAGCGTCCGGCGTATGCATAACACGCCGATGGGTCCGACAGGCGCAGCAATGGAAAACCCTATGGCAAGTCCCCTGAGAAAAAAAGCGATGATTACTTTAACCTTCCTTCCACAGCTTCCCATTTGATGTTTTTAAAGAAGGCCGTGATGTAATCCGCCCTTTTCAATCCGTAGTCGATCATAAAGGCATGTTCAAAAACATCGAGGATCAACAGGGGATTGCAGCCTGCGGGATGTCCGACATCGTGCTCGTTGATCCATTGGTTGATCAGTGTCCCGCCCGCCGGGTCCTGGTAGAGGATGGCCCATCCGATGCCCCGCATGGTTCCCACGCCCTTGAAGTCGGCCTCCCAGTTCTCGTAGCTTCCGAATGCTTCTGCAAGTTTCTTCCCGAGCTTGCCGTCCTTGTTCAGGGCACCCTTCCCGCCCAAATTCTCAAAATAAAGCTCGTGCAGCCGCATGCCATTAAATTCCCATCCCAGCCGGCGTTTCAATTCAGCGTATTCGGGGGTTCCGATCTTTCCGCCTTTTGCCATTTCGGAAAGTGTATCCAGGACCTTGCTGGTATTGGTCACATATCCCTGGTAGAGGGTCAAATGGTTCTTCAAAAGGGTCTCGCTGAACCCCTCCATCCCGATGAGGCCGTTGTAATCCTTCGCCGCGTAAGCCATATTCGATTCCTCCTTTCACAAAGGTATATAATTTCATCTTAACAGAAAAACCCACAGTTTCAAGAGAGTTTGATAAAAAAAGACTCTTGACAAACGGAAAAGTGTGATTATTTTTTGATTAAAATTTGGGTAACAACAAGAAAGGAGGGATCTTATATGGGAAAGGAGCTTGAGGTTTGGAGACCTTTCGGAGAGTTATCGCCTCTCAGGGATTTTGAGAGGGTGAGAAGGGACATGGACCGGCTCTGGAATTCCTTCTTTGAAGGCGGCCTCCGGAGGAGAGGGGAAGAACCAGGCGAGTGGTTTCCATCGCTCGATGTCTCGGAGACAAAGAACAACATTGTGATAAAAACCGAGGTCCCGGGACTGGATCCCAAGGACATTGATATCTCTCTCAACGAGGGGGTCCTCACCATTAAAGGCGAGAAGAAGCAGGAAAAAGAGGAGAAGGAGGAGAATTATTACCTCATCGAAAGGAGTTTCGGGTCTTTCTCCCGCTCCATCCGGCTTCCCGGGGATGTCCAGGGCGATAAGATCAGCGCATCCTGCAAGAACGGAGTGCTGAAGGTCACACTCCCGAAATCGGAAGAAGCAAAGAAAAAAGAAATCAAAATCAAAGTCGATTAAGTTGTTTGCTTCCTTTCCGCCAATCTGCCTCAAGGCGTCCCACGTGGGCGCCTTTTTTTTAAACCATCCTCCCTTGAAAAAGCGGCAGGCCAGGTGTTAATTTGAAAGCATGATGAAACTCCGGGTGGGAACGAACTGGGATGTTGGCCTCCTTGAGGCCCTTGAGGGGACAACCGTAGATGCCCTCTTCGGCAAACTGCCGTTTGACGTCATCGGGGGCGCAAGGCCGGGATTCGTTTTGCCCCAGGTGGATCGAACCTATGTGGAAAGATACATCCGGGCCTGCCACGAAAAGAGGATCGAGTTCAGCTACCTCCTCAATGCGCCGTGCCTCGGAAACCTCCAGTATTCAAGAAAAGGTTATGGACAGATCATGGACCTTCTTGAATGGGTGGATCATTCCGGTGCGGATTCGGTCGTGGTCGGTGTTCCTTATCTCATCGATCTCATCAGAAAACGATTCCCCCGCCTCAAAGTGAAAGCCTCGACGACTGCCAGGGTCAATACAGTAAGAAAAGCCCTTCAATATGAAGACATGGGCGTGGAAGAGATCATCATTGACGAACATATCAACCGCGAATTCAAAACCCTTGAAGCCATCCGGAAAACCGTAAAATGCAACCTGGAGCTTCTCGTCAATAACATCTGTCTCTGGCAATGCCCTTATAACTACGAACATGTCAACCATGATGGCCATGCCTCAAGAGAAGGAGAAGAGGAGGCTAATTGCTATCTTCAGTATCCGGGATACCTCTGCCTCTATCGGAAATTGATGGAACCTGTGGAGCTTCTGAAATCGCCATGGATCCGCCCGGAAGATCTCTCTCATTATGAAGCTCTCGGCTATGACCGTTTTAAAATCACGGAGCGATTTAAACGGACTCCTCTTCTCGTCGAACATGTGAAGGCTTACGAAAACCGGCGTTATGACGGAAATCTTTTGGACCTCTTCACCCTTCCGAGAAAAGATGCCTTCACGCCTCTCCACCTCGAATACTTCATCAAACCCGAACATGTGAACATCATGAAGGTCTCAGAATTGGAGAAAGTCTTTGACCTTGAGGTCCGGCAGCTTATCCAGATGGATAATCGAAAGCTCGACGGGTTCATCGAACACTTTAAGAAGATGGACTGCAATCAGACCTCCTGTTCACAGTGCCTCTACTGTGAAAAGGTATTTGAAAAGGTGGCGGTTGTGGACAGGGAGGGAGTGGAAAAGGCATCTGAGAAGGTAAAGAATTTTTCCGAAAAGCTTCTATCCGGAGAGATTTTCGAAGCCCCACGTTCCCATCTTCTCTTCCAAATTCCCCTTGTTAAACCTCTTTTAAAACGGATGATCCGGTGGCGTTTAAAAAGAGGACAGTCCATCCGTCCTTAAGGAAGCAGAAGACATGCGGTTTCTTCTGATAGACCCCCCTCATAAAATCTGGACCATTCTTCGAGCCTGGGTGCCCTCGCCGGGTTGCCTTCAGTTACTGGCTCATCTGGAGAGGAAAAGTTTAGACATCGATTACATGGATTGCACCATCAATGGAAATCCCTGGGGGGATCTCGAAGAAAAGATTCGAAGGGAGAAACCCGATGTCGTAGGCATCTCCGTCACCTGTACCGCCTTCATCTATGATGGAATGAATGCCGCCAGCCTGGTGAAGATCCTCAGCCCCAAAACGATCATTATCATGGGCGGAGAACATCCCTCCTTTATGGCTGAGGAGACGCTCAGGGACTGCCCGGCCATCGATTACATCTGCGTTGGAGAGGGAGAGGTAACCCTGGCCGAATTTCTCAGGACTGTGGAGAAGAAAGAGGATCTCTCAAAGGTCCTGGGCCTTGCTTGCCTCGACGAGAAAGGAAATTTCATCTATACGGGAGATCGACCTTTCATAGAGGACCTCGATACCCTGCCCCTTCCCGCCTACCATCTCGCCAGGATGGAGCATCCTTATATAGGCCTTCCATCGGAAGGGAAGAGAGGACTCGTGGTCAACTTCTCAAGGGGCTGCACGTTTGACTGTTCTTTCTGTTCGGAATCGGCCTTCTATAAAAGGAAGTGGAGAAGAAAGAGCCCAAAACTGATCGCTGATGAACTCCAGCTCCTCAAGGAAAAATATAATCGTGACATTTTCTATGTGGGTGACAACACCTTCAATATCACCCGTGATCAGGGAATCGGATTCATTGAAGAGATGCTCAAAAGAAAAACGAACCAGCGCTTCTGGCTTCAGTCGAGGGCTGACCTGGTCATTCGGGACCAAGACCTTTTGGACGGTTTTCGGGAGGCAGGGGTCTACCAGTTCATGTTGGGCCTGGAATATCATAAAGATGATGTTCTTCGGGGTATTCGAAAGCGCCATTCCGTGGATGAAGCTTTGAAAGCGATGAAGCTTTTAAAGAAACATCAATTGATGGTGATGGCCACTCTGCTCATTGGCCACTGGGAGGAAACAGAGGAAGATCGCGATGCCTTCTTAAAATTCTTCGGAAAGTATGTGGACCATTTCGGTCTCAACATCATCACCCCTCTTCCTGGGACGCCTTTTTTTAATGAGATGAAGAAGACGGGGAGGATCAAGGACTGGGAATATCGAAATTATGACTATCTCCATGCCGTGATGCCGACACGGGAGGTGGATGATCTTGAACAGCTCAACTTCATCTATAAAAACCTGATGAAACGCTATTACTGGCGTCCTCGCGAACTGATTAAGCTCTTCTCACGAAACCCGATTCTGAGGCACCATCACCGGTTCTATATCACCCAGGTGGCCTTCAATATCATGACCCACGAAATTTTTGGAAACCCTTTGTGGGTCCAGCCCAACTATCAGGAGTACAGGGATTATCTGGTGGAAAGGGACGAGGCGCTCCCCCCTGAACTGATGAGACTGGCTAAATAGCCAAACCATTCCTTCTGAAGAGCGATCCTCCTTCGTGGAATGAGGGTAACCGGCGCAAACCGGAGGGTGAAGGATTTTCCGTCTTCATCTTGAAAGGTTAGATTGAAAAGGGTCGTATCGGTTCCGTAATAATTGTCCCGTGTGAGAAAGATCTTCTCCATCTTACTAAAAGGGATTCTCAAATCGATCTTTTCTCCCCCCTTCCCTTCCGGCACATTGAAGCAAAGCGTTTCTCCTTCCGCCCATAACCGCCCCTTTCTTCTCGTCCCTTTGATGGGGAGCCCTCCGTAATAGTAGGCCTTGCAGGGTTTGGGTTTCATCGCTTTCATATATAGCACTGACTCTTTCCTTTATCAATACGGCCGAAACCATTTGTAAAGGATACTATTTTACCTTAAAATGATCTTATTCCGCAGGACAAGGATGGAAGGCTACGGATGAATCCTCTCGTCATCATCTCGAAAGGGAAAGATCCTTACGACACCACAAGGAGGGCCTTGAAGGGTTTTCCACTGCCCGACCTTCAAAAGAGGAGAATTCTGATCAAACCCAATGCCGGCCGGTCCGCCTCGCCGGGCCAGGGCGTGACCACCCATCCACGAGTGGTCGAGGCCGCCATCGACCATCTGAGAGAGGAGGGGGGCAGGGAGATTGCCATTGGAGAGGGGTTCATCTTCGGGGTGGAGGGCCAGGAAGCCTTCCTGAGCACGGGATTCAAAGAAATCTCCGACAGGAAAAAAGTGAGGTTGTATGACTTAGATCGATTCGACCCGGCGGAGAGAAGAATCCCCGACGGGAAACTTCTCAGGAAAGTCAAGATCTCCTCCGCCTTGAACGGTTTTGACTTTATCGTCTCTGTCCCGGTGATGAAGACCCACATGCATACCCGTGTCTCTCTCAGCATCAAGAATATGAAAGGTCTTCTCCTGCGGGGGGAAAAGGCAAGGCTTCATCACCTTCGCTCTGACCGGGAGATCGGTCAGGAGCATAAGGCGCTCGATCTCGCCATCTCGGAGATGGCGACGATTCTCATGCCCCATCTGGTCATCATCGACGGAACGGTCGGAATGGAAGGGATGGGGCCGGCCTATGGAAAACCCAAGGAGATGGGAGTCGTTCTGGTCGGCGACAACGGAGTCTCTGCGGATGCCGTGGCTTCCCGGCTGATGGGCTTCGCTCCCGAGACAATTCCGCACCTCCTGCTGTCGGCCCGGAGGGGACTCGGGGAGATTGGCCTTGAAAAGATCCGGGGCAAACCGGAGGACTATTTAAAGTGGGAAGACCCGTTTGAACCTCCCCCCTCAACATTCTCCATCTCCTTTCCAGACATCATGGTCTACGATGAGGGCTCCTGCAGCGCATGTCTTTCAACCCTGCTCGTCCTGCTCAGGGACTACACGTCAGGGATGACCGGCTATCGTCTGGCTGACAAAAAAATTCACATCGCCATCGGCAAAGGGTTGAAGAATTGCCCGGAAGGAACGATTCTGATCGGGAACTGCACGTCCCGGATGAAAAGAAGAGGGGTCTTCGTGCAAGGGTGCCCGCCCGTGCCTTCCCATATAACGAAAACGCTTTCACAAAAAAGGGGAATCCTTGGAAGGAAGGGGCAGAGATAGAATCCGGTCCCTTGCCTTCTGGTCCGTCTTGGAGTATTTTAAATCTCATCCACAGGAGGTCAAACCATGAAGAAGCCTATCGCTTGGGTCGTTTTATGGGGTCTTCTCTTCTCCTTTTTCCTGCCCGACCCTTCCCGGGCATTGACGACGGTCAAAGTGGGCGCGCTCAGGCTTTCCAGCACCGCTCCCATCTTCATCGGAATGGACAAAGGGTTCTTTGAGGCCGAGGGGATCAAGGTGGAGCCTGTCTGGTTCAAGGCGGCCGCGCCGATCGCCGTCGCCATGGCCAGCGGAGATATCGACGTAGGGGCCACCGGGTTGACCGCCGCCCTCTACAATTCCATTGCCCAGGGAATGAAGATCACCGTCGTTGCAGACAAGGGCCGGGAGTGGCCCGGATACAAACTGACGGCCATCATCGTCCACCCGGAACAGTGGAAGGCCGGGGTCAGGGATTTGAAAGACCTGAAGGGAAAACGCATCGGGATTACCCAGATCGGATCAACCTTCCACTACATTCTTGGGAATCTGCTCGAAAAAAAGGGAATGTCCCTGAACGATGTGAAGGTCGTTCCTCTCGGAAGCGTGGCCAGCATGAGGGATACGGTGATCACCAACCAGATCGAATCGGCCTTTCTCGTCCAGCCGCATATCACCGCCGTGGAAAAAGACGGAAAGGCAACCGTCCTCCTCTGGGCGGGAGACCACCTCCCCTACCAGATTGCTGCTAACTTCTATGGAGAAAAGTTCATGAAGAACCGCCCGGCGGCCGTGGCCTTCATGAAAGGCTATATCCGGAGCTGCCGCTTCTATTATGACTTTGCCCTTTCAAAAAAGGAGGGCCCCCAGTACCAGGAAGTCATCCACCTGATCTCCAAATACACCGAACAACAACCGGAGGCCGTTGCCCTCGCCCTCCCCT
Organism: Deltaproteobacteria bacterium; assembly: GCA_020059605.1. Lineage (GTDB taxonomy): Bacteria > Desulfobacterota > BSN033 > BSN033 > UBA1163 > RBG-16-49-23. The sequence continues at coordinate 11,507 of JAGVBT010000039.1, forward strand.
ATATGGATCGAAACGGGGAGCTTTATGCGGAAGACATTCAGAAACAGCTGGACTGGTATGAGCGAAACGGAATGGTCTCCAAAAAGATGTCAAGCTCCGAACTGGTGGACCTCTCCTTCTGGAAGGAAGCCATGGGACAATTAGGGAAATAGAGGAGTTATGAGGTGTGAGTTATGAGGTGTGAGTTATGAGGTGTGAGTTATAAGTTATGAGTTCTGTGTGATGAAGGTATTGATCGACCATCTCTCTAAGGTTTATGCCGATCGCCGGGGGGAGTCCACGGAAGCCCTACGGGATATTCATTTCGATATCAGGGACAATGAGTTCGTCGTCGTCGTGGGCCCCAGCGGTTGTGGAAAATCGACGCTTCTCAATATCGTTGCCGGACTCCTCAGTTCCACTTCCGGTCAGGTTGTCTTTGAGGGAACTCAAATCGATTCGAGGCCCCATACGGCTGTTGTCTTTCAAGATTTTGCTCTCTTCCCATGGAGGACGGTGCTTAAAAACATTGTCTACGGCCTGGAGGAGAGGAGGATCAGGGGACAGCAACAGCAGGAGATCGCTCGAAGATATATCACCCTGGTCGGACTTCAAGGATTCGAAAACAAGTATCCCCATCAGCTCTCCGGCGGGATGAAACAACGCGTCTCAATCGCCAGGGCCCTCGCCAACGACTCTCTGCTTCTCCTCATGGACGAACCGTTTTCCGCCCTGGATGCACAGACCCGAACCTTGATGCAGTACGAGCTTTCGAGAATCTGGGAGGAGACCCACAAAAGTCTTCTCTACATCACCCATAATATCCAGGAGGCCGTCTTTTTAGGGGATCGCGTGGTGGTTCTGTCGAGAAGGCCGGGCAGAATTCTGGACATCATCAAGATCGACCTTCCCAGGCCAAGGGGGGAACATCTCACCCTCGAAAAAAGATACCTGGAATACGTGGATGCCATCTGGGGTCACATTAAAAACCAGGCCAGGGAAGCGATGGAAGAGACAGGAGGATAGGAGAAGTGGACCAACCCATGGTGGGAAAAGCCATCGTCCAGGATAAGACCTATTTCCTTCAGATGAGAGAACACCCCTGGCTGAGCATCGGTTCTTTTATGTTCATTCTCCTCCTGTGGGAAGGGGTGAGCCGAATGGCTTGGATCCCCTCCCTCTTCCTTCCTGCTCCGAGTTCCATCCTTTCCGAAGGATGGACGATGATCAAGACAGGGATCCTCTTCAAGCACATCTTTTCAAGCCTCTCCCGGATCCTCTGGGGATTCATCATTGCCTGCAGCCTTGGGATCATAGCAGGTATCCTGATCGGGTCCTTCAGTATTCCGGAAGCAGTCGGCAATCCTATCATTGCGGCAACTTTCCCGATTCCGAAAATTGCCATCCTCCCTCTGTTGATCCTCTGGTTGGGAATTGGGGAAGCGTCGAAAGTAGCGGTGATCGCCTTGGGCGTTTTTTTCCCGATGGTGATCAATGTCTACACGGGGGTCAAGAATGTGGATCCCCTTTTGATCAAGGCGGCCTTGAGCCTGGGCTCGAACCGGGCAAGAATTATCCGGAAGGTGATTTTTCCGAGCATTCTTCCGATGATATTTGCCGGCATGAAACTGGGGATCGGGATTGCGCTCCTCCTTGTGGTCGCTGCAGAAATGGTCGCCGCGGATGCCGGGATCGGGTTCATGATCCTGACCGCAGCGGACCTGATGCAGACGAATAAATTGATGGTGGGTCTCATCGTCCTTTCACTACTCGGAATCTTCTTTAACTGGCTGTTCAAAAAATTGGAACACCTTGTGATCCCGTGGAAACAATGATCTTCCGAAAAAAAGAGGGGAAACCATGAAGTTCATCGTTAGGAGATCGAATTTGCAGGGGACCATCCAGATCCCCGGCAATAAATCCGCCACGGCGCGGGCCGTCGTTCTCGGCGGTTTAGCCGAGGGGAGATCCCTTGTCAGCAATCCTCTTCCGGGAGTGGATAGCTTCTCAATCGTGGGCATGATGCAGGCCCTGGGCGCCGAAATCGATACGTCCAACCCAAAGGAATGGAGCTTTGAGGGAGTGGCCAATCAGCCCCGTGTTCCGGGTGGCGTGCTCGACGCCGGCAACTCCGGCACGGGCTATTACCTCCTGACCGCTGTTGCCTCCCTCATCGATGGCTGCTCCGTCATTTCTGGGGATTACCAGATATGCCGCCGTCCTGCTCAACCTCTCATCGACGGACTGAACGACCTGGGCGCTCATGTCTTCTCCACCCGGAATGCCGGGGTTGCACCCCTGGTGATCAAAGGCCCCCTCAAGGGCGGCCGGACCAGGCTGCCCGGCATCAACTCCCAGTGGCTGAGCCCCCTGCTGATTGCAGGCGCTTTGAGCAGGGAAGGAATCACGGTCATGGAGGACAACCTGATGGAACGGCCTTACGTTGATATGACCATGGCCTGGATGAAGCTCGCCGGAGCCGCATGCAGCCACAAGAGCTACGATGAGTTCCATGTGCCCGGCGGCCAGCGATACAGGGCCTTCACAGCCCATGTGCCTGCGGACTGGGGCAGTTCCGGTTATCCCATGATCGGCGCTGCCCTCACCGACTCCCGGGTCACCTTTACGGGAATGGACCCCGGTGATTTTGCGGGAGAGCGCAGATATCCTTACATCCTTCAGGAGATGGGCGCTAAAGTCTCCTTCAGCGATGGCGGCCGCACCGTTACGGTGGAAGGTGGTAGCGATCTGCAAGGCATCGAGATTGACTGTTCCGGCACCCCGGATGCCGTCCCCATCCTCGCTGTGCTGGGGTGCAAAGCAAAAGGGAAAACCGTGCTTTACAACATTGGCGCCAGCCGCCTCAAGGAGACCGACCGTACCCGCTCCATCATGGAGGAGTTGACCAGGATGGGCGGAAAGTTCGAAGAGACGCCCGACAGCCTGACCATCTACCACTCCGAACTCAAGGGCGCCGAGATCGACGGCCGGCACGACCACCGCATCGTCATGGCCACGGCTGTAGCTGGTTTGATGGCTAAGGGAACGACATCGATTGACGATGCGGAATTTGTAAAGGTATCGTTTCCCAACTTTTACGAGGTGATAAAGGAGTTGGGCGCTCAAATCGAATTGATGAAATAATGGGAAAGAGAACAAGGTCAAAATCGTTCCAGGCATTGAGAGAAAAAAGAAAGGAGATCGATCTCATCGATGAGAAACTCCTTTCTCTGCTCAACCGGCGCCTCTCCATTGCATTGGAGATTGGAAGGATTAAAAAAGAGAGGAAAGAAAAGATTTACAATCCAGAGAGGGAAAGTGAGATCTTAAAAAGATTGAATTCAAAAAATCCAGGTCCCCTCAGGGAAGAAGATCTGAAAAAGATTTTCAAAAAGGTCATGATCGTGTGCCGTAAATCTCAAATCCGTTAAGCGGCAGAAGGCTCGATAAACGCATCCCGGAGGAGTTTGCTCTGCCTTGAAAAGGCCTGGCGGGGATTCCTCGTATCCTTCATCAACGATATCTCCTGTGTGATGAGCCGTGTGACATTCAGAAGGTAGGTTTCCGGTTTCTTCATTTCTTTTTGATAGAGGGGATGCTGTTGATTGATATAGATCACCGTGCCTTCCGTAAAACACTCCGGCCCTTCCTCCCTAAAATCATCCACACAAACCGACACGCCCGCTTCTCCGAATCGCATCCTCTGGACAACGGCATTAGGGGTCAATCGCTTGACCATGGGGGATTTCTTTCTCGCTTTTTTCGGCGGAGGGGGCGGCAGGCTCTCCCCGCTGACTTTCCCTTCTTCGGTAGGCTCAACCTCTTTCTCTTCCTTCGGCTCCAACTTTTTTGAAACAACCCCTGCGCCGCCCATGCCTTCGCCTTCTCCCGCCAGGGGAATGGCCCCAAAAGGAGAAAGGTCGGGGTTCAAAACCAGCGCACGGTGAACCCTCTGTAAAGCCTCCTTCAACGCCTTACTCGCCTTTCGTTTCTCCTTGCGGCCTGCCAACCGCTTGAGAATGCCGTCAACCTCTTTGACGACCTTATCCATGACGTTCCGGAAAGCCTGGTAGGGCGGACTATCGGTCACAAACCCTGAACGGTCCGTTGTGACCGGAAGAAAATCGGCGTGCACTTCTCCCCGAATCCTGGAAACAATCTTCCCCCAGTGCTCCAATCCGAAGAGCTCCCTCTTGACCGTCACCTGTTTCACCTTCACTTCAACTCCCAGTTCCACCGGGGAAGAAGTCGATGAAGGGAGGATGATGATCTCCCCATGGACCGGACCGAACTCTGTTCCCTCAAGGAAAGGAATCCGGTGTCCACTCAGGCTTCTGGGAGTGATCCGCTCTCCGTTTAACCTGACCGTAAAATGGGTGGCCTTTAAAGGGGTCCCTTCAACAATTTTTCGAACCACCTCTTCGGGTTCAAAGACCCGTGTCAATCTGAGGAGCGTCACGGTGGTGCCATCCCCTCTTTCTCGATCGGGTGGCAGGACCTGGAGGGGAAGGTTCCACTGGCCCCCCTCTTTTTCCCATTCCATCTTGTCGAACGTCACCCTGGCCGCAAAATCGCTTTTTTGAGTATAGACCTCAAAGCACTCGCAGGCGGAAAGACTGGCAAACTTACCGATGCCGAACTGACCGATACGGTCGCGGTGAAAAAGAGGAGATCTCGCCTTCAAAACCTTTTCCTGGGAGCCGATATTAAAATACTGCCGGAGGCCCTCCCGGTCCATCCCCGTGCCGTTATCTTTGACCTCGATAAACTCGCCGGTCATCTTGATGAAAACCTCGGTGGCATCCGCATCGTAGGCATTGTTTACCAGCTCCCGGATGAGCTCAATGCTTTCCGAATAGAGCCTTTCCCCGATCGTGATCAAATGGCTTTTATCAACCGTAACCGGAAGGACTTCCATCTATCCGCTCCATTCCTTCATCTCATACTTGTTGATTTAAATGGAACTCCACTCAATTTCGTCGATGACCTTCAATATCTCGCCTGTCAGCGTGAGGATATCTTCCATGTGCCGTCCTACCTTCAGAGGCGGAGCGACCAGAACCCACGCCCCTGGCCCAAGATACACACTGGCCATGATGCTCTGAGCCAAACTCGTTTGTTGCAGGAGTTCCCGAACCGAACGGGCAGGCGTGACCTCTGAAGGAGACGCAAGCGGAGGGATTGAATCCGGATGAACTCCCCGATCAGAAAACATTTTTCTTCGGGATCTTCCATAAAGCTCATTTATTGCATTTTAAACCTTTTCGGGTTTGTCCACCGGTATTCCCCGCACCTCCCCCATCCATAACTCCCGCCTGAATGTACAAAAAAGTGGAGAATCTGTCAAGAAAAATCCCAATGCGCATTTTGGAGTTGACAGAGAGGCTAAAAGGGTTTAGGGTAAAAAACAAGTCGGAGGGAATCCCATGCCGGATGAACCGAAGATTCTAATCAAGGGATGAAAGAAGGAGATCAATGATGGCCATCCTGATCACCGGCGGAGCGGGGTATATTGGAAGCCATACGGTTAAGGAACTTCTCCGGCATGGCCATGAACCCGTTGTTTATGACAATCTCCAAACCGGCCATCGAAAGGCTGTCATGAACGCCCCATTGATTGAAGGAGATCTATCAGACTTGGAGAGACTGGAGAAAACGTTTCGCTCATTTTCCATTAAGGCCGTCATCCACTTTGCGGCCGACTCCCTGGTGGGAGAATCGATGGAAAACCCGTTGAAGTATTTTGCCAACAATGTCAAAAACAGCATCCAGCTTCTTGAAGCAATGGTCCGGTTCAATGTGAAAAAAATAGTTTTTTCCTCTTCTGCGGCTGTTTACGGGGAGCCGAAGGAGGTTCCGATCACCGAGGAGCACCCGTGCCGGCCGACCAACCCATACGGTGAAACGAAATGGATCTTCGAGAAGGCTCTGGAAGCCCTCCACCGGTCCGGGAAGATTGACTTTATCTCCCTCAGGTATTTTAATGCGGCCGGGGCCGATCCCGAAGGAGAGCTGGGGGAAGACCACGCCCCTGAAACCCATCTCGTCCCCATCTGTATTAACTCAGCCTTGGATGGAAGGCCTGTCCCGATCTTCGGGACAAACTATGATACCCCTGACGGAACCTGCATTCGCGATTATATCCATGTCACAGACCTGGCGCTGGCCCACCTCCTGGCCCTTGAGAACCTGGGGCATGACGGAACGGCCGGGGTCTATAACCTTGGAAATGGCAGCGGGTATTCGGTGAAACAGGTGGTCGGAACGGTGGAGAGGGTGACAGGAATCAAGATCGCAACCGTCGAATCACCTCCGAGGCCGGGCGACCCGGCCCGGTTGGTGGCTGGCTCCGCCAGGATCAGAAAGGCGCTGGGATGGACGCCCAACTACCCGGAGATTGAAAGGATCGTTGAAACCGCCTATCGATGGCATTTGAATCATCCGACTGGAATGGGTTGATGTTTCACGCCGGAGAAAAGTCTCAAGAAAAATGAAAAATTCCACTTGCTTTTTGAAAACTTTCTTGTATAATCTGTTCAAATAAATTTTTTCTTTCGAGGAGGGTACAAACATGGCAGGAAAGAAACCGCTCACCAAATCACAGATTGTCTCTTATTTTGCAAAGAAGTTCGATCTCTCCAAAAAGGCAGCCGGAACCATCATCGACGAATTCGCAGTGTTAGCCATTGCGGAAACCAAGAAGGCAAGTTCTTTTACCCTGCCCGGCATCGGCAAACTCGTCCTGGTAAAACGGAAAGCCCGTGTGGGAAGAAATCCGGCAACCGGCGCTGTGATCAACATTCCAGCGAAGACCGTGGTCAAGATGCGGGTCGCCAAGGCATGCAAGGACGCCATCGTCCCGCCGAAAAAGTAACCACCGTATTCCAACAGACCGGGGTTATTCAAAAATTCATGCGGAAAGGGGAACAATCTCCCGAAGATCGCAGAGGGATATTGTTCTCCTTTGTTTGAATTTCTGTTCCCAGAGGAAAAACAGGCCGTTTCCACCATATATCCTTATGGGAACGGGGGCTTATCGGACTTTGGCGAGATGCCTTAAAATCTCTCCCATCAGGTGATTCCGGTTTTTGGCCCATTGTGTCATCAGTAACCGCATCTTTTTCAAAAAAGTTTTTTCCGTAACCGGAACCAGGTTGATTCCGATGTTGAGCAGTCCTCCGGCCAGGGCGGCGTCCGCAAGAAAAGCAGCCACGCCCGCATCACTGACCGCGTTGGGGTTTCCCTTGATGATCAGAACCCTCGAATAATCCAGAAGAAGAAGGGCCTGCAGGCATACCAGCCGGGGAGTCCGGGTGGCCGCTCGATAGGCCTTTTGAATCTCTCTGGTTCGATGAATACTGTCCCTCTCCGTCTTTTTGGGAAGACGAAAGGCCCGGATCACACCATCAAAGGATTTCGCGTCTTCATCAACGGCAAGCAGGAGCCTTTCCTGAAGGGCTAAAGCTCTCTTCCTGATCTTGCCCATTTCCTTTCCTTGCTTCCTATCCTTCTTTGCAGAGAGACCAGCCACCATGGCAATGAGAGCGGCGGACAGCGCCCCTGCCAAGGCAGAGGCGCTTCCGCCTCCGGGGGTCGGTCGGTCGGATGCCACTTTGTCTAAGAATCGTTTTATTTCCATCATCCCTCCTATTCACCCCCACCTCTGCCTGCCGGCAGGCAGGCCCTCCCTCCCCCGTCAAGAGACTGTGTCGCAAGTCCGTTCATGGTTCGACAGGCTCACCACGAACGGAAAAAGGCACACTTAAAATCAATTAATTCGCCGTTCGCCCTGAGCATGTCGAAGGGTGAACGGCGAATTACGACACAGTCTCCAAAGGGGGAGAAGAAACACAGGGGGCTTATTCGAAATCTAAAATCCGTTGCTCGATCACCTGGTTTATTGAAAATTCCGGGTACTTTAAAAAATGCCGGACCAAACCTTCGAGAACCTTCAGGGGAATCATTCCAACGATCTCGGATCCTTCGATCTCAATGCCTTTCCCCGCAGCCTCTTTCCTGATGAACTCATAGACCTTGGGGATATTAGTTACCCGGTAATTGGTCAGGTTCATCGAGACCTGAACCATTCCCTTCTCCTTTAACGCCACCCCCATGGCCCTCACCCGGGGGAATCCCCCGTCTTTAAACCTCACCTTTTTTGCGATCTCCTTTGCCATTGCGAGATCTTCACTCTTCAGGTTGACATTGTATGCCACCAGGGGGAACCGGGCTCCCACGACCGTTGCTCCGGACTTGGGATTAAAAAGGTCAGGACCCTCATCCGGTTTCCAGAAGGGGTCCTTCATCTTTTCAACAAGCCCCTCATACTCCCCTCTTCGAATCGCCGGGAGTTCCTTTCTCTCCGCCCGGAGAGCCGCGTCTTCATAAAAAAAGACAGGGATTCCCCGCCCCCCCAACTCCTTTCCGAATCCCCGCGCCATGTCAACCGCCTCTTCCACCTCAACCCCGTGAACCGGAACGAATGGGACCACATCCACTGCCCCCAAACGGGGATGCCCTCCCCTGTGCTGGCTCATGTCGATAAGGTCAATCGCCTGATGTGCCAGGGAAAGGGCTGCTTCTTTCACCGCCTCCGGATCGCCGACAAAGGTAAAGACACTCCGGTGATGGTCCCAATCCGATGAGATGTCGAGGAGCTGGACCCCTTTGTGCTTTCGAATTGCTTCGGCCATCAAAGCGATCTTATCCGCATCTCTTCCCTCGCTGATATTGGGAACACATTCAAGAAGTCTCATCGAATTCAATCCATTAAATCCGAAATCCGAATATCGAAATCCGAAACAATTTCGAAATCCAAATCTCAAAATTTAAAACTGTCCTCTCCTGTTTTTTTTACTTTTATTTTGAGCATTCGTGCTTGTTTCGAGTTTCGTATTTTGTGCTTCGAAATTAGGGCACTGAGTCGGTATAAAGCTTAGGTCCCTTGTGGACTATCTTCCCTTCCTTAATTACGGTCTTCACATGATCCACGCCGAAATGGTAGGGAAAATATTTATAATTAGGAATATCGAGAACCAGGACATCCGCCTTCTTTCCCGTATCGAGGCTTCCGATCTCCTCTCCCCGTCCCATGGATTTAGCGGCGTGGATGGTCGTCGCCTGGACGACCTCCTGGGGGGTCATTCTATAGAAGAGGCAACCCATGGTCATCATCAGGGGAAGGGACTCGGTCATCGAGGAACCCGGATTCAAATCGGTGGAAAGGGAAACCGACACCCCTCTCTCGATCATCTCTCGTGCCGGCGGATATATCCCCATTGATAAAAAGAAACTTGCCCCAGGGAGCAGGACCGCGGTGACCCCCTTCTCCGCCATCCGCTCCATCCCCTTCTGGCTCACATATTCGAGATGATCGGCGGAATAAGCCCCGAGCTCGGCCGCCAGTTCCGCTCCACCGCCCGGGCTGAGCTGATCTGCGTGGATTTTTGGCTTGAGGCCGTGACGTTTTCCCGTCTCGAGAATCTCCCTCGACTCTTCGATGCTGAAGGCCTTCTCCTCGCAGAAAACATCGCAAAACTCCGCTAGCCCTTCCCGGGCCGCCTCCGGAATCATCTCCTGAACGAGAAGGTTGATATATTTGCTTCGCTCATCCTTAAACTCCTTTGGAATGGCATGGGCCCCCAGGAAGGTCGGGACGATGTCCACGGGATGATCTTTCTGCAATGCCTTCATCACCCGGAGAATCTTTAATTCATCCTCAAGCGAAAGCCCGTAACCGCTTTTGGCCTCAATGGTCGTCACTCCCGTAGAGAGCAGGCGGTTGAGCCTCTTCTTGCCCAGAGAGAAAAGCTCGGCGAAAGAGGCCTTTCTCGTCGCCTCGACCGTTGAGAGAATTCCGCCCCCTCTCCCGGCGATTTCCAGATAGGAAAGGCCTTGAACCCTCTGTTCGAATTCATTCTCTCTTGACCCGGCAAAGATGAGATGGGTATGCGAATCGATGAGTCCGGGCATCACCACCTTCCCTTTCGCATCGATCTCCCGCCCTTCCGGGCACAAAACAAAATCTCCCGGCAATTGATCCGTTCTTCCGATCCAGAAGATTCTGCCCTCCCGAACGGCAATGGCGCCGTTGGGTATGATCCCCAATCCTGATGCATCCTTGAAGGAAGAAGAAAGGGTGAGAAGCTCTTTTGCATTTCTGATGAGAAGATCGATCTTAGTCATTTGAATAATTTTCAAATGGAAATTCCAATAACCAAATTCCAAGCTCCATATAAATTCCAGTGACCGAATAATCAAATTGGTTTTTTAAATTGGAATTTGGATATTGGTTATTATTTGATTATTGGTGCTTGGATCTTGGTTATTATGAATCCCCTCTTTATAGTATCTTCTTCAACGCCTTAATGAATCTTCGATTATCTTCCATTCTCCCGATGGTGATTCTGCCACAGGTGAGATAGCCCCATGTCTTTCCGGGGCGGATGATGATTCCCTCTCTCAGGAGACCTTCAAAGACTTCTTCGATGTCTTTCCCGAAATCGATAAAAACGAAATTGGCCTCGCTCGGAACATAGCGAACTCCCATCCTGTCCAGTTCCTTATAAAGATACCTTCTTCCTTCGTAAACCAGTTGAATCGATTTAACGATATGTTCCGTGTCGCCCAGCGCAGCGACCGCGGCCGCCTGGGCCAGCCGGTGAACGGGGAAAGGGTCCCTCACCTGGTAGAGGCAACGGATGAGATCTTCCCTCCCGATCGCATAGCCGACTCTCAGGCCGGCCAGTCCATAAACCTTTGAAAAGGTCCGGAGTGCGATTACCTGCTTTCCGTTCTTCACATAATCCAAGCCGCTGGGATAGAAAGGCGCTTCCACAAAATCTCCGTAGGCTTCATCCAGGATGACGATGACCCGTCCGGGCAACCCGGCGAGAAACCGGTTGAGGGAGGGTTCGAAGACGATGGTTCCGGTAGGATTATTCGGGTTGCAGACGAAGATGAGTTTTGTCCTTCGGGTCACCCGGTTGAGCATGCCATCGAGATCATGGGTGAAATCCCGCAATCTTACCCGCACGGGTTTTCCTCCCATGATTCGGGTGACATTGGTATAAACGGGAAAAGTGGGATCCGCCATGATCACTTCATCCCCTTCATCCACAAAGGCGTTGGCAATCATGAGGATGAGATTATCGGCCCCGTTCGAAACGACGATGTTTTCCTCGGCCAGGGATAGGACCTTCGCCAGGGCCTTCCTTAACACCGGACTGGTCCCTTCCGGATAGAAGTGGATGTTCGAAAGTTCTTTCCGGATGGCTTCCAGGGCCTGGGGGGAAGGGCCAAGGAGGTTTTCATTCGATGCCAGCTTGACCCATCTCTTGGCCCCGTATTGTTTCTGAACCTCTTCGATCGATCTCCCGGGAATGTAAGAAGCGATTTTTAAAATCCCTTTTCTCGCCAATTTTTCAATCTTCATTCAAATCACCTCAAGTCCAATCTCTCTCCATTCCTTTTTTCTCTTTTCGAATAAACTTTCATATTCATCCGTGGGACGAATTTGATCCATCCGGTAGCATTCGTGAAACAATTTTCCGATGGGAGCCTCCGGAATATTTTTTTCGTAGCCTTCGATTAACTTCAAGGCAATCCGATTCGCTTCCTGTCGGCTAAGTCCCATCTTCGTCACCCAGTGCCCCACCTCAGCGTGGATCCGGGGTTCCATGCCGCTGCACCTCATTGGATGACGATTCTTTGCGACCGCGGATGGATTGAGGTGCCACCCGGAGACGGTTGAGGTCAGAGAGTGAGCGCAGAGTTCATCGATGACCATCTCCGTGCATGGCCCCGACGCCATAAAGGCATTCGAGACAATCATGAGATGGGTATTCCTTGCCAAGGCCTGCCCGACCATGGAGATTAGCCAGAGCATCTCTCTCGTCGTGTTGCAAACGTAGTGGATGTGAATTGGAAATGAATTGTGCCTCTCGGCAGAAAAACCAAGAAGGCCAAGAAAATGGTGTGCGACCAGGGCAATGGCTGTTCCCTCAGGACCGCCTGCATAACCTCCCATCAGGGGGCCATAAAGGGCTCCCAGGATGTAGGGAGATTGGCGAAGGAAAGCAACCTTTTTCAGGCGTTCGAAGTCCACTTTCATCTCCGCAATGGCTGCGACAAGCAACCCATCTCCCGGAAAGGCGCCGAACTTTTCCTGCGCCGAGGCAATGGTCGCATCCGTTTTTTCACCGGTGGATTGAAAGTTATGGATTCCGATATGGGGCCGTCCCGCCTGCCTTGCTGCTTCCCTCAACATCTGCGTATTCCAGATAGCGGCCTCCACTTCTACCGGAGATCCGGAGGTCACGGGAATCCCCTGATAACTGGTAATTAACGGGCCGGAAAAAGTGTCCGCAAGCGGCTCCTGTGCATAGCTTCGTGCGATCGGAAGAAACATTTCCTCGGGGACAGGGGTCCCCACGGCCGAGAAGAAACAGACAGGGTCTCTTGGGTCTTCCACCTTTCTTGGATAAACCGAAACGATCTCTTTTTCTCTGCCGTAGCGGACCTCCTGGGGAGCATGTTCCAATGCCCATGTGAGCTCCTCTTTTGAAAAGAGCATGACCCTCTGGGTATCCGTGCAATACACTCCCAAATCCAAAAAGAGATCAACCGCCGCCTGATACACTCGGTCTGCGAGGCCATCGTCTGATGGAATCACCGATTCAGGATGATAGCGGATCTCGTATTGTCTCATCAGGGCGGACACCTTTTTCCCCAATTTTTTATCGAAATCCGCCTCCTTCATCCCTTCTCCGGACTCCGCTCTTCTGATCACTTCCAAGAAATCGAAGAATGTCCCATGATCTTTCATGCTTCTTCTCCCTTCTCCTCAACTTGAAGACCCGCGAGTCTTTTAGCCACCCTGACAGCCTCCATCGCTGAGGCTCCATAACCGTCTGCCCCGATCTTTTTCGCCCATTCGGGGAGCACGGGAGCCCCTCCCAACATAATGTTGACGTTTGCCCTTAATCCGCTTTCCCGAAGGGCCTCGATCAATTTCGGCATATGGACCATCGTGGTCGTCATCAAAGCAGAAACGCCTACGATGTCCGGATGGAGTTCTTTCACTTTTTCAATGAAATTGAGAACAGGCACGTCTCTTCCAAGGTCATAGACTTTAAACCCATTGCTCTCGAGCATGATCTTGACAATATTTTTGCCGATATCGTGGACATCGCCCTGGATGGTTCCCAACAACACAGTTTTTTTAGGCAGGTCTTCTTCCTGGCCGAGGAGATGTTGACGAAAGACCTCGACCCCTGCTGTCATGGCATCCGCAGAGATAATGACCTGTGGTAAATAAATCTCCAACGTGTCAAAAAGCCTCCCGATCTCTTTCATCCCCTCAGCAAACCCCTTCTCAATGGCCTCCGTGGGGGGGACTCCCTTGGTTAAGGCCTCTTTCGCCAGGGAGACCGTTCGCTCCTCGTCCCCCTCGATCACCGCTTCCGCCATCGCTTTGAACAGGTCCATGAAATCTTCCTTCCTCCGTCGCCGTCGCTCAACCTTGAGTTTTCCTTGCCAATTTAAATGGAAAATGGAAAAAATTCAAGGCAGTTCCCGACCCTTCTCCTGAAATGAAAGAGAATTTTGAAAAAGTTTAACAATCTCAGAAATTCTGCTTCATCCCTTTTTTTAATCTGTGTCACCGGGAGAACGTCTGGTTTTTTTCAAGAATTCTCTTAAAAAGGATTGACAAAACGGAGAGAACATAATAAACGATAATGTGGTCAACCCCGTTAGGAAGCCTTCTGCTCTTGAACGGGGTAAACGGAGGATGAAGGGAGGGATGCCACTTCTTCTGATGAAACGGTGGGTTAACAGAAATCAATTTTCGAAAAGGAGGAGGTACATATGCCAAAGGGGAAGTTAATGACTAAAATCAGTATCTTTGTATTGGGGGTGTTCACGTTCATCGGATTATTGGGATCTCCATCATGGGCTTCCACCATCACCATCAAATTCGCCCATGGCATGCCCCCGGATGAGGAGGAAGCGCTTCATCGAGGCGTCGTTGTTTTCAAGAAGATGGTCGAGCAGAGGACGGCTGGAAGAGTCAAAGTGGACATCTATCCTGCCAATCAGCTGGGAAAAGAAAGGGAGCAGTTTGAAGGCGTCAAATTGGGGACGATAGAAATGTGCATGATCGCTGAGGGCCCCATGGCCGGATTCTTCCCTGAAATCATGGTGGTTGGAATTCCTTATCTTTATGCAAACGAAATTACCGCTTGGAGATCCCTGGACGGCTCTTTTGGAAAAGCCCTCTTCGAGGAGATGAGGAAAAAAACAGGGGTAAGGGCCCTGGGTATCGGAGAAAACGGGTTCAGAAATTTCACCAATCGTGCCAGACCCATCAAATCCCCGGATGATATGAGAGGTTTGAAGATCAGGACCATGGAGAATCCTGCTCACATGGCCATGGTGAGGGCGTTAGGAGCGAGCCCCACCCCCATCGCCTGGGGAGAAGTCTACATGGCACTTCAGCAGGGAGTGGTAGATGGGCAGGAGAATCCCGTCTCAGTCATTGAGGTTGCAAAATTTAATGAGGTCCAGAAATATCTGACCCTGGATGGCCATGTTTATAGCATCCTCCCCATCCTCATCAACGATAAATTCTTTATGTCCCTCCCTCCGGACATTCAGAAAATCATTTTGGATGTCGCAAAGACGGCCACAACGGTGCAGAGAGGGCAAAATGTCAAGAAGGTCTATGATGGGGTGAAGAGCCTTCAAGATAAGGGGATGGAGGTTTACTCCCCTAACGAAAAAGAGCTCCAGATGTTCAGAGATAGATCTCAAAAACCAGTGCTCGAATTTCTGGATAAAACATTTACAGAAAAGAAGATTGATAAGAAATGGATCGAAATGGCCCGCCAATCGGCGACGGCTTCGGAAAAGGATTAAGTATTTGAAAATCCCCCATGTCCCCTTTGGAAAGGGGATATGGGGGATTTTTTAGGAGAGACAGTGACGTGAAGGGCCTTAAGCAATTCTCTGCAAAAGTGAGCCGCATGGCTGAGAAGCTTGTCCAGGCTGCCCTCGTTGCAATGGTCGCCGTGATGACGGTCACTATCATCCTGCAGGTCTTTATGCGATATCTTTTTCTCTACTCTTTGTCCTGGTCGGAAGAGGTAGCACGATACCTGATGATCTGGGTTGCTTTTTTAGGGGCCAGTCTTGCTTTAAAATATGGGTTTCATATCGGCGTCGAATTTGTGATCACAAGGATTCCGGAGAAGACAAGGGCTCGGGTCAATCTGGTGGCTAAACTCTCCATCCTTGTTTTTTTAATCTTTTTCACCGTCGGAGGCTTCCAGGTTGCTTGGGCCGTACGGGACCAGGATTCCCCCGCCCTTCTCTTCTCGATGGGTTATGCCTACCTGTCCGCCCCGGTCGGAGGGGTCTTCATGGTGATCCAATTGTTAAACTCTTTGGTGGAAGACTGGGTAAAATAAGGTAAAGGCTATGGTCCTTCTCGTCTTAGGGTCTGTTTTCACGGTCAGTTTGCTTATTGGAATCCCGATTGCCTTCTGCCTGGGTCTATGTTCTCTTGCCGTGGTTTTATACACGGGGGACTATTCGATTGTTCTCATCGCCCAAAAAATATTCAATGGAATGGATATGTTTTCTTTGATGGCCATCCCTCTGTTTATCTTATCGGGTGACCTGATGAATTTAGGAGGGGTGACAGATCGGCTTATCAAATTTTCAAATCTCTTGGTCGGGCATATCCGGGGAGGTCTTGCCCATACTCTGGTCGTGGCGGAAATGTTTCTGTCAGGGATTACGGGATCAGCCGTCGCAGACGCCTCGGCTCTGGGAACGGTCCTGATTCCTTCCATGGTCAAGGAAGGATATGATGTCGAATTTTCCACTGCCATCTTGGCAACGGCCGCTACCGCAGGGCCCATCATCCCGCCAAGCATCACCATGGTGGTTTATGGGGTGACCATGGGAGTGTCCATCGGCGGGCTTTTCCTTGCAGGAATGATTCCGGGCATCATTATGGGACTCGCCATGATGGCCATGGCCTATTACTTTGCACGGAAGAGAAACTATCCGCGAAATGAAAGAAGGGCAAGTCTTCGTCAGATTATCAAAGGAAGCCGGGAGGCCATCGCCGCTCTCGTCCTTCCCGTCATTATCCTGGGTGGCATCATGTCCGGTGTTTTTACGGCCACCGAGGCGGCCGCGATTGCCGTCTTCTTCGCCTTCATCTTCGGTTTCTTCGTCTTTAAAACGCTGAAGGTCAAAGACGTTCCAAAAATCCTGATCAACTGCGCTATCACCAGCTCCGTCATCATGTTTATCATCGGGACGGCCAATATTGCCCTCTGGTTCCTGGCGACCCAGCAGGTCCCCGCAAAGGTGGCCTCCTTTTTCCTTTCAATTTCAAACAACCCTTATGTCCTGATGTTGATTGTCAATATTCTCCTCCTCATCACCGGATGTTTTCTGGAAACGGGAGCCGCCATCATCCTCTTTGCCCCGATCTTGGCTCCGATCCTGATCAATGCGGGATTCCACCCCCTTCATGTAGGGTTTATCTTTGTTTTCAACCTGGTGATCGGAATGATCACTCCTCCTTTGGGCATCTGCCTTTTCGTAGGTTGCACGATTGCCCGGATCTCCATCGAACGCCTCTCAAGAGCGATCTGGCCCTTTGTCCTGATCTTGATCGCTGTCCTCTTGATCTTCAGCTATTTCCCGAGTATTGCGATGATTGTTCCCCGGATATTCAAAATAGGGGTGTAGAGGGCACTATCCAAGTTTTCCTGAGGCCTTTTCAACGCGATGGAGGAGTTCTCCGGATTCGATCAAAAGCTGAATTTTTTTGATATCCTCACTGAACCGTCGATCTCCTTTAATCGGAGGAACTTTCTCCCGGACAAGACGATAGGCTTCTTTAATTCCAATTCCAGGCCGAAGGGGCAGTAAAAATTCAAGACCCTGCGTGGCACATAGCAATTCCATCGCCAGGATATGCTCAACATTTCTAACAATATCTCTCCCTTTTCTGGCGGCAATCGTTCCCATCGAGACATGGTCCTCCTTATCCGCGGAGGTAGGAATGGAATCAACGCTGGCCGGGTGGGCGAGGACCTTATTTTCAGAGGCCAGGGCGGCCGCACTGACCTGAACCATCATCAGTCCGGAATGGAGCCCTCCCTCGTTCGTGAGAAAAGCGGGCAGTCCGGACAGCGCCGGATTGATCAGCTTCTCAATCCTCCTCTCCGAGATCCCTCCCAGCTCGGAGATGACGATCCCCAGGAGGTCCATGGCAAAGGCAACCGGTTCTCCATGGAAATTCCCGCAATTGAGGATCTTCCCTTTTTCGGCGAAGATGAGAGGATTGTCCGTGGCCGAATTGACTTCAATCTCGAGCGTCTTGCGGACGAATGCAAGACCATCCCTGACCGCCCCGTGAACCTGTGGAATGCATCTCAGGGAATAGGCATCCTGGATTTTGGGGCAAAATTTATGGGATGCGGCGATCTCATCCTTTCGACCCAGTTTCTGAAAATTCTTCGAAACGGCAAATGGCCCCGGGAAAGGCCTGACTTTATCGATATCAAAATCAAACGCCTTGAAACTTCCTTTCAGAGCATCTAACGTGCAGGTCCCCACGATATCCGCCACTTTGCAGAGTCGTTCCGCCCTGAGGAGAGCGAGAAGACCCACCGCCGTCATAACCTGTGTGCCATTAATCAATGCAAGACCTTCTTTTGCTTTCAGCGTAAGCGTCGGGATACCCGCCTTCTCCATGGCCTTTTTCCCTGACATTCGTTTTCCATGATAGATGGCTTCTCCCTCGCCTATCAGAACCGATGCGAGATGGGCAAGGGGCGCCAGATCGCCGCTTGCGCCTACGGAGCCCTGTTCCGGAATCAGGGGGTGGACTCCCCGATCGAGCATTTGAACAAGCGTTTCCAGGACCTCCATTCGGGTTCCGGAATAGCCCATGGCAAGCACATTGGCCCTGAGAAGCATAATCGCCCTGGTGGTCGCCTCATCGAAATAGGGGCCTACTCCAACCGAATGGCTCCTGATGAGATTCCTCTGGAGGGCTTCAATCTGGGAGTGATCGATCACCTGGTCCGAGAGCAGACCGAATCCTGTGGTCACCCCGTAGATCTTCTCCCCCTGTTCAAGAGCCTCCTCAACAAAATCCCTTGAGCGCTTCATCCTTTTGTTGACGGAAGGGGGAATCTTCACCGTGGCTCTTCCCTCTGCCACTTCCGCCACATTTTCCAGGGAGAGATGCTTCCCGTCCAGGACAACCGTTCTCATACTCACTCCGTCTGGAACAATGGAATGATAGAATATTGGAAGAATGGGTTTAAAAAAGAAAAAGGGGATGGCTTCTTTGTTGCTTTTGAACGATCGCTATTCCAATATTCCAGTATTCCACTGCTCCTCATTTATGAATCTTCCCTCTGATAGATCGTCACGCCCGGGATTTTGATCCCTTTCCCTTTGGCCGTCTCAATCGCTCTCTCATATCCCGCATCCGTATGGCGCATGACGCCCGTCCCGGGATCGGTCGTCAATACCCTCAGCAATCTTCTCTCCGCATCCCCTGTCCCGTCGGCCACCACGACCATCCCCGCATGGATGGAATAGCCGATCCCCACTCCTCCTCCGTGATGCACGGATACCCAGGTCGCTCCGGCAGCCACATTGAGAAGGGCATTTAAAATCGGCCAGTCGGCAATGGCGTCGCTTCCATCTTTCATTCCTTCTGTTTCGCGGTAAGGTGAAGCCACTGAACCGCTGTCGAGATGGTCCCTTCCGATCACAATGGGCGCCCTTAATTCCCCTCTTGCAACCATATCATTAAAAACCTTTCCGATCCTTGCCCTTTGGCCGTACCCCAGCCAGCAAATCCTTGCCGGAAGCCCCTGAAATGTTACCTTCTCCCTGGCCAGCCGGATCCACCGGGCGAGGGAAAAGTCGTCCGGAAATTCCTTTAAAATGGCTTCATCTGTTCTGTAAATATCTTCGGGTTCCCCGGACAGGGCCGCCCACCGGAAAGGCCCCTTCCCTTCACAGAAGAGAGGACGGATAAAGGCGGGGACGAATCCTGGATAGCTAAAGGCATCTTTTACCCCGGCCTGAAAGGCCTGAGCCCGGATGTTATTGCCGTAGTCAAAAACGATCGAACCCTTCTTCTGCAACTCGATCATGGCCCGTACATGAACGGCCATCGACGCCATGGCCTGGCGAATATATTCCCCGGGATCTTTCCTGCGAAGTTGAATCGCTTCATCAAGGCCCACCCCGGCGGGAACATATCCGTTCAGGGCATCATGGGCCGAGGTCTGGTCGGTTACCAAGTCCGGGACAATCCCCCTCTTTACGATCTCAGGAAGAACCTCCGCCGCATTTCCCAACAGGCCGATCGATTGGGGAATCCCCTTCTCTTTTGCGCCGAGGGCCAGGATCAGCGCATCCTCCAACCGGTCCGCCATCACGTCGAGGTATCCTGTTTCGAGACGCCGTTTGATTCTGCCGGGGTCCACTTCTACGCCCAGAAAGACTCCTTCATTCATCGTGGCGGCCAGGGGCTGGGCGCCTCCCATTCCTCCAAGGCCTGCGGAAAGGGTGAGCCTCCCCCTGAGAGAGCCTCCGAAATGCTTTCTGGCGGCAGAGGCAAAGGTCTCATAAGTCCCCTGGAGAATCCCCTGGGTTCCGATATAGATCCAGCTTCCTGCCGTCATCTGGCCATACATGGTGAGTCCCAGTTCTTCGAGCTCCCGGAATTTTTCCCAGTTGGCCCAGTTGGGAACGAGCATCGAATTGGAGATCAGGACTCTTGGCGCATCCGAATGGGTCTTGAAGATGCCGACGGGCTTCCCCGATTGGACGAGCAATGTCTCGTCATTTTCTAAATTCGTCAGGCATTTCACCAATTGATGGTATGCCTCCCAGTTCCGGGCGGCCTTCCCGGATCCCCCATAGACAATCAGTTCTGCGGGTTTCTCGGCAACCTCCGGATCGAGGTTATTCATCAGCATCCTTAAGGCCGCCTCCGTCTGCCAGTTCTTGCAGGTAAGCTTTGATCCGCGCGGCGCTTTGATTCCCACCTGGACCCCGGCCAGGGTTTCGACTTTTTCTTCAACCTTTACCTTTACCTTTTTCTTTTCCATGATTCTCCTCGATCGCAAACGGCAGTCCTCGGCACGCGATGGACCGTCTTCTCTTTCTCTAAGCTCCGCCCAGGTAGGCTTTTTTGACCAGGGGATCATGCGCGAGATTCCGGCTGGTATCGTTTAAGACGATTTCGCCGGTTTCGAGGACATATCCTCGGTCTGCCGCCTGCAAGGCCTTTCGGGCGTTCTGCTCGACGAGCAGGATGGTCACTCCCTGCCGGTGCAGATTCTGGATGACTTTGAAGGTCTCTTCCACATAAATGGGCATCAAACCCAGGGATATCTCATCCATCAGGATCAGTCGGGGCCTGGACATCAATGCCCTGCCGATGGCCAGCATCTGCTGCTCCCCGCCGCTGAGGGTCTTTCCCACCTGATCCTGTCTCTCCCTCAACCTGGGAAAGAGTTTGAAGGCCTCTTCCATGCCTGCATCGATCGTCTTTCGATCCTGCTGTGTGTAGGCTCCCATGAGGAGGTTTTCGGTCACGGTGAGGTCGGGAAAAATTTTTCGGCCTTCGGGCACGAGACTGATCCCCAAAAGGGCGCGTTGATGCGCAGGGGTGGCGCTGATATCCCTTCCCTTGAAAAGGATTTCTCCCCTGCGGCATTTGACCAGACCCATCACCGTCCTCAGAATTGTGCTCTTTCCCGCTCCGTTTGCACCGATGATCGTCACCAATTCTCCCTCATGGACTGTGAACCCGATCCCTTTCAGAGCCAGGAATTCCCCGTAAGAGACTTCGAGCCCGCGCACCTCCAGCATTTAGTCCTCCTCGTCTTCGAGTCGTACCGACTTCCCCAGATAGGCCTCGATCACCTGAGGATTAGAACGAATCGTTTCAGGAGAACCCTCCGCAATCTTACTGCCATGGTCGAGCACAACGATCCTGTTGCAGAGGTCCATGACGACCTGCATGTTGTGTTCAATGAGAAGCACGGAAATCCCCTGGTCTCTGACCGTTCGGATGAGACCCATGAGCCGGGCCGATTCTTCAAAGCGAAGTCCCCCCGAGGGTTCATCCAGAAGAAGAAGGCGTGGCTCAAGGGCAAGGGCCCGTGCGATTTCGACTCGCTTTTTAATGCCCAGAGGAAGATTCTTGGCCAATTGTTTTTGATAGGGTTGGAGACCTGTTTTCTCCAACAGAATTTGAACTTCCTTTAAAGTATCGGCACGCCGGAAGGGTCCAGTCGAATTCCATAGATCGGGATAGAAACGGTGGCCGTAGGCCACTAAAATATTCGTTTCTACATTCAGATTCGGGAAGGGGCGGACGATCTGGAACGTTCTTCCAATCCCCAAACGGCTGACCTGGTGAGGTTTCATTCTAAGAATCGATTTACCTTGAAAGGCTACCTCGCCGTCCGAAGCCGGGTAGATGCCGGAGATAATATTGAACAGGGTCGTCTTCCCGGCTCCGTTGGGACCGATGATCCCCAGGATCTCCCCCTTTTCAGCCGTAAAACTGACCTGATCCAGGGCCCGCAAGCCGTCAAACTCTTTGCTCAAGCCGTCGATGTTTAGAAGGGCCATCGATTCACCGGTTCTCCGATGGACGAAATTGAATCCGTCTCAACATTCTTGGGAGGGTCGACTCTTCTCCCAGCAGGCCGCCGGGTTGAAACCGCATCATGGCCAAGAGAAGAAGCCCATAAACGAACGTACGGTATTCCATGATGGGACGGGAAATCTCCGGAAGAATCCCTAAAATAACCGCTCCCAGTATGGGGCCCCAGCGAGTGCCGATCCCACCAAAGACAACCATGCAGAGGATCAGAATCGACTGGCCGAACCCGAAATTCTGGGGCATGATGAAGGTCAGGAAGTGGGCATAGAATCCTCCTGCGAGGCCGGCGATTGTGCTTCCGAGGACAAAGGCCATCACTTTGAACCGAACCACATCCACGCCCATCGCCTCTGCTGCTTGTTCATCCTCCCGTATGGAGGACCAGGCTAACCCGATCCACGACCGGCCCAGTCGCCGATCGAATAGGATCAGGAGGACAAAAACGATGAGGATAAGGAGAAAATACTCCGGTTTGCTCATCTCCCGCCCGAACCATTTGGGCAGGTTGATGCCCCCGATGCCCATGGCTCCGCCAAAGAAAGGAAGGTAAAGAAAAACCGCTTCCACGACGAAACCAATTCCCATGGTCGTGATGGCAAGAAAGTCGTCGCGGACGCGCAGGCAGGGAATTCCCAAAACCGCTCCGACGACACCGGCAACGACAGCTGCCAGGGGCACGGAGGCCCAGAAAGGGAAACCGCCCCCCGTATAGAGCAGGGCCGAGGTATAGGCCCCGATGCCGAAGAAGGCGGCATGCCCGAGAGAGATCTGTCCGGCATGACCCGTGATCACATTGAGGCTATGGGCCAGGATGGCATAGACGATGATCGTGATGAGTATGGTGATGAGATATCCGCTGATCATTCTATATACCGTAAGGCGGAAAAGGTGAAACGTTAGGGGAAGGGAATAAAAACTCGTTGTCCCCTTACGCCTGACGACTCACGCCTAACCTGTTCAGGCTTTTCCTAATAATCCATAAGGTCTGAACATTAACACCAGGATCATTGCGATAAATGCAACCGCATCCCGGGGAAAGGGAATGGCAAGAACACCGATGAAGAATGTTTCTGACAGACCCACAACGATTGACGCAACCACGGTTCCGGGAATATTCCCCAATCCCCCTAAAAC
The DNA here is from genome assembly GCA_020059605.1 of Deltaproteobacteria bacterium. GTDB lineage: Bacteria > Desulfobacterota > BSN033 > BSN033 > UBA1163 > RBG-16-49-23. Next base: position 34,353 of record JAGVBT010000039.1, read on the forward strand.
GACAATCGCCAGGGCCTTGTAGGCCGGGATGCTGCCCATGGTCGGCCAGACCTGGTTATCATAGACTCCGATCAGTACCCCTGCCGCCCCCGCCATCGCCGAACCCAGGATAAAGTTGATCGCAATGATCCTGCCCACATTGACCCCGAATGAAGAAGTGGTTTCAGCATCCATGGCGCAGGCCCGCATCGCCAGACCGATGCGGGTCCGGGTAAGAAAGGTCCAGAGAACGATCAGGATGACAACCGTGACCAGGAGGATGAGAATCTGTGTCTCGGTGAGTTTGAAACTCCCGATGGATAGGTCTCCCAGCCCGATACGCGCGTTATAGGTCAGGGTGTGGGGCCCGGCAACGATCCGGAAGGCTTCTTCCAGGGCGATAAAAAGACCGATGGAGGCAATCAGGGGCGCAATTCTCGGTAGGTGGAGAAGCGGCGAATAGAGAAAACGTTCTACGAGGTAACCCGCAACGGCTGCTCCTGCCATCCCGAATAACAAGGAGACCCAGAAGTCGCCGACGAGGCGAAAGGAGAACCAGCCGACATAAGCCCCCAGGGCATAGATCCCCGCATGGGCGACATGGAGAATGCGGAGAATCCCGTAGACCATGGTCAGCCCCAGGGAGATGAGAGCATAGACACTACCGATGGCAATTCCGTTGGCCAGCTGTTGCCAGAGCATATTAAATCCAGTAAGCAGTGAACAGTCATCAAACCACAACTTAATCCCCTCCCTTTCTAAGATAAAGAAAAGGAGGGGATGATATACATGAACTGATAACTGGTCACTGATTACTATTCACTTACTATTTAGTCGGCGGGGTGATGACCTCCGGGTTGTCGATGACCGCAAGCCGCCGGAACTTTCCGCCTTTGACCACCTGAATCTGAACGGGTTTGACGACTTCTCCCTGGACGAAGCGGCTAATCTTGCCGGTCAGGCCATTGTAGTCCTTCGTCTCAAGCAGGGCCTTCTGGATAGCCTTAGGATCTGTTCCGGCCTTTTTAATAGCATCGACGAGGATCATAAAGGCATCGTAACTGGAGGCTCCGACCATATCCGCATCTTCGTTATAGGCTTTACGGTAATTGGCTAAAAAATTCTGAACCACGGGCCTGGGGTCATCCCTGTCCAGATTCGTTGCGATAATCACGCCCTCCGCAGCCGGTCCAGCGATTTCGAGAAATTTCGGGGAATCAAAACCCTCCTCTCCCAAGATCTGGGCCGTGATCCCAAGCTCTTTGGCCTGGCGCACGATGGAGGCGGCCTCGTTATAATACCCCGCGGCGAAGATCACCTCGGGATTGCCTTCCTTGATCCGGGTGAGAAAGGGACGGAAGTCCTTTTCCCCGGGGAATTTATACATCTGTTTCGTCAGGATTGCGGAGCCCAGTTTCTCCGCCCTTTCTGCAAAACCCGCCGAAATGGCTCTCCCGAAGTCGTTATCCATGGAGATCACAGAGATTCTTTTCGCTTTCAGATTCTTGACGGCAAATTCGGCGGCTGCGGCTCCCTCAACCTCGCCAAGATACCCGTTACGGAAGATAAAATCGTTCGGTTTTTTCTGAGTCGGGTCCCATGTGACGTCGGGGTGGACTGCATATCCCGCTACCATGGGCATGCCGGCCTTTTGAAAAATCGGGGCGGTCACACGGGTGGGACCGCTATACGATCCACTGACCACGCCTACCACCTTATCCCTCTCAATCAGCTTATTGGCGATGGCAACCGCCTCCTGGGGATTCAGTCGGTCGTCATAAATGATCAGTTCTACTTTCTTGCCTCTGATTCCTCCTCCATCATTCACCTCCTTCAAACCCAGTTCGACGGCGTGTTTGGCGCTCATCCCATCGGCCGCAGCCGGTCCGGTGATGGGGGCAAAGAACCCGATCTTGATCGCATCCTGAGCCTGACCCGTTCCCGGTATAAAAAACAGAAAAAGTCCGCAAACCATGCCCATCAATCCTAACCTTCTCATACTTAAGCCCTCCTTTCCCCAAGTTTATAAAACCATGATGGTTAAAGTCTATAAAGGAAAAAAAGAATACAGTCAAGGGGTTTACGGGAGGGGGTTTACGGGAGGGGGTTTACGGGAGAACGGGCGGCGGGCAACCCTGATGGACCGGTCAAGATAACGATGAGGCTCTTGATTCGATCTTCTCCGAGACCACCGTTACGATCTGATGGAAGTCAAAGGGCTTGGTGATGACAAAGTCGAGACCTGCTTCCTCCTTCCTGCTCTTGTTCACTTCGAGCCCCCACCCCGTGATCATTCCGACCGGTATCGAAGGTTTGATTTTTTTAATGCTCTTGCATACTTCCCAGCCCGACATTCCCGGCATTCCCAGGTCGGTCAGGACCATATCAAACTCCTTTTCCTGAAAGAGTCGAACCCCCTCTGCTCCGCTCATGGCCACAGTAACCTGGTGGTTTACCTGGGAAAGCATCTTGGAAAGCACGCTTCTCACGGTTTCTTCATCATCAATCACCAGAATCCGGGCTTGTTTCCCTTTTTTGATCGAAGGGTTGGAAATCGTTTCCTCTTTTTCTGCAACCGCGATAGGAAGGACGATGGTGAACGTTGTGCCGGACCCGGCCTTGCTTTCCACGGTGATCTCTCCGCCAAAGCGTTTGATGATCCCATAGGACATGCTTAACCCGAGACCTGTGTTGGTAAACGGCTTGGTGGTAAAGAAGGGTTCAAAAATCTTCTTTCTGTTCTCATCGCTTATTCCGACACCTGTATCGACGATCCGGACATAAACGCTCTCTTCTTTTTCAGAGGTCCGAATTTCGATCTTCCCCCCCCCGGGCATGGCCTCAATGGCATTGAAAAGAATATTGGTGATCACTTCCCGGATCTCCGAAACAGTTCCTACCACTCCCGGAACATCTTCCAGATGCGATACCACTTCGATCTGGATCCCTTTCCCCTGGGCTCCGTCCTTCCATTTCGGCTTGGTAATTTCGATGACATCTCGAATCGCCGAATTGATATCGAGTTTAAATATTTCCTGCCGGGCCTTCTTCCGGGTAAACTCCTGAAGCCGTTTGACCGTCTGGGCGCTGTCTTTGGCAACCTTTTCAATCGTTTTGAGGGCTTCCCTCGTTTCTTCATCATGTTCAGAATAAAGGAGAAGCTGCGTGTTGCCTAAAATAGCGGCCAGGGAATTATTGAAATCGTGTGCCACGCCGCTCGCCATCTCCCCCAGGGCCCGAAGTTTTTCGCTCTGAAGCAATTGTTCTTCCATCTTCTTCTTCTCGGTCACATCCTTCACGAACACGATGTAATCCATCCTTCCTTCCGAATCCTTCATGACCCTTGCATTGATCTCTATATTGTAGATATCCCCGTTTTTCCGAAAAGTCTCCAATTCAAAACCGGGGTTTAACTTTTCTCCTCTCCTTCTCCGGTCAAATCGGTCCGCCATGAATCCCCGGCTCTCTTCATTCAATAGATCTCGAAAATCTTTTCCCAAAAGTTCTTTTAAAGAATACCCACAGATCTCCGCCAATCCTTTGTTGGCAAATTTTATCCGGTTATCCGAACCGAGTACGCAGATGCCGTCATGGGCGCCCTCCACCACGGCCCTGTATTTCTCTTCGGAGCCCCGGATCTCATCCAGCAGGATGACGTTCTGAATGGAGATAGCCAGTCCGGGAGCGATCTGCCCGATGAAGTGAAGATCTTTTTCGGAGAAGCAATAAACATCTTTGCTGTCAAAATTGAGTGTCCCGATGATCTTGCCCTGGTATTCCAAAGGGTACACCAGGGAGGATCGTATCCCTTCCTGGAAGAGTCTTTGTTCGAACCAAGACTCGCTTCCGAAGATGTCTTCCACGACGATGGGTTGACCTGTCTCCACCGCTTTCACAATGGGTGTTTCTTCTTTCGGGTAAGTCATCCCCGGAATAAACTCCGTGCCGGCATAATCCTGCTCCAGCGCGAAGTACCGAAACCGCCCTCCCTCCCCATCGAGAAGGGCAATGGACATCCTGTCAGAGCGCAGAACCTTCTTGAATTCGGCATGGATCTCTTTCGCCACCCGTCTCACATCAAGGCTGGAGGCCAAGAGTTTGTTGATATGATTGACCGCCTCTTTCTCTCTTTCCAGCCTTTTCTCCTCGGTGATCTCCCTGGCCATGTCGACGACGGCAATGACTTGTCCTGACGCGTCATAAATTGGATAGGTGTAGTACCGGAAAATCCCGTTCAGGTAGTCGCTCTCCCTTTCGCCCGAAACGGGTTGTTTTGTCCTTAAGGCTTCGGTGACATAGCATCCTTTACAGGGTTCGGCCCGATGATGTAAAACTTCGTAACAACTTTTTCCAATCATCTCTTCTGGTTTCAGACCGAACCTCTCAAACGCCGCCCTGTTAAAACGAATCATCCGATAATCTTTATCTCTGAGCGTAATGATGTCGGTGACCGCATCGAAGGTCGTTTCCCATTCGGACTTGGCCCTGGCCACAGAGGAAAAGAGTTTTGCATTTTCAAGGGCCATTCCGATCTGGTTCCCGAGACTTTCAAACAGGTGGATCTCGTTTTGTTGGAGAAGACGATGGGACCGGCTGGTCAGGCAGATGGCGCCGACTGCTACTCCCTTGGAGAGCAAGGGAACCCCCACCAGCATTTTTATTTTTTCTTCAATCAGGCTGGGAAGAATATGAGGAGAGGGATACGCGTCGATCGAGAAGATGACAACCTTCTTTCTTTCGACTGCGGATCCGGAAACGCCTTCGCCCCACTTTATCCTTTTCACCGCTTCCGCCAGATGGGATGGGTAATTTTGGTTGTACCTTAACTCCAGCCACTGCCCATCGTCGCTGATGAGGTAGATGGTTCCCATCTCAAACCCTGTAAGGGCCATGACTCTCTCCAGGGCTAAGGGGAGAACCTGGTCTAAATTCAGGGTCTGGTTGATCAATCCGCTCAAATCATAAAGGGTTCCAAGTTCTTTCGTTCTCTGATAAAGCGCCTCTTCCATTCTCTTCCGGTAGGAAATGTTTTTAACGGTTCCTTCATACCCGATGATACGGCCTACCGTATCCCTTCTGCCCGTAGCGGTAATAAGGCAATCCAGTGGGGTTCCATCCTTTCTCTTCAGTTTGACCTCGAAATCCTTCACAAATCCATTCTCAGCCACTTCCTCCTGGAACTGCTTCCTCTCCTCCGGGCGGACATACGTATCTCGAACACTTAATTCCCTCATTTCATTCTTGTTGCTGTAACCAAGCATCTCTGCTCCGGCCTGGTTGATCTCTATGAATTTTCCATCCGAAGAGGTAATAAAAACCATGTCTTTTGAGTTTTCGAAGATCATCCGGTATTTCTCTTCTGCCTCCCGGATGGTTTCCTGAGATTGTCTTAAATCCTGGACCATCCGGTTGAAGGATTCGGTTAGACCCCCGACTTCATCCTTGCTGGCGGGCTCCAGGTGGACATCAAAATTTCCTTTAGAAACCCTGGCCATCTCGTCGGATAACTTTTTAATCGGTGAGGTGAACCGTCTTGTAAGAAAAAGGCTTAAAGCAAGCGCTAAGAGGAAGGCGGTAATAACCCACTTGGCAGCCGTCTGAGTCATCTCCTTGAGAGGTTCATAGGCTTCTTCCACGGGGATCTGGACAACCACGCCCCATTTGAGCTCCGGGACGGGTTTGTAGACGACCAGAAATTTTTCTCCCCTCAGGTTCTCGAACTCCAGGCTACCCTCCTTCCCCTGAAGGGCCTGGTCTACAAAAGGTCCGAATTGAATGTTCACCTCCTGGGGATGGACGATCAAAAATCCTTCCCGGTCCATCACGTAGGCAAACCCCCTGTTTCCGATTTTAACCTCTGCGATGTGCTTGTGTAAAAACTGAAGGTCAAGCCTGGCCTTCAATACACCCACGGGATTTCCTCTGTATTCTTTGACGGGGACGGCAATCGTCATGCCAAGCCGACCCTCCGGGGCATAATAAAAATCACCATAAAAAATCTGCCCTTTTGAAGCCGTTTGGAACATTTGACTGTCTGATGAGTTTTTTCGATGGAGCGTTTCTTTTGGTTTAAATTTTGAAGCCCTGGCCGTTTCCAACCCTTTTTCATTCAATAACGTTATTTCGACAAAATGATCATGTTGGGAAAGAAGGCTCCTTAAATGGTCTTCCACATGAGGAAGGTCGCTCTTGCTAAAACGTTTATCCCTCGCCAGAAAAAGAAGGTTGTTTGTCCCAATTTCCAAGAAGTGCCTGGTCCTCTCCACCACTTTACTTGCCCTTTCTTTTTGAAGTCCAACCACCGACTCCTTTAAATTTTTCTGGTAGACCTGGCCGATATTGATCCCTGCAATAGCCAGGGGAAGGGTGGCCAAAAGGACGGAGAAGATCATCCATTTGAAAGTGATGCTTTTCCCAATGTCTCTCTTCATTAATTTTCCTCCCCCTTTAAGAACCGGTTCAACTCTGAAAGAAGCACCCTCCATCCTTTGCCCGCTTTCGTGGCCCTGATCCTTCCGAGGTGGACATACTTGAGAAAGGTCGGTTTGGAAATTTTCAAATATTCGATGGCATCTTCTGTTTTTAAAACCTGTTCTTTTTCCAATACACTCATGGAATTGCCTCCACTTTTCCAGAATTCATTCAAAAACAGCAAAAAATATACCAATCGAGTCATTCTTAATTATTTAACTCGTAACTATCTAAATTTTTTAATTTAATAATTTTTTTATATCTTGCGGTAAACTGGGGAAAAGGTGAGATAAGACGACATATTGTCAAAACCGGAACAATATTTATACGCAGGTGAAGTATTAGAAAGAGATAGACGGAGAAGGGAAAAAGAGTGAAAAACTACATTTTAAAATCGCCGAAGTCTTCCGGATTCATACTTTCGATAATCGATTTCAGTTCATCCTGTTCGTCCATAAATCTGTTGGCTAAGAGCCCCAGGTGCTTGGTCTCCTCCACCACGGACCGGGTGATAAAAATGGGCGCCTTCACCCTTACGGCCAGCGCAATGGCATCGCTCGGACGGCTGTCCACAACCAGTTCTCCTCCCTCCACATTGAAATGGAGTTTGGCATAAAAAGTGTTCTCCTTGATATCATTGATGACAACCCGCGTAAGGGAGGCATGAAGGGAATCGAGGATCTGCTTGAGAAGATCGTGCGTCATGGGACGAAGCGTCACCACGTCTTCGAGACCCCTTGAAATCGCCTCCGCCTCAAAGACCCCGATCCAGATGGGCAGGGCTTTCTGACCATCCAGGTCCACTAAAACGACGACGGGGTTCGACGCCTTGGCGTCCACCACGATTCCCATCACTTTCACTTCCATCAGTTCAGGTTCCATAACACTGCTCATAAAATAGAAACCGATTTAAGCGCTTTTATTGTAACCTGTGTGGAAGGGATGTCAACCCTGGGAAGAGTAACTATTTTTTCTCCTTCTTGACGAAGGGATGAGGGGTTCCTTTCCGGTAGGCAAGGGCCTGGCAGGAGGCAATCGGACGATTCTGATCATCGAAGACTTTGATCTCGCAGAGTGATGTTTTCGAAGTTTGATGAACCTCCCTTGCCTCGGCAATCAAACGGCTGCCCGGGGAGGGGGGAGAGAGATAGGTGATGTTCATATTGAGGGCCACGGCAAGCGTGCCATGGGAATTCGAAGCGGTCTCAAAAGCCTCATCGATCAGGGCAAAGAGCGCTCCCCCATGGGCCATGCCGAAGAGATTCTCCATGTCCGGGGTGAATTTCATCTCCACCCTGGAGTATCCGTCATCCATATCGACCAGTTTGAGCCCGAATTTTATTGCAAAGGGCTCCTTCTCCACCTCGTGAAAAAAAGCCTCTTTGATTTTTTCGTCCATGGAATGCCCCTATCCCTGCTGACTGCGTATCCATTTTTTTTTTAGGGGGAAGTAAGAGAAGCGGGGGTTTCGGGTGAAATCCATCCCCGCCGGATCAGCCTCCTGCGGTCTCTTGGAAAGGTGAGTGTCACCGTTGTTCCCCTCCGGAGCCGGCTCTCGATTCTAATTTTCCCTCCGTGTTCCTCCACCACGCGCTTGACAAAAGTGAGCCCTAATCCAACCCGTTCAGGCCTTGTGGAGAAGAAGGGTTCGAAAATACGGAGGAAATCCTTTTTAGAGATCCCCTCCCCCCGGTCCGAGACGGAAATCTCTACATGATCCTCATCACAAGCGAGTAGGACCTTTATTTTTTCCGGGCCGTTTTTCCCCCTGTCCTGGCTGACTGACTCGATACTATTCTCCAGAAGATGGGCAAGAACTCGCGTCATGAGACCTTTATCCATGTAAAAGCATACATCCCCTCCGAATGACCCTTCTGCTAAATTGAAGGAGACATCCTTTGCTCTCTCCTGCCCTGAAACGGTCCGGAGGGTTTGTTCTACAATCTCAAGAACATTCTCTTTCTTAAAGATCGGCTTGGGTGTATCAACCAGATCTTCGATCCGCCGGATGATCTCCTCCAGTCGCTTCGTCTCCTGAAGAATCCGGCTAAGATAAGCTTCCTTCTTTTGGGAAGAAAGGGCAGGTCTCATGAGGCGCCGTGTAAAACCCCCGATGGAGGCAACCGGGTTACGAACCTGATGGGCGATTTCCTCCACCATCATTCCGAGGCTGGTTTGGCGCCTCATTTCCAGTTTTTCCCTCTCCAGCCTTTTTAATCGCTGGATTTCCTGGAAAGAAAACACTAAGAAGGTCTCTCCTCCCTCCTTAAAAGGGGCGGTCACCAGATGGACGAAGATTCCCTTTCCATCCTTCTGTCTTAAAAGTCCATCTCCCTCAAAACCAGCTTTGTAAATGGTCAGGTAAATGATGTTGGGCAGAAAATAGATCAAATCTTCTGCGAAAAAAAGGGCTCTCATCCTCTGCCCCTCCATCTCCTCCCTCGTATAGCCGAAGAGATTTTCCGCATAACGGCTGGCGCAGAGGATCATGGAGTGGATGTCCGTAAGGACAAAAGCCACCTGGGTAAAATCGAGGAAGGGATGACGGCTTTTCAACAATTCAAACATGGAATGGCCGGTAAAAGCATCATGGCGAATCCATTCTATTCCACCCTCCTGAAAAGTCAAGAAAAATTGTGGGGCTCCCCCGGCCACCCCGTCAGGACAGGGCAGGCACGTCGGGGCTTCCCGGCAAGGTAATACCGTTATATTATGCCCCTTGACCCCGCCCACAGCGCGGCGCTTGCGGGGCGCATTCCGGTCCAGCTTATTTACGTTAACATCCGTTGTTCCTTGACAAAGATGGAGAATCTCGTTTAAAAAACATCAACAACGACAGAGAATACCCGAACCCCATGGAAAAGCCGGAAAATTTTAGATGAACCTCAAAACCGAAGTTCTGATTATTGGCGGTGGAGCAACCGGGGCAGGCATTGCAAGGGATTTATCCTTACGGGGGATACCTTGCCTTCTCGTCGAGAAGGGAGATTTTCTATCCGGAGCCTCGGGAAGAAATCACGGACTTTTCCACAGTGGTGGAAGATATGTGGTAGCCGATCCCGAAGCGGCGCGCGAGTGCATTGCTGAAAACAGGATCCTAAGAAAAATTGCCTCCCGCTGCGTCGAGGAAACGGATGGCCTTTTCATTTCCCTACCGGAAGATGGCCTCGATTTCAGGGACCGATTTGTCCGCGCCTGCGAAGAGGCAGCCATCCCCGCCCGCCTCCTCTCCCAAGACGAGGCCCTCTCCCTGGAACCCGGCCTCAATCCCGACCTCAAGAGCGCGGTGGCCGTTCCGGATGGATCCATCGACCCATTTGAACTGGTCCTTGAAAATGCCGGAGACGCAGAGGCCCACGGAGCCACATTTTTACTCCATACCGAAGTCACCTCCCTGCTTTTGGATGGAGATCGAGTGAAAGCAGTCGTTGCTAAAGACCTTCTCCGTGGGGAGGAGTATAGGATCGAAGCTTCTTATCTCGTTAACGCCACCGGAGCCTGGGCGGATCGGTTTTTAAGATTGGCAGGCCTTCACATTGCCATGGCCCTTTCGAAGGGTTCGATGCTCGTGACCAATCAAAGGGTCAGCCACAGGGTGATCAACCGTTGCCGGCCTCCTTCCGATGGGGACATTATCGTGCCTAACCATACCGTCTCCATCCTGGGAACAACCTCCATCCGCCTGGAGGAAATCGAGCATCTCGAAATTACTCCCCCGGAAGTCTCCCTCCTGATCAGGGAGGCCTCAAGGATGGTCCCTGCCATCGAAACAACCCGGTTCATCCGGGCCTACGCAGGCGTCCGGCCTCTCTTTCTATCCGGCGAAGAAGGGGGTGACCGGGCAATCAGCCGGGGATTTGTCCTGATCGATCATGAGAAAAGAGATGGGATAAGGAATCTGATCACCGTCACCGGAGGAAAACTGGTCACCTACCGTTTGATGGCTGAAAAGGCTTCCGACCTGGTCTGCCAGAAAATGGGGATCAACCACCCCTCCGTCACTCACACGAAACCTCTTCCGGGCGCCGGGCAGCGTGCCGGGCTTAAAGAACGGCTGAAGACACTGGGACAGGGAGAGATCCTCTGCGATTGTGAGCTGGTCCGGAGGGAAGAAGCGGAAGAAGTTTTTAGGGAAGGGAAACTTAAAAATCCTCTCGATATCCTCCATCGAACCCGGCTTGCCAAGGGAACCTGCCAGGGAGCTTTCTGTGTCTATCGTCTGTTAGGCCTGTTGAATGAATCAGGGAAGATAAGAGGAGACTCCAATACGATTTTGAAGGGGTTTCTTGAGGAAAGATGGAAAGGAATTCGACCGGTGCTCTGGGGGACTTCTGTCAGAGAAGAAGAGCTGATCGAATCAATCTATAAAGGAATCTTCAATTTATAGGAGTCAAAGGACGAAGCTGAAAAGCACCGGTATCCTCGAACCCTTGAATCCTTGACCCCTTTTAAGAAATCGATGCAATACGATCTGATCGTAATCGGGATGGGACTTTCCGGGTTGATGGCGGCCCGGACAGCCGCAGAGACCGGCAGGAAGGTTCTGATTATTGGAAAAGGGATGGGCTGTCTCACCCTCTTCTCCAATACGATCGATCTATTGGGGAAGATCCCGGGAACAATGGAATTAAGGGACGGCCTTTCTCAATGGATCAAGGATCATCCGGATCACCCTTATTCAAAAGTCGGATTAAACGGCGTTGAGGAAGGCATTGCCTCCTTTTCATCCCTTTTTCGGTCCCCTTACTCTTTTCGGGCGATTGGAGACAGAAATAGTTTCATACCCACGGGTGCAGGACATAGGAGGCCGACCTATCTCATTCCGGGCACGATGATCGCCGGAGCCTCCTGTAACAAGGCGCTCATCATTGGGTTTAAGGGGTTCAGGGATTTCAGCGCCGGTTATGTTGCGGGCCCGCTGAAATGGCGTGGGACAACTCTTTCCGTGCCATCTCTTTTTAACCGGGAGATTTCCGCCACCGCCCTTTCGAGATGGATGGAAAGGGAATCTTTCAGAGAAACGATCGCGCGGGATATCAGAAAGCATCTCAAGGAAGAATCCTGCGTCGGTCTTCCGGCGATCCTGGGAATTCATGACCCCATAAAAGTAAAAATGGATCTGGAAGAAAAGATTGGGGTTGAGGTTTTTGAAATTCCGGGTCTTCCCCCCTCTCTTCCGGGGATGAGAATCTTTAACCGGGTCAAGGAGTGGTTGATCGGAAAGGGTGTCGACTTTCTTTACGGTTACCCGGTTTCAGAAATTTCTGTAAAAGAAAAAGAGGTTAAAGGAATTGATGTCCATCATCCTCCCGCCTCCGGTTTCCATTCTGCTGACCGTTTTATCCTTGCCACGGGCCGCTTCATCGGGGGAGGATTGACGGCGGACCGGGGAAGCGTATCGGAACCCCTCTTTCATCTGCCCGTAGCCCAGCCCGGGTCACGGGAGGAATGGTTTGGGAAATCTTTCTTCGATGAGCATCCAATCCACCGGGCAGGCATTTTAACCGATTCCTCTCTTCGCCCTGTTGACCAAACGGAGAAACCCTTATTCGAAAATGTCTGGATCGCGGGCACGATGCTCGCAGGCCATCGATGTATCGATGAAATATCAAGGGAAGGGATTGAAATTGCCACAGGATACATGGCGGCAAAAAATGCAATGAAACAATAACCAATTTCCAAAAAATAACTACCCTTCTTAACCCCACCTCACCTCCCCTTTCCGCCAGAAGCGGATCCGCTCTGGACGGAAAATTAAGGGTAGGAAGGGAGGGGTTAAAAATTGGTAAGGGGGCGTTATGGATGATTGGAGTTTGGTCATTGGAGCTTATTGGGGATTCGGAATTTACTGATTGGAACTTAGTTGGGCTGATTCAATAGGCGACTAAAAGTATGGACGAGAGAACCTGGCCTAACAACAATACCGATGTTTGTATCCGCTGTGCGGCCTGCATGGCGGTCTGTCCTGTCTCAAGGGTTACTCCCCTCTTTCCCGGTCCAAAACAGACAGGCCCGGGCGCCCAGAGGTTCAGAAAGCCTGGCGACCCTTCGGTCGACGAATGGATCGATCTCTGCATCGGTTGCCGTCTTTGCGATCTGGCCTGCTCCTCGGGCGTCCCCATCTCCGAACTGAACCTCATTGCCAGGGCGAAATATCTGGACGAGAAGAAAAGGCCTCTTCGTGACTGGCTTCTCACCCACTCCTATCTCTTCTCCAGAGTCGCCTCCTTCTTCTCTCCCATCACCAATTTTCTTTTTAAAAACCGGGGAGTCAGGTGGATGGCTGATCTCCTTTTAAAGATTGACCGGAGAAGGGAGCTTCCTGTCTATGAGTCTCCCACCTTCCGGCAATGGTTCGGGGGACATCGCTCCACGGGTGAAAAAAAGATCGCCTATTTCTACGGCTGCTATATCAATACAAACGAGGTCGATGTGGGAAAGGCGGCCGTCCAGGTTCTGGAGGCAAACGGCCTTGAGGTGTTTCTCCCGCCCCAGGAATGCTGCGGCCTTCCCATGCTTGGCAACGGAGATTTTGAAGGCGCAAGAAAAATGGGTTTAAAGAATGTTCCCTCCCTTCTTCAAGCCATCCGCTCGGGATCGGAGATCATTTTTTCCTCGACCAGTTGCGGCGAAATGATAAAGCATGAATATAACCGTCTCCTGGCCATCCCGGGAGCGGAGGAGGTTGCCCCTCACCTCTTTGATCTCTTCGAATATCTCAGAAAATTAAAAGAATCCGGAAATCTTAATCTTCGGCTCAAAGAGCTCCCCATCAGGGCGGCCTACTTTGCACCTTGCCACCTCAGGTCCCTCGGAATCGGACTCCCGGCCCTTGACATTTTACGGCTCATCCCAGGCTTGCATATCGAAAACATCGATGCCGATTGCTGCGGACTGGGAGGGACCTTCGGTTTTAAAAAGGAAAAGTATGAAATATCGCAGGAGATCGGGAAAGACTTAAAAGAAGCGATCGATCGCTTAAATCCGGAAGCCGTTCTTACGGACTGCGAAGGATGCCGCATGCAGATCCGCCACCTCACCGGCCTGAAGGTTTTACATCCCGTTCAGTTGCTAAGAGATGCACTGACATAAGAAACAAAAATTAAAAAATTAGGGACGTTGGTTCAAATGCAACTTTATCCTTGACCATCTGTCAGCCACTTCTCTCGACGATAACGTTAACTCCGGGACCCTCCGTCTCAACTTCGACTCCCTATTATGGCATCAGCCCATCTATCATTATGTCATAAACCTCTCGGTTATCTTGGCATCTATGTGTATCCTACCCCCCCATTCGGCAATGTCAATTTCTGTTTGACCCGGTATCCGCGTTGGCGAGCAGCGGTTAAGATCTTTTCTTTTGCATTGCAAAGTTGTATTTGAACCAACGTCCCCTTTTTCGATCACCCGATCAGCAGATTTTCGACGTCGGCGATGCTTTGGAAGACGAAGTCGGGTTGGCCGGGGGTGTGTTTTATTTTTTTTAGGGCCTCTACGTCAGTCACCCCGGTGAGCACAATGCCCGTGGCAATTCCGGATTCTTTCCCCATTTTGATGTCCGTCTCGAGGCGGTCCCCGATGAGGATACAATCTTCGGGTCTCAATCCCAGCACCTCCAGGACCGTTTCGACCATGATGGGAGAAGGCTTCCCCACGATGACCTCAACCTTCTTCTCCGTCACCGCCTCAATCGCGGCAATCATTCCCGCACAGTCCGGGATCTCTCCTCCCTCCACCGGACAGGTCCGGTCGGGGTTAGTGGCAATGAAACGGGCTCCAAATTTCTTAATAGCCTGGAAGGCGATATTTAGTTTTTTATAGTCGAAGGTCCGGTCGAAAGCCACAATCACATAGTCAATCTCGTTTGGCTCCTCGGTGATGATGAATTCGGCCCTTTTCAACTCTTCGATAAAGGGAATTTCCCCCACTACAAAAAGTTTCGCCCCCGGTGCATTCTTTTTCAAATAGTGGATCATCACAGAAGTGGAGTTGATGACTTCATGGGGTCGCGTAGGAATCCCGAGGCGGGTTAATTTGGAAGCGTAGTCTTCGCGGGTCTGGAGCGGCTTGTTGGAGAGAAAGACGACCTTTCTTCCGGCCTCCCGGAGTCGCCGAATCACCGTGTCGGCCCCGGGAATCAGTCGATCGCTTAAGTATACCGTCCCGTCCAAATCAAAGATAAATCCTTTGAACATTTCCCGTCACTTATCTATCATTCCTCTGTCATAATCCGGAGATTCGGAGGATCTTTTTGAAACAGGTGCATCCTGCCGAGGTCTAAAGCAAGTTCGATCTCCTGATGGACTCGATAAACCTTCTGCACATCCACTGCCGCAATAAGATTGTGTTTCCCTGCGGTCACATTGAGATGAATCTCCGAGCCTAATGGCTCAATCACATCGATCACTGAACGGATTGAATTTGCCTTGAAAGGTTCGGGAGCAAATGCCCGATCATAGATATCATTGGGCCTAATCCCAAAAATCGCCTCCGATCCGACTAACGATTGATAATATGGGACCTTCTGCTCCGGTATGGGGAGTTGAAAGCTCTCCGCATCGATAAAGGGGCGGCCCTCCTTCGATTGGATCCGGCAGGGGATGACGTTCATCACCGGGCTCCCGATAAAACCTGCAACAAAGAGGTTGACCGGGGAGTTATAGACATCCAGAGGATGCCCGATCTGGTGAATCCATCCGTCCTTCATCACCACGATCTTTGTCCCCATCGTCATCGCTTCGACCTGGTCATGAGTGACGTAGACGATCGTCGTCTGGAGCCGGTCATGAAGCTTTGACAGTTCGGCCCGCATCTGAACCCTAAGCTTTGCATCCAGGTTGGAGAGCGGTTCATCGAAGAGAAAGACGGCCGGTTTCCGGACGATGGCCCGGCCCACCGCCACCCTCTGCCGCTGTCCTCCGGAAAGCTGCTTCGGCTTTCGGTCGAGAAAATCCTGAATGCCAAGGATCTCCGCCGCCTCCCTCACCCTCTGCGCGATCTCACTCTTCGGAAACTTTCTCAGCTTGAGGCCGAAGGCCATATTCTTGAAGACCGACATGTGCGGATAGAGGGCATACTCCTGGAAAACCATAGCGATGTCCCGTTCCTTTGGAGGGAGATCATTGACCATCCGATCCCCGATCGTGATCGTTCCGTTGTTGGGTTCTTCCAGACCTGCGATCATCCGGAGGGCGGTCGATTTGCCGCATCCCGAAGGGCCCACGAGGACTGCAAATTCCTTGTCTTCCACGATGAGATTGAAGTCCCTTACAGCCTGAACGGTTCCAAATTGCTTCGAGACATTTTCCATCACGACTCTGGCCATGACCCGCGTCCTTTCACTTTAAATATATTTTTAAATTAATACAAACGCAATATTCATTTTTACAACCAACTTGATCACCCCTCACCCTTCCCCCATGGTCGGGCCTTTACGACTCTCCCCTTCGAGGGGAGAGGAAGGGGGTGAGGGATCAATTACAAAGAATTTAATGCGTTTGTATTAGTTCCTTCATCCTTTCATTCCGCTGAGCATAAAACTTTCCACAAACTTTTTCTGAAAGACCAGAAAGAAGATCATCATGGGCGCTGTAACAAAGGCGGTCGCCGCCATCAGCAGGGTCCAATCCGCTCCGCTCTCCTGCTGAACGAACATCCCCAGTCCGATGGTGAGGGTCCGCACTTCGGGCGTATCGGTGACAATAAGCGGCCAGAGATAATCATTCCAGTGGCTTACAATGCTGATGATCGAGAACGCGATCAGCGTGGGCTTGGCCAGTGGAATCAGGACGTGCCATAAGAACCGGAGCCCACCGCATCCGTCGATCACTGCCGCATCTTCCAGGGATCTCGGAATTTGACGGAAGGCCTGACGGAGAAGAAAGGTCCCGTACCCGGAGGCGAAGAAAGGAAGCATCATGGCGATCCGGGTGTTGAGGAGATTAAAATTTTTCAGGGTCAGAAAGTTCGGCAAAAAGGTGGCATGAATGGGTATCATCATCTGAATGAGGAAGAGAAAAAAGAAAAATTCCTTGCCCCAGAAATTTCTTCTCGCAAAAACATAGGCGGCAAGGGTAATGGTCACCAATTGAACAGCCAGAATCCCTGTCACCACAATGATCGTGTTGATGAGATAGAGATGGAAGGGAGCCATCTCAAACATCTCAAGATAATTCTGGATGTTGATGGGCCAGGGGATCCACTTCGGCGTTGGGGTAAACACCTCCGTGCGGAATTTCAACGAGGTGGAGAGAATCCACAGATAAGGGGCGACGGTAATCAGAGAGACCAGCATCAAGGCGAGATGGAGTCCTGTTCGATGTCTGAAGTTGCGGTTAAACTTCATAGTAGACTTTCCTCCCGATCACCCGGAATACCAGCCAGATCGCAAACAGCAGCCCAAGGATAAAGAGGGTGGTCAGGGTGGAACCCATCCCAAGATCCCAGAACCGAAAGGCGTGCTGGTAAATGTAGAAGACCAGTACGTTGGTCCGATCGCCGGGTCCTCCCTGGGTCATGATGAATACCTGATCAAAAACTTGAAAAGAGGAGATGATGGCGACGACGAAAACGAAAAGGGTGGCCGGCGCGAGCATGGGGAGGGTGATGTAACGGAACTTTTTCCATCCCCCGGCCCCCTCGATGGCCGCCGCCTCGTAATAATGGTTGGGGATGGACTGAAGACCCGCTAAAAAGATGAGCATATAATATCCGAAGTTCTTCCAGATGCTCATAATGATGATGGCGATCAGGGCGTATCGCATATCATAGAGCCACTCGATTCTCGGAACCCCCAGGAACCCAAGGTAGTAATTGAAAATTCCCAGGCCCGGATTGAAGATCCAGACCCACAGCATGGCGGCTGCCACCATTGGAATCATCGTCGGGTAGAATAGGCTTACCCTGTAAAAACTCTTGATCGTTCCCATCTTCTGATTGACAAGAATGGCCAGAAAGAGCGCAAGGCACATGCTGACTGGAATGGTGGTGAAGGCGTAGATGAAATTGTTTCTCAAAACGAGCCAGAACAGTGGGGCCTTGAAAACCTCCAGATAATTTGAGAACCATGTGAACGCGGGCTCGGGGGAACTCACATTCCACCGAAACAGGGAGAGGTAGGCCGACAGGAAGACCGGGATAAAAGTGAAGACCCCCATGAAAAAAAGACCGAGGAGAAGATAACTATAACTGGTGAGTCGTTGTGTCCGCATCATACCGAACCGCCATTTTGACAGGTGGGAAGGGAGGAAATCTCCCTTCCCTACACAATGGGTTATTTGATCACTGCCTGGATCTCTTTCTGAGCGATCTTCAAGGCCTCCGCAGGGACAATCTTTCCGGCCGCCGAATCATCCAACTGCCTCTTCAGGATCTCCCTGACCTTCTGAAAATTCTTGGCCATCATCTTTCCGTGGGCAAACTTCAATTGATCCCTGGCGACCAAGTACTCGGGATTTTTGCTCACATGCTCTTTCATCACCGGGTCATCGTAGGCGCTCTGTCTTACAGCCACATAGCCGGAGGCCGCGCTCCATTCGGCCGTATTCTTGACATTCGACATCCATTCAATATATTTCCAGGCCGCCTCCTGACGCTCCTTCGGAATCTTCTTGGCGATCATCAGGTTGGCTCCCCCAACCGCCGCACCGAAGGTCTTCTTCTGCGGCATAAAGGTGACCCCGAAATCGAATTTGGCCGATCGCTTCAAGAAAGTGAGAATGCCCGTGGAATGGTAAAGCAGGGCCGTTCTTCCCCCCACGAAATCGGGCGGAGTGGACCCCCAGGTGCTATGGGGAGGCCCCACCTTGAGGCGGTGTTTCAGCTCTACCCAGAAATCGAGCGCTTCGATAGATTCTTTTGAATCGAAATTCGCCGTCAATCCATCGGCGCTGATGAGAAAACTTCCGTTCTGCCTTACAAAGGCCTCGAACAACCAGTCATTCCATCCCCCGGAGATGGTCACTCCCCATTGCTTGACATCGCCCGACTTGGCGTCGCGCACCGTCAGTTTCGTGGCATAGTCCTTCAATTCATTCCAGGTCTTTGGCGGCTTCTCCGGGTCCAGTCCGGCGGCCTTGAAGACCTCCTTGTTCCAGTAAAGGACTGGGGTGGACCGCTGGAAGGGAATGCCATAGACCTTCCCGCCGATGACTGCATTCTCCCTGAACGGAGGGAAAAAATCGTCCCAGTACTCCTTCCCCAGCTTCTTGACATAATCATCCAGGGAAAGAACCGAATCCATCGCCAATAGCGTGGGAAGCTCGGAAATCTCCACCATAAAGATATCCGGCGGGTTCCCTGCCATAATCGCGGTTTGAACTTTCTGCATGGTCGGATCATAATCCCCCGAATAGACCGGGACGACCTCAATCCGGCCTTCATGCTCCTTGTTAAACTTGTCTGTCATTTCTCCGATCACCCTTGCCAGGGGACCGGCCACTCCCACGGGGTAATAGAAGGTCAGCCGGAGCAATTTTGGTTTACCTTTTTCCTTTTGAGCCCAGATTTCAGAGGTGCTCAAGAGGCCGGTGATAAAAAAGAAAACGGTGACAAGAAAAATGATTTTCCGCATAGGACACCTCCTGGATTATTTTTTGATTCCGGGGATCGCCCCCGGCACAACCTTTTTCTCTCCTCCTTTCTCCCTTGGACGGTCCAATGGTCCCATTTCGGGTCACGCTCTCCAGCGGGCGGTAGAACCGAAGTTAAGAAATTGCATGGATTCCTTCAGGCCTCTCTGATAATCCTCTCCCCCATAAATCTCGATGATCCCTGTCCCCTCCCATTGTTGTCTCTTCAGTGTATCAATAAATTCCTTGATCTTGATCACGCCTCTTCCAAGCGGGAGATGCCCGTCCTCCGTTCCGGAGTTGTCGTGCAGATGGAGATGAACAAGTCGCTCTTCCAGGCTACGGGCCGTCTCGATGAGATCAAATCCCTGGAGGGCGGCGTGACCGACATCGATTAATCCCTTGACCTGCTCGGAGGGAAAGAAATGGATGAAATCGGAGAAATCCCGGGCCCGGCGAAAGAGTGTCGAATCTTTCATCCCGATATTCTCGATAAGAAGAAGTCCTCCCGTTCCTTCTCCGGTCTCCAGAACCGATCGGATCAATCGAATCGAATTTTGAATCCCTTCCTCCCGCGGGGCATCCGGACGGGCAAGATGACCCGGATGGAGAACAACCCCTGAGCAGGACAATCGTTCGGAAACCTCTATGGAGCGTCGATAGAGGCGAAGGGTCTCCGCAGCGATACGGCGATCGTTATCCGCAGGATTGAGACCTACTATGGGGGCGTGAAGAAAATAGGTCAATCCGTATGTTTCCTTCCAACCGAGCAGGATATCAATCTCCTCGTCCTTCAATCGGTCGGGGTGGAAGGCGGGCGAATCACAGAAGAGTTCGATAATTCTAAACCCAAGGTCAACGAGGCTTTTGGTGGCCTCAGCGATGGGGCGATGTAAAAGGGTCAGGGTGGAAACACCCACCTTCATCGGATCACCTTTTAACCTTTTTTTTTAATAACGGTGCGCAGGACTGGCGAACGACCAGTTCCGTCTCCAAGAGGATCCGGTGTCTCGAAGCCTGAAAGGGAAACTTGGATAAAAGTTCGAAAAGAATCTCCGTAGCCTTCCAGCCCATCGTGTAAGCAGGTTGGTGAATGGAAGTCAGAGGGGGGGCCACGAATTTTGAAAAGGCGATATCGTCAAAGCCGGCAATGGAAACCTCTTCGGGGATTTTCTTCCCTATCTCTTTGAAGCCTTTCATCGCCCCGAGGGCCAGGATATCATTGGTGCAAAAGACGGCCGTTGGAGGGTAAGGGAGGGTCATCAACGATTCGACCGCCTTCTTTCCCTTCTCAAAGGTATATTCGGTCTGGACCACCAGGTCCGGGTCATAGGGAAGGCCGTTTTTTTTTAAAGACCGCCTGTACCCCAACCAACGTTGATAACTTCGGTCGGACAGTGAAAAATCGAGGGCGATCATCCCCACCCGCCGGTGCTTCAGGCCGATGAGGAATTCGGTGGCCCGCATCCCTCCCTGAATATTATTCACTCCGACAAAAGCAGCCATGGGGTGTTTCGAGTGGCTGTAGGTCAAAACGAAAGGGAACCCATCCTTGATGAGGCCATGGACGATTTCCCCCTCCGGCTTATTGGTGGTAAGAACCAGCCCTTCCACCTGTTTCTCACGTAGGAGGCTGACCAGCTTCTTCTCTTTCTCGTAGAGGTAATCCGTATTCACCAGGATCACATGGTAGCCTTTTTCCGATGCATAATCCTGGATTCCCCGCGTGGATTCCGAAAAGATGGGGTTGGTGATGTTGGGAATGACGATTCCGATGGTCCGGGACCTTTTGGTTGAGAGTCCCATGGCGAGCGCGTTATAGACATAGCCGCAGGCCTCCATCGCCGTACTCACTTTCCGTCTGGTCCTCTCCGTCACCTTTCCTGGGTGATTGATCACCCTGGAGACGGTCGCAACCGACACATTGGCTCTTCGGGCCACATCGAAAATGGTAGCCATAGTCTCTCCCGAATGAAAACGCTTACATCTTATACGGGACTTTTCTTCTTGTCAAGGGAAAAAGTAGGAAAGAAGGGAATCCCTCCCCGAGAGAGGACTCGTCCCCTTTCAAGGATGGCAGGGGTCGATAGGCGGGGTTTTCTAACCCCGTCTTCTTGAGACGGCGGGCAACTTTCGGCGGGGTGGGGAATTGGGTTTAAGGCCGGCGCGCGTGATCGCCGCAACGCGATCGGGCGACAGCATTAAGTCAGGGCGATACACTTTTCGGGATCCAGAAACAGGAAGAGCTCCTCTCCTTCCTCCTGCCTCACGTCATAGGCAACCTGGACCCGGATCATGGTGCTGTCCACATTCACAAAAAAGTTCAGGAAGTTGCCAAGATAGGCTCGATGCTGAATGATGCCTTTGAAAAGATTATCCCGTCCGTCCGGCGGTTTGGCGAAGACCTCCACGTCTTCAGGACGGATGGAGACATAAACTTTCTGGTTCGGAAAGGCTGCCGCAGAGTCAAACACCCTGCAAAGCATCTTCTGACCAAATTCGGTTTGAATGTAAACCAGTTCCTTGCCCTTGGGAACTTCCACAATCTCTCCGGGGATAAAGTTTGTCGTCCCGATGAAGTCGGCGACAAACCGGTTCGCAGGCTTCTTATAGATCTCCTCCGGAACGCCGACCTGCACGATGTTTCCCGCCTCCATCACCGCAATACGGTCGGAGATGACCATGGCTTCCGCCTGGTCGTGGGTAACATAGACAGAGGTCATATTCATTCGTCTTACGAGGCTCTTGATTTCAAACCGCATCCTCTCCCGCAGCTTGGCATCCAGGTTGCTGAGCGGCTCGTCCAGCAACAGCACTTTCGGATTCCTCACAAGGGCCCTGGCAAGGGCAACCCGTTGTTGCTGACCGCCGCTGAGTTGCCCGGGATACCTCCTCCCCAGGCCTGTCAGCCCCACGGATTCCAGCGCTTCCATCACCTTCTCCTTGATCACGTGCCTGGGAAATTTCTGGATCTTCAGCCCGTAAGCGACATTATCAAACACCCTCAGGTGGGGCCAGACCGCATAGTTTTGAAATACCATTCCAATCTCCCTTTGCGAGGGAGGAACAAACCCTTGGGAAAACATCGGCTGACCATCGATGAGAATATCTCCGTCGTCGGGCTTCTCCAAACCTGCGATGCAGCGCAGGGTGGTGGTCTTGCCGCAACCGCTCGGCCCGAGCAGGGTTAACATCTCCCCTTTTTGCACTTCCAGGTAGATGTGGTTGACCGCAACCATATTGCCGAATTTTTTTAAAAGATTCTCAATCTTGATGAAGGCCATCTAATACCTCCCCCCTGATGAACCCCATGCCGCTCCAAGGATTCCCCCTCCGATTCGGGCAACGATCAGCAGGAGGATGAAGATGATCACGATCATAAGAAAAGCCATGGCTCCGGCGATCCCAAATTCCATCCCCCGGTGCCAGTTCAGATAGATGCCGATGGGTAATGTCTCCCATCCGCCCCTGTAAAGGAAGATGGCCGTGGAGATCTCCTGAAACGCCATGATAAAGAACATCACCAGACCGACGAATACTCCTTTTAGCAACAACGGCAATGAAATATTGAAGAAGGTCCTGAATTTGCTCGCGCCCGATACCTCCGATGCCTCCTCGAGGGAAACATCGAGCTGCAAG
The DNA here is from genome assembly GCA_020059605.1 of Deltaproteobacteria bacterium. Lineage (GTDB taxonomy): Bacteria > Desulfobacterota > BSN033 > BSN033 > UBA1163 > RBG-16-49-23. Next base: position 57,011 of record JAGVBT010000039.1, read on the forward strand.
TAGGAGGCATGGGCCATTCTCAGAAAGTAGGGAAGCCTGCGAATGAAGAGAGACAGGGGCATGATGATCCAGTGGGTGGCCAGCGGAATCCCTTCCCAGAAAGCAAGCAGGTAGCTCACGCCAACAGCAATTCCCGGGAAAGCGAGCATGAGGGTGATCACGAAGTCGAGCGTATCTTTTCCCGGGACCTTGGTCCGGGTGATCAGATAAGCGGCCGGCAGTCCAAAAGCCACTCCGAAAAGGAGGGCCACCCCGCTGAAAAGGAAAGAATTTTTTAGAAGAGCCGGGGTTTCAAGGAAGATGAGCCTGAAATTATCGAGAGTCCAGTAGGAGGGGAAAGGTTGTAACACCCACCTCCTTGAAAAGGCGGACAATCCCAGCACGATGGGAATGAGCAAAACGAGAACGGCAATGAAAAACATGTAAGCATAAGAACTCACACGGGTCAATAGTCCGGGGTCGATAATTCTCCCCTCCAGGGTTGTGCCTTTCGAGAGGGCAGTATATTTCTTTCTCTCCACCCATGTCTTGGAGGCCAGGAAGATGCCTACACAGATGACCGACGAAACAACCACGGATACAATACCCATGTATTTACGGTGCATATCCGTGAAGTGGTAGGCGATGTTGATGTAGGAAATCGAGGGAAGAAAATCGACTTGCCCGAAAATCAAAGGTGTCAGCCAATCCGTGAAGGGCCATAAAAAGACAATGACCGCACCGGCCAAGTAATTCGGGCTGGTCAGCGGCAGGGTGACGGTCAAAAACCTCTTGAAACCGCCCGCCCCCTCTACCTCGGCCGCTTCCTCCAGGGACGGGTCGATGTTGGTGAAACCGGCCGAGAGGCTGAGCACAATAAAGGGGAGAAGATGGAGCGATTGAATGAAGACGAGGCCATGCAGTCCGAAGACGAAGTTAATCGGTTTGCTGATCAGACCCCAGTCCATGAGGAGGAGATTCATGGTCCCCATTTTGCCGAAAAAGACAATCAGGGCGAAGGCTCCGGCATAGGCGGGTAATACGATGGGAAGGAGGATGAGAGCGGTAAAAAGAACCTTCCCCCTCAGTCGATATCTGGCGAGAATATAAGCCAGCGGCAATCCGAGCAGGGTGGTAGTGATGAGCACCAGCACCGCTAAAAACAGGGTATTGACAAAGGTTTTGAGATAATAGGGGTCCTTAAAGAAGTCGATGTAATTTTGTATGCCATAATAATCGGTGCCGGCTATCTTAAAACTTTCAATGACCAGGAAGGATAGCGGATAAATGACAAAAAGGGCGACAACGAACCACAGGATGGCAGAGATGATTAGGTTTCCTCGAGACATATTTTAATCTTCTTTCTCGTTACGGTAAGGGCGAGCCGCAGCTCGCCCTTACCTCTCAATAATTTGGCTTTTCTTTTCAATGGATGGAGTGAATCCGGCTTTCAAAACGAATCACCGGGACGCGGCCACAAGCATTGCCCGGGCTTCGGAAGCGGTTAACCTCGCTGTAGCATAAGAGCCATCGAATTCGAAGAGCCTTCTGGCTTCCTTGATCTTCGCCTCCGCTTTGCCGACATCCACCCCTTTTTTCTTCGCGGCATCGATTTCGCCTTCCACTTCCTCGATGAGAAAGAGACTGCTTTTCAATTCGCGAAACTTCCGGTATATCTCGAACTCAAAGTAACGGTTGACCTCATCCCAACGCTTCGCGGCCAGCTCCAGATTGTAATCAATGAATCCCACCTTCAAATCCCAGAAAGAATCCACCCCTAAAGCATCACGAGCATGCTTGGCCATCGTCACACCTTCTTTTTCCCAAACGGAAAACTTAATATCTGTCCTTGCTGTAAAGTAACGCCCCTCCAGTACATACTTTTGTCCTTCCATGCTGAAGAGCCAGTCCAGGAATATTTTACCATTGGCCTCATTGGGAGCGTTTTTCAGCAAAGCGACCGCCTCGGGGACCAGGATCGTTTTATCAGGAAGCAAATCCCGCACGGGATAACCATCCGCCCGTGCACTCATCGCATTCATCTGTGGTTGTGCAATGCCAATGGGAACCTCTCCCCTGCTGACCATGTGAGTGGTATCAACGCTTCCAGTGGAGAATCTGGCTAACTGAGCCGCCAGAAGCCGGTTGTATGCCCAGCCCTCTTTCTCCCCAAAAGATTGAAGATGGATTTCAATCACTTCGTGCTGTGTCCCTGAGGCATAGGGTAAGGTTTGGACGATCAAGTCTCTGTAAATCGGGTTAAGTAAATCCTTCCAGGTCTTCGGCGCCGGCAATTTTAATGCCTTCAGGACCCTTTCATTATAAAGATTGGTCACGATCCAAGGCGCAAAACAGGTCCACATGAATTTTTCATCTTTAACCTTCATGCCGCCCCATTTATCCGGAATCTTGTCCCAATCCTTGGGTTTATAAGGAACAATGAAACCCTCTTTATCTAAAACCTCGAAGGCGGGAGCACCGGCCCCCAAAAATACATCTGCATCAGGCTTGCCCTTCCAGGCCCGCACCTTATCTACGCACACCGGCCATCCGCCGGGTCTGACGAAGGTGATCTCTATTTCCTTTCCGTAAGTCTTTTTGTAATATTCTTTGAAACCTTTCATCAAACTGTCAGAAAGCTCTTTGTAAACCGGACCGACCCATCCCACCTTCTCTTTCTGAGCCTGAACTTCAACCGGCGGCATTGAAAGCACCATGATCCATGCCAATAGTAACAGTGCGGTGATCTTAAAAATACCTTTCCCTTTCATTGTAAACCCTCCTTTCAGTAAACCCTGTTATTTAGTAGAAAATTTCCCATCAAAGAAACCCCATCACCAATACAGTGAACTTCAACATGATTCGCCTCATTCACATCCCCCCTTCCTCTATCCCGGGTTCATTTTTTCACAATCTTATCTTACCCGTTAAAAAAATGTCAAGAAAAAACAAATGGCCTCAGAAGATAAATAAAAATTGACAAGCCCTCAATTAAATATTAGATTGAGATTTGAAGGATTGGCCGATCCATTACAATTCTTCGCCCCCGGATCAAACCCTTTGCCATTTCGTCCTATCTCATAAGGAGAGAAGTCGAATGAATGTCATTCTGCTCTACCCTGAGATTCCGGATACCTTTTGGAGTTTCAAACATGCGCTGAAATTCGTACGCAAAAAGGCCGCTTCCCCGCCGCTTGGACTGATCACCGTTGCTTCAATGCTGCCACCCGAGTGGGAAAAGCGTTTAGTGGATTTGAATGTGAGGAAGCTCGCCAGGGAAGACCTCGCTTGGGCCGACTATGCGCTGATCAGCGCAATGACGGTGCAAAGAGAGTCCGCCAAAAAGGCGATTGAACAATGTAAAGAAGCAGGCGTCAAAATCATTGCGGGAGGTCCCCTCTTCACAACCGAGCACGAGCAGTTTGAAGGAGTGGATCATTTTGTCCTCAATGAAGCCGAATTGACCCTGCCTGCCTTTCTTCACGATTTAGCCCGGGGCCTCGCAAAACGGATCTATGCGGCGCCGGACTTTGCAGACATTCGGGAAACCCCCGCCCCGCAGTGGGAACTGGCTCATTTTGGCGATTACGCCTCGATGAGCGTCCAGTTCTCTCGCGGTTGTCCTTTCAATTGTGATTTTTGCAATGTGACTGCCCTGTTCGGCCATCAGCCGCGCATGAAAAACGCTTCCCAGATCATCGCTGAACTGGACAGCCTCTACCGTCTGGGATGGCGGGGGGGCGTCTTCTTTGTGGATGACAATCTGATCGGAAATAAGAAACGTCTCAAGACCGAACTCTTGCCTGCGCTCATCGCGTGGAGAAAAGATAAGAAGGGATTTCCATTCGGCACAGAGGTGTCTATTAACCTTGCCGACGACGAACCGTTGATGCACATGATGGTCAGGGCGGGTTTTGATACGGTTTTTATCGGAATCGAAACGCCGAACGAGGACAGCTTGGCCGAATGCAGCAAGAAGCAGAACATGAACCGCGACCTTGTTGATGATGTGAAGCGAATCCAGCGAGCAGGGCTGCAAGTTCAGGGAGGTTTCATCCTCGGGTTTGACAACGATTCCCCGGTCACCTTCCGGAGGCTTACCGATTTCATACAGAACAGCGGCATTGTCACCGCAATGGTCGGCTTGCTCCAGGCTCCGCCGGGGACGAAACTCTATGAGCGGCTTAAACAAGCAGGACGTTTGCTCGAACGGATGTCCGGAGACAACGTTGACGGAACAACCAACATTATCCCTGTGATGAACCTCGATGTGCTCCGGAAGGGATATAAGGACTTGCTGCAGCACATTTATTCTCCAGAGGTTTACTATCAACGGGTCAAAACCTTTCTGCGGGAATATCAACCTCCGAAGATCAAGACTCCCTGGAACTTTCGATATTTCTCAGGGAACATTCGGACGCTCATGCGCTCTTTTTTTCGCCTGGGAATCGTAGGCAAGGAACGGATCCAGTATTGGAAGCTCTTTTTGTGGACGATTGCACGTCGCCCCAGGGCTTTTCCGCTTGCCATCACATTGGCGATTTATGGACACCATTTTCGTAAGACTTCCGAATTACATGTGCTTTAATTCGGCCCGGACGCCTGGGCCGGTGGTTTGACTTTTCTTAAAAAATCGATTAGATTGATAATTAGAATCTCCGAGCCCTTTTCCTAAATCTTGCCCCTTATCCTTTACTCCCGTGGTCGGGTCTTTTCGCCTCTCCCCTGAGGGGTGGGGGTGAGGGGGATATGGAAACGGGCCGTAAGGGCATGGCTGGAAACGGCCATACCTCCCGTGTTTGGAAAGGAGATGAACGATGCCGCAAGGGCCGATACCTCAAACACGGGTACCGGCTTTTTTTTTAACAGATTCAGCGAATAACTCGAATGACAGCGAATATTACGAATACAAGAATATTCGATTCATTCGGTATCATTCGTGCCATTAGGAATTTAAAATGAAGGGTTTCTTCAAAGTTCAGACCCCGGACCAACTTTTTCTGAAACTTGATCGCTTCAAGCCTCTTGCTCCCGAAGAGGTCCCCCTGGAGGAATCGCTCCATCGAGTGCTCGCGGAGGATATTGTTTCTCCAACTCACCTTCCCCAATTTGCCCGTTCTACGGTCGACGGATTTGCCTTAAAGGCAAAGGACACCTACGGAGCCTCCGAAAAAAATCCTGCCATTTTCAAAGTCATCGGTGAAATTTCAATGGGTCGGATATCCGAACTGGCCCTCAGAGATAGCGAGGCGGTCAAAATCGCGACGGGAGGGATGGTCCCGGAAGGTGCGGACGCTGTGCAGATGGTCGAATATATCGAATGGGTGGACTCCCATGCGATTCATGTTTTTAAGACCCTCTCTCCACTGGAGAACGTCATCCAGGCAGGAGAGGATATCAAAGGAGGAGAGGTCGTCCTCCGGAAAGGCAGTTTCCTCCGGCCGCAGGAGGTCGGCCTCCTGGCCGGAATCGGAAAAACCCCTATCCGGGTCTTTCTTAAACCGGAGGTTGGAATTATTTCTTCCGGCGATGAGATCGTTCCCGTGGAACAAGAACCTTCCGCCGGAGAAGTGAGGGATATCAATCGCCATACGATCGTTTCGATGGCGAAGGAAGCAGGAGGAGTCCCGATCTTTTTAGGTATCGCAAAGGACCGTTTTAGCGATCTCAAGGAGAAGATCGGGCAGGGGCTGAAAGAATCGGATATGGTCGTCATCACCGGTGGGAGTTCCGTCGGAACCCTGGACCTGGTGGGAGAAGTTCTCCAATCCTTTCCCAAAACAGAGATCCTGGGCCACGGCCTCTCCATCAGGCCCGGAAAGCCCACCCTTCTTGCCGATGTCGATGGAAAACCTTTTCTTGGCTTGCCCGGTCATCCTGTTTCGGCCATGGTCATCTTCCATCTCTTCGGGAGACCGATTCTTAAAATCCTTTCCGGCTTATCCGGCGAAACAGCCTCAGGGATGAGATGGAAGGCCCGGGCCGCCCGCAATATCCCCTCCGTGGCAGGCAGGGAAGATTATGTGAGGGTCAAATTGGAGGAAAAGGATGGGATCCTCTGGGCTCATCCCGTTTTTGGAAAATCCGGGGCGATCTCGCATCTGGTCCATGCTGACGGACTGATCAGGATCGGAATCGACGAAGAAGGATTGGAAGAAGGAGAAGAAGGGGAAGTCATCTTCCTATGAAACGTAACATCTATCTCAAAAAGAAATCCCTGGACGAAGCCAAAGAAGTCGTTTCCAAAATGGCCGGTCTCATCCGGCTGGGGAAGGAACCCGTTCCTGTCGTGCAGGCGGTCGGCAGGGTGACCGCCGAGCCTCTCTTCGCAAAGACATCTTCTCCTCCCTTCCACTGTGCGGCCATGGACGGAATCGCAGTGAGAGCCGAAAGCACGTATGGCGCCACCGAGGATGCTCCCAAAACACTCCTCGTTGGCAAAGGGGTTTCCTTTGTCAACACAGGGCATCCGATCCCTCCGGGTATGAATGCGGTGATCATGATCGAGGACGTTCATCAGATCGACCCCGAAAGGGTGGAAATCAGGGAGGCTGCTCATCCCTGGCAGCATGTGAGATCCGTCGGTGAAGACATCGTTGCAACGGAGATGGTCTTCCCTGAAAACCACAAATTGACCTCTTACGACATCGGAGCCTTGTTGGCGAGTGGTCATCGGGAAATCAGTGTGAAGAAGAAACCGAGAGTCCTGATTCTCCCAACCGGATCGGAACTGATAGAGCCGGAGGAAATCCTTCTTTCGGAGCATTCACCGGCGATCGTCGAATCGAATTCTTATGTTTTAAGAAGTCTGGTTCTTGAGGACGGAGGAGAACCGATCCGGCACTCCATTGTGAAGGACGATTTTTCAAAAATCAGGGAAGCCCTTCTTAAGAGTTATAGGGAGTCCGATCTGGTCCTGATCATTGCGGGCTCCTCCGCAGGTTCGGAAGACTATACCCGGTCGATCATCGAAGAAGACGGAGAGGTCCATGCTCATGGCATCTCCATGATGCCCGGAAAACCGACCCTTCTCGGAAGTTATAAAGACCGGCCCATCATCGGGATCCCGGGTTATCCTGTTTCGGCCATCATGGCCTACGAAGAACTGGTGAGGCCCCTTCTTTACCGTGCGCTCCATCTCACCCGACCGGGTCGACATAAGATCCATGTCCTCCCAATCCGGAAAATTCCATCCAAGTTGGGAACCGAAGAGTTTTTAAGGGTGAACGTTGGAAGAGTGGGAAATAAATGTTTCGCTTCCCCCCTTCCCCGGGGATCCGGGATCATCACTTCATTGACCAAAGCCGACGGGATCCTTCGAATCCCTTCCCTTTCCGAAGGCCTGGATGAAAACGAGGAGACAGAGGTCGAACTTCTTAAACCCGTCGAAGAAATTTTAAATACTGTGCTGATGGTGGGAAGCCACGACCTGACGCTCGATCTCCTGGCCAATCTCATGCGGAAAGAATACCCTCCCATCTTTCTCTCGTCCCACTCTGTGGGTAGCCTGGGGGGAATTCTCGCATTAAAAAGCGGAATCTGCCACCTCGCCGGTCTCCACCTCATCGATCCCGATACGGGGGAGTACAATTTCCCTTATATCAAAAACTACTTGGAGGGAATGGAGGTCAGGGTGATCCATCTTGTTCATCGGGAGCAGGGTTTGATCATCCGTCGCAAAAACCCGAAAGGCCTGAAGGGCCTGGGCGATCTTCTCCGGGAGGATATCCTGTTTATCAACCGTCAAAAGGGTTCCGGGACACGAATCCTCCTTGACCGTGAGCTCAGAGACCTCTCCATCGATCCGGTTCAGATCCACGGATACGAGCAGGAAGAGTTCACTCACATGGCTGTGGCCTCGACGGTCGCCAGTGGCATGGCTGACGCCGGACTGGGAATTCTTTCGGCTGCCAGGGCGATGAACCTTGACTTCATCCCGGTTGCCAAGGAGCGCTACGATCTCGTCGTCCCGTCCTTTTACTTCGGGGAGGAAAAAATTCAGAGACTGATCGCAACCATTCGCTCAGAAGAATTTAAAGAAGAAGTCCTCCGTTTGGGAGGCTATGATGTGTCGAGAACAGGAGAAGAATTGAATTTTTAATTTTTGATTGCCGATTGCCAATTTGAAATCGAAAATCTAAAATCGCAAATCGAAAATAAGGAATATGCTACTCGACCCCTACATGCGAAAAATCAATTACCTTCGGATCTCCGTGACCGACCGGTGTAATCTTCGCTGCCGTTATTGCATGCCGGAGAAGGGCCTCCCCCTCACCCCTCATGAAGAAATTCTCACCTACGAGGAGATCCTGAGGATCGTCCGCATCTTCTCTTCGGAGGGAATCTCCAAGGTCCGGTTGACCGGCGGGGAACCTCTCGTGAGGAGAGGGATCGTCGATTTTGTCTCCTGGCTTTCCGAGATTGACGAAATCAAGGATTTAAGCCTGACGACCAATGGGATGCTTCTCAAAGATTTTGCCTGCGACTTGAAACGGGCGGGGCTCAAGAGGGTCAACATCAGCCTCGATACCCTGATCAAGGAGAAATTTAATCGGATCACCCGAAGAAATGGGTATGAACAGGTCTGGGAGGGAATTCGTGAAGCATTGAAGGTCAATCTTACTCCGATAAAGATCAACATGGTAGCCATTCGAGGCCTGAATGATGATGAGATCGAATCCTTTGCTCGACTCACCTTCACCCTTCCTCTTACGGTTCGATATATTGAATATATGCCTTCAGGACATGGGGAGGAATGGGGGGAGGGAGAAATCCTGACGATCCCCCGGATCAAAAACCGGTTGGAAAAGATCGGCCAACTCATTCCAATTCCTCCTGATCAATGGGATGGTCCGGCCCGGAGATTTCGCCTTGACGGCGCTATCGGAGAGATCGGGTTGATCGGTCCCGTCAGCGACCACTTCTGCGCTCATTGCAACCGCCTGAGGTTGACCCCTGACGGAAAGATCAGGACCTGTCTCTTTTCGGACGAGGAAATCGATGTAAAGCAATTTCTCAGGAATGGCGGAAGCGATGAGGATTTAAGGAAACAACTCCTTATGGCTTTAAAAACGAAACCGGAAAGACACCACATCAATACGCACCAGTTTAAAAAATGCCAGAGGAATATGTCGGCAATAGGAGGATAATTCAATTTCGGATTTCGGAATACGGATTTCGGAATTTGATAAATCATCCTTGCGTCTACGTGTCACCCTTCTATGTTGAAAAGCAAGTCCCAATCAGCATAGACGTAGTATTAGATAATGTTTTTAAGGACAGTGCCAATCTTTAAAATCAACCTTCTA
>JAGVBT010000052.1 GCA_020059605.1 Deltaproteobacteria bacterium
CGTTCATGGTTCGAGAGCCTCACCACGAATGGAATACGGCTTGTTAAAAATCAACCACTTAGCCGTTCGTCCTGAGCTTGTCGAAGGGCGAATGGCTAATTACGACACAGTCTCTGAGGGGGGAGGGAAGAGTGGGGGGGGGGTGGCGTTCCTTTCCGAAAGCAACAATCGATTATCGATCAGGGTGGAGGCGGAAACAGGGGGCATTTTGGTCCTGAGCGACACCTATTACCCGGGATGGAAGGTGTTCGTGAATGGAAGGGAAGAAAAAATAATTCGAGCCAATTATAATTTCCGAGGAGTCGTTCTTCGGGCAGGGGCACATCAGGTGGAGTTTGACTATTCACCTTTTAGTTTTAAACTGGGCGCCGGCATTACCCTGACAGGAATTCTGTTTTGTGGAATAATTGGATGGATCGATAGGAAAAAAGGCCGTAGAAAAGGGGACTGATGGAGACGGAAAGAACGAATACGATCACCCTGTCCATCTTGGAAGAAGCGACTTCCTATCATCGATGGATCATTGAGAAGATGAAGCCCTTTTTGACGGGGAACATTCTGGAGACGGGAGCCGGCATTGGAAATCTTACAGGGTGGCTTCTTCGCCAGGGCAGGGTATTAGCGACGGATGTGAGAGAGGACTACCTTAACGTCCTCCGGGAGAAGTATCGGGACCATCCCAACCTGGTCGGGACTCTAATCTGGGATGTCCGGGAAGGTTTTCCGGGAACACGTGAAGCTTCTTTTCAAACGATTGTTTGCTCCAATGTCCTTGAACATGTGGAAAAAGATGACCTCGTTTTAACACATTTTTACAGACTGTTGCCCCCAGGTGGAAGACTGATCCTTCTTGTCCCGGCATTGAAAGTCCTTTATAATCACCTGGACAAAGGGCTTGGCCACTACCGGCGCTATGGAAAACGGGAGCTGTTGAAAAAAATGACCCATCGGGGGTTCACCATCCGTTATTTTACCTATTTTAATCTTTTTGGAATACTGGGATGGTATTTAAATGGCACCGTTTTAAGAAGGTCCCTTTTGCCGGAAGACCAGGTAAGGGTTTTTAACAGGATGATCCCTCTTTTGATGAAGGTAGAAGCGATCATCCCGAAATGGGCGGGCCAATCTCTGATTGCAGTTGGAGAAAAATCATGAAACTTTCGGTGATCATTCCTGTCTATAATGAGGCAAAGACCATTCTCGAAATCATCAGAAGGGTGAAGGGAATTCCTTATGAGAAAGAGATTATCGTGGTGGATGATTGTTCGAATGATGGGACAGCCGATCTTCTTCGGGAAAACAGGGCAGGGATGACCGCCCTTTTCCATGAAAAAAACCAGGGAAAAGGGGCGGCCATTCGAACTGCCGTTCCGCATGTCACGAGCGAAATCACGATCATCCAGGATGCGGACCTGGAATATCATCCTTCGGAGTATCCCCGTCTGATCGCTCCCATCGTGGATGGCGTGGCGGACGTGGTCTACGGATCAAGGTTTCAGGGAGGAACCCACCGGGTGCTCTATTTCTGGCATTCGGTGGGAAACCGAATGATCACGACTCTCTCCAATATGCTCACCGACCTCAATCTGTCGGATATGGAAACAGGTTATAAAGTTTTTAACTCCGAGGTTTTGAAGAAAATCAAGATCGAGAGCAATCGTTTCGGGTTTGAGCCGGAAATTACGGCGAAGGTTGCCAAGATGGGCTGCCGGGTGTATGAAGTTCCCATTTCCTACTGGGGTCGGGATTACTCCGAAGGGAAGAAGATCGACTGGAAAGACGGGGTGGCCGCCCTTTACTGGATTATTAAGTTCAATATTTTCCGTTAACCCCCCTTCATCCCCCCTTAATTTAAGGGGGGATGAAGGGGGGTTAATAAGCTACCCGGTCTACCTCTTCCCGCGTGGTGATTCCCCTCAGGACTTTGATCAACCCGTCGACCCGGAGGGATTTTAATCCCGCCGTCTCCACCGCCGCTTCACGGATCGCCTGCCCCGAGGCCTTTTCTGCGATCAACCGTTTCACCTTTTCATTCACGACGAGAAGTTCAAAAATGCCCGCCCTTCCAAGGTAACCGGACTGCCTGCACTGTTTGCAGCCTCTCCCGCGGTAGAACGTGGGAGGGGCATTGGATTGTGGAAGATCATTTCCCAGTTCCTTCATAGATTCCTGATCTTCGGGCGAGGCTGTTTTGCAGTGCGGGCAAATAACCCGGACCAGCCGCTGGGCCAAAACCCCGGCGACCGAGGAAGAGATCAGGTAAGGCTCAACGCCGATATCGAGGAGCCGGGTGATGGCCTCAGAAGCGTCATTCGTATGGAGGGTGGCGAAGACAAGGTGGCCGGTGAGGGCTGCCTGGATAGCGATTTCAGAAGTCTCTAAATCCCGGATTTCGCCCACCATGATCACATCCGGGTCCTGCCGGAGAATCGACCTCAGCCCGGAGGCGAAGGTAATCCCGGCCTTTGGATTGATCTGGGTCTGCCGGATCAAGGGTAGGCGGTATTCCACCGGGTCTTCAATGGTAATAATGTTTTTATCCACGGAGTTGATCATGTTGAGAGACGCATAGAGGGTCGTCGTTTTGCCGCTTCCCGTAGGGCCGGTGACCAGAATGATCCCGCTTGTCTTCCGGATGAGCTGTCTATAACGGGCCAACATCTCTCCTGAAAACCCGAGATCTTCGAGGGTGATCAGGGGGCTGGTCTGATCCAGAATCCGGAGAACGACATTCTCTCCGTAAATCGTCGGAAAGGTTGAAACCCTGATCTCAAAGCCGCGGTTCTCCATCCGGATGTTAAAATTTCCATCCTGGGGAAGCCTGGTCTCCGTGATGTCCATCTCCGCCAATATTTTGATACGGGCCGTGATTGCCGGGTGGACGGCCCTGGGAAGAGTCAGGCTTTCGAAGAGAAATCCGTCGATTCGGAATCGAACGCGCAGGGCCTTCTCATCGGGTTCGAAGTGGATGTCGCTCGCACGGTCGCGGATCGCTTGAATCATGACCAGATCGAACATCCTTGCCGCCGGCGCTCCCTCGAGAGGCCCCGTGAGGGGCTCTTTCATCTGAAGATCATGGGTCTTCCGGTAGTCAGCAGGTTCGGGGGGGGGCTCCGCTCCATTCTGGGCGCTCATCCGGCGCAGAGCGCTATCAAAGACGGTTGCCCCGACTCCGTAATATTGGTCAATGGCTTTTTTTATCTTTTTCTCCGTGCTGATGGCTATTTCCACGTCGGTCTTCGTCCGGTTTCGCAACTCGTCAAGGGCGAGGATATTGAGGGGGTTCTCCATGGCAATGGTCAGGGTGGCGCCGATTTTGAAGAGAGGGATCAGGGTATGGCGCCGTGCCAGCTCCTCCGGGATGATCTTGACGATCTGATCGTCGATCAGATAAGTGTCAAGATCCACATAGGGAAGGTTGAAATAATCGGCCAGGCACTGAAAGGCCACTTCTTCTTTGAGCCATCCTTTGCGGATCAGGGTTTGCTCAAGCCTTTCTCCCCCCTGCCTTTGCTCCTGAGCGGCTTTCTTTAATTGTTCGGAGGTGAGCACCCCGAGGTCCACCAAAAATTCTCCGAAACTCTTCTTCTCTGTTGCCATACCTCCTCCGGATGTCAATCACCGATGACCAAACACCAGATAATCACCAATAACCAATAACCAATAACCAATAACCAAACACCAAATAATTACCAATAACCAATAAACAATAACCAAAAAATCGCCAATTCCCCCATTAAGAGGATTTGTCTACGATTGATGAAAATATTTTTTTTAATTCAAGTGCTTCCTTTAATAATAGGTCAATCTCTTCTTTGAATTCTGGATTTGCTTCGATTAAAAGCTCTAACCAATAATGGGTTTCTTTAGCTTCTTTTCGGGTAATTTTAATCCGATGTTTAAAGTCTTTTTTACTTAAAGCATCGTTTGCTTCGCGATAGTTTGCCCCAACCGAACCACTTGAATCGACCAGTTGAGGGATGAGTTCTCGATTGATCACGTTTTGTGGTAACCGTTTGCAAAACTTGATAACATTTTTAGCAAATTCTAAAGTCCGCTTTTCGAGGTCAAAGCAATGTTTGGTGTTTGGTGATTCAGTCATTGGCGATTATCTGGTTATTGGAATTTGGTTATTGGGTATTTTATTCACTCCTTTTTCATGTCTTTTGGTCTCGTCAACTGATCGATATGCCTCCTCACCCTCGAGACCAGATCCGGATACGCGCCGGAAGACAGATGAATAAATTGCCGGTAGTGGTGGACGGCCAGGTCAGTCTTGCCCACCTGTTCGTAGAGAAGTCCCAGATTGTAATGCGCCTCTGGCTGGAGGGGATTAATGTTTAAGGCCCTCAGGTAAAACTCCACTCCCTTATCGAGTTGTCCGTTTTTCTTATAGAGCGTCCCGAGATGGATATGGCTTTCAATGTGATTCGGGTTGATGGCAAGGACTTTCAGAAACATCTCCATCGCCCGGTCGTTCTCACCCCTGAGAGCAAGGAGAATGCCGATATTATTCAGGCCCTTCTCATAGATCGGATTAATCTCAATTGCTTTCTGGTAGGATTTGAGGGCGCCATCCAGATCGCCCATCTCCTGATAGAGGATCCCAAGATTGTTATAAGCTTCCACGAAGGCGGGATCCATCTCGATCACTTTCTGGTAAGCCTGTATGGCTTTCCTCCATTCTCCCCGGTTGTGGAAAGAGGTTCCCGCATTGAATTGGCGGGTGACTTCCCTTTGAAAAAGATCCTTCCCGCTTTCCTGTTTTGCGTGCGGGGGGGGAGGGATGGTTTCTTCCTTTTCGAACGACGGAGGAGGGGCCGGTTTCTCCACCACGGCCGGCTTCTTCTCCCGTTGGTCGGAGCGGGCGATTTTTTCTCCGGGGTTCGGATCCACGGAGGTTTTGTCTTCTTTATTCTTTTCGGTGACTCGTTCGTTCTCCTGTAAAACCGGAGTCACAGATGGCTTCGCTTCTTCCACCGGTTTCGGTTTCTCCGTTTCTTTCTTCACCTCCGGGGAAATGGTTCCGGCTGCCGCGGGAAAAACCTTGCCTTTTAGAGGCATTGCGATTTGCCGGGGAGGAGGGATGGGCATCAGAAACAGTTTCCACAAAATCAGAAGGAGGATGCACAGGCCTGCAGCAGAACCCCCGATGATCATCCAGGGCCGTTGGTAAAAACCTTTTTTGTTTTTGCCCTGTGATTTAAAGAACGGCCCTCCCTTTGACTCTTTCGACCGGAGTTGCTGGGCTTTTTTGAGAGCGTCCATCATGAGACTCATCTTGTTTCCTCCGGGTGGGTTTTGACCATTTCTTCCGCAGGGTTTGTTTGATTGTTCCGCGGATTCGGTTCGAGGAAAGGCCGGGTTTCGCCTGCAATCCTGAGATAGACCTTTTCAAACTGATCATGGATAAAAAAGCGGGTTCCCCGGAGGGAAGCGGATTGGTCATGGTTAAGGAGGATCATCCCTGCCAATAGAAAGAGCAAGACCGCCAAAAGGAAGATCCGCAGGGGAGGGAAGTATTTCGAAAAGGAGGTCGAACGGAAGGCAGGGGCGTCCCATTCCTCCCCGCCTAATTCCCTTTCCGCCTTTTTGATGATACTTTTATCGATGTGATGCGTTTCTTCGACAAATCCTCCGATGAGGGCCCGGTCACAGAGGAGGTTGATCAACCTGGGCGTTCCCTGTGAAAAGCGGTAAACCTCATTCAGGGCGGTTTTTGAAAAAGAGATCGATCCGTTGGCCCCGGCGACAGCAAGGCGTTGGTTGATATAGGATTCCGTCTCCCTCCGGTCGAGAGGGAGGAGATGGTGCCGGATGGCAATTCGCTGGTTGAGTTGTTTGAGCTCAGGGGACCGGAGTTTTTCATCCAATTCATGCTGACCCAGGAGTACGATCTGGAGCATCTTCTCTTTTTCCGTCTCGAGATTGGAGAGCATCCGGATCTGTTCGAGAACAGTAACGGACAGGTTCTGGGCTTCGTCGATGATGAGCGCCGCATTTTTTCCCTCGGCCAGGAAGCGAATGAGCAATTGGTTCAGCAGGTCGATTCGCTCCTTCCTGGATTTTCCTTCTGAAGGTTGCCCGAAATCGAGGAGAATCGACTCCAGCAGTTCTTCTTCCGTGAGGAAGGAATTGAAGATCACAGCCGTCTTCACATGGGGATTCAATCTTCCTATCACGGTGCGGCAGATGGTTGTCTTGCCCGTTCCTATCTGCCCCGTCATGACGATAAACCCTTCCCTCTGCTCGATCCCGTAGATGAGGTATTCGATGGCCGCCCGGTGGTTCCCGCTCAGAAAAAGAAACTGCGGGTCTGGCGTCAAGGAAAAGGGTTTCTCTTTTAATCCGTAAAAGTCTAAATACATTTTCCCCCTGACGTGGTCAAAGGATTCCAGGATTCGAGGGGTCATGGGTTCAAGTGAAGTTTTTATATATTCACTGGAACCCTTGATCGCTTGGCTCCTTGAACCCTATTTGTTCTTGGTAAAGTCTTCTACTTTCTTTCCCACCTGGAGGGTGGGGGTGATCATGATTACCAGCTCGGAGTTCCTCTTCTTCCCGGCCCTATAACGGAATAGTCCTCCAAGGTAGGGGACGGATTGAAGGACCGGAACGCCGATATAGGTCTCCTCGTTCTTCTCCTGCATCAGGCCTGCGATGATGATCGTCTGGCCGTCCTTTACCCTGACCGTGGTGTCGGTCTCCCTTACGCTCAAGAGGGGAAAGGTCGTCTTCCCATCCGGAGTGACTTTCTCTCCCATTTTCTCCGTAATGCTGGGATGGATGTTCATAATGATGGTGCCGTCTTCAGCGATCTGGGGTGTCACATCGAGAATGATTCCCACATCGATCGTTATGGGCTGGATGATCTGGGTGACAGTTGTCTGGGTGGCCACGGCGCCGGTGATGAAGAAGACGTCCTGGTTTCCGACCCGGATGATCGCCTTTTGATTGTTGAGGGTGGAGATCGTCGGGCTGGAGAGAATCTTAACATCTCCCTGCTCGGCAATCGCCTGCATGATGTCCGAGAGGGCCACTTCCGATCCCGCTGCGCCTAAAGCCAGGATACCTCCAAAAGGTTTAATTTTAAAGAGACCCGGAGTGTCGATAGTGGTGCCGGTCGTAGAATCGCTAATGCTAAAGCCGCTCGCCGAACCGGGGTAACCCTTGGTCCCCGCTTTATTGGTCAGCCCCCAGGCCAGGTTGATGGAACGGGGCAGCGCCTGAATCACCTTCCAGTTAATTCCTTCCTTATTCTCGTCCGAGAGGATGACCTCAAAGATCTTGGCCTGAATGGTGACCTGTCTCTGGGAACTCCCTTCGATCGTCTCTAAATAGGAGGCGACTTTATTCAGATGGATCGGGTAGTCCGTGAGCAGGATCACCCCCGTTGAACGGTTGATGATCAATTTTTTCCCTTTTTCGTCCGCCCGTGTCCAGGCTGTTTTCTCGGGATCCAACGGACCTTTTTCTCCGGCCGATCCGAAGACGATGGCTTCCAACCCCTTCTGGATCTCTCTCCAGAGGTCCATCTCGTCCACGCTGATGAGATCGCTGAATCCTGTCCTGGCGCTTGCGGGAGAAGAAGAAACTTGTGCTCCCGGAAGGCTTCCGGTCTGCAGTCCCCCGCTCGTGCTGGCATAGATCTCCCTTCTTCCGGTCCTCCGGGTAGCAAGATAGTTGAGGGTGAAAATGCGGGTCTCCAACTGGGGCCTCATGATTTTCACAAAGCTTCCCTCGATCCGGTAGGTCCACCCGAGAGGGATGAGGATCGCATCGAGCGCTTCCCTCAGGGTGACGCGCTTCAGATCGATCGTCACCTTGCCGGTCAGCTCGGGATCGATGACGATGTTGTATTCGCTCTCCTTGGAAAAGGCGAGCAGGATGTCCTGAAGGTTGGAGTCCCGGGCGAAGAAGGAATAGAGCTTTTCCGGCACCTTTTTCGGTTCCTCTTTCTGAGGAAGGGTCAGTTCCTTCAACGCTTCCTCCGGAGGCGGCTGGGGTTTGGCGATTTCGACTTCCCTGGAGGGTAAGGCTGCCCGTTCCTTCTTGGGAGGAGAGGCGCATCCCACAACCCATAAGAGACATAGAAAAGATATAAATATCATTTTTGCTTTCATGTTTTTTTCTCCTTATTTTTAATACGGTTCAGCCGGCTTTAGCAAAGGTAATGATAGCCCGATCACCCTGAGGTTCTCGAAGGGTGATATCGGCGAGCCAATCGAGACACCTCTGCCCAATCTCCCCGCATCATTGCTTCCTTTTTCCTCCGACTCCAACCTTTAAACTGTTGCTCACAGGCTAATGCCTCATCCCGAGTAGGAAATCCCTCTAAAAAAAGCAGTTTTACCGGAAGTCGGGTTGAAGTATACCCTTCAATTTCACCTGATTGATGTTTTGCTATCTGCTCCTCAAGATTATCCGTATGACCGGTGCAGTAGGAGTCATCAGCACAGCGCAGAATGTATACCCAAAAACTCATATCCCTGTTACCTCTTGCTTACTTAAGTCCTTCATAAGATCGATCTGTCCGTCCTTTACCCTTCAATAGGTTCACCCTTCGAGAGCCTCAGGGCGAACGGGTTTTTCCGAACGTCCTGAGCGAAGTCGAAGGAAGGGCTCAGGGGGAACGGAGTTATCTCTCTTCAACCGTTAACTTGATCGGGCTCTGATCCAGAACGAGCGTTCTCTTTTTTCCCTCCTTTTCCAGAATGACCCGATCGGACCTAATCTCCATCACCTTCTCGTCGTTGATGAAGTCTCCAAGAGTCACAATCGATCGGTTGATGGATGCCAGTCGAATATGGTCGGTAATCAGAATTGCCTTCAGCATGAAGGGGAGTTCAACAGGTTTTGCCTCCGGGGTGGAGGTCATTTTATCTTCCTTCGGTGCAAGAACTTCTTGAGAGTGCAGGCGAATTCCCGGAGGGAGCGAGAATGGGTCACTTCGGACTTCATGAAACTGGGAAGATTTTTTCTTCGATTGTCCATGGATTTCCATTAAAGGGATTGTAATCAAAAGGGGAATCGAAAACAATAAAAAAGCGCAAAGGTTAAAACGAGACCGAACCACTGCAAAACCTCCTATAAGGAAACGATAACCATCTTCAACTCAACCGTTACTTTTAAAAGGGGACGGATCTCATCAACCCTCTCGATTTGAAGGCCATCGACCCGGACCAGAAAGGGGAGTTCCTCAATTCCTTTTAAATAGGCCTCTAATTTGGAAAAAGTGGAATGGAGGACCATTTGAACCGTCACCCTTTTCGACTCTTGAGGAACCGTTCTCTTTGGTTCCCCGGGCGGCAAGATCTTTTCCTCCGAAGGGATGAGGGAGATGACCTTCATCTGGAGAGGGTCGCTTTCCCCGGCCAGATGCCTCAGAAAGGCCCTGAACTCCTCGCCCTTCAACGTGCGTTCGTTCAAACCCTTCAGTTCTGCCTCCAGACGGGCGATCTCCGCCTCCGCCGTCTCAATTCCTCTGGAGAGCAGGCCGAGCTCATCCAATTTAAGATCGGCCGCGTTCACCGCCTCCTTGAGAGTCACCACCTTACGGCTCTGAGGGGCGTAGTAGAGAAGATCAAACAGAAAGATGGCGAAGGCGATGAAGGCCAGAAGGATGAAGAACTTTTCTCTTCTTTTGAGCGCCATGGCGAACGGTTTCTCCTCCATATTATGGTTTCCCCTTTCCTTTAGGAGAGGGGGGGGATGGGACATGGTTCAAATCGATGTCGCAGCTGATGTCAAACCCGACGGCCAGTTGATTATACAGTTTGTTTTCATCGGTCGAAAGAAGCTTCACATTGCTGAAGCGAGAAGACCTCTCCAGGCCTTCAATGATCTGTGCCAGGGCTGTGAGACAGTGGAGATCGTTTCCAAATGCAAGACCGCCGATATAAAGATTTTTTTTCCCTTCCTCCTTCTCGACCGCCTCCTGGGCTTTTGATTCCGGCGTCGGGTTTTTTGAAGGCATTGCCTCTGACTGGATTTCAAGAGAAGTCAGAGTGACATTTCCGGGGGTCATCTGATTGACCTCTTTTAAAATGTCCCGGTAAGGTACGGGCGAGATGGCCGGGGACGGAAAGAGAGAGAGATCCTGTTTCATCTTCCTCTCTTTTTCTTTCAGGAGAGCCAGTCCGGATCGTAAGTTTTCAAGCTTTTCCACCCTTGCCATCTTTTCGTCGTGTTCTTTCTGGAGAGTGGTCAGTCGGCCGCCGGTATGAAAAACGATTCCCAGGAAGATCAAGGCGGTGACTAAAGGGATGGCCATCAAGATCCATTTCTCGTTTTGAGACTTATGCCAGAAGGGCTCGGTGGCCGGGAGAAACTCAATCCTTTTGGGTTCGGAGAGGGCGACGCCAGCCGCCGTGGTGAACATGGAGCCAATCCGGTCCAGTGTCCGGCCATCCACCCTTTGGGCATCATAAAGCATTTCCTTCAACGGGTTAAATGGTTCTACAGGAAACCGGAGTTCGTTTTCCAGATAGGAGGCTAAATTCTTCAAATGAGCGCCTCCTCCGGTGATGAGAATCCTGTCAATCTTTTCTGCATAGAACTGGTGCCGATAATAATCGAGAGAACGCCCGATTTCGGCTGTCCACCGTTCCAAAACGGGCCTCATCAGAAAAGATATCTTAGACAGGTCGATTGATTCATCCACCTGTCTCTCCTCCTGAGTCCCGGAAAGGATTCCCACCTCTTCTTTGATCTTCTCAGCTTTTTCATAGAGGAAACCGAGGTCCCTTTCAAAAGGGATTCCATCGGTGACAGCCCGGGTAAGGTCTGCTCCGCCAGGAGTCATCTCGCGGCTGAATTGGAGGATTTCATCCTTAAAAAGGTAGAGGCTCATCTTCTCCGACCCAAGGTCAATCAAGGCGACCGTCTCTCCGATCTTGAATTGATCCGCGGCCAGAAGCATATTCCAGAGAGCAAAGGCGCTGATATTGAGATGACTCACCTGCAACCCGGCTCCATTGACAATGGAGAGTGTTCGGTCGATGAGGTCATTCGGACAGGCCACCGTGAGCAGGTCGAATTTTTTTACCTTATCCTCAATAAAATCCCCAAGGATATAATATTGCATCCTTGCTTTTTCCACGGGAAAGGGGAGATGCTCTTTCATTTCCCAGGAAAGGGCCTGGATCAATTCATTTTTAGGAATGGAGGGCATGGTCATGCGTCGGATTTGGATTCCGGAACCTGAAACTGTCAGCCTGATCTTCTTCGTTGTTATGCCGGTTTCCTCGATCAGGTCTTTAAGGAGGGTGGAAATGGAATGGACATCCTCTTGTTCAATTCCCTGAGGGATTTTCTTGAGCCCGAAGCAGGTGAGGAAAGGCCCCCTTGAGGTCTTCTTCAACCCCGCCAGCTTGATGGAATGAGAGCCAATATCCAAACCGATTGTCTCTGACATGTTTAGCCTCTACATTTTAAAAAGGTTCAGCATCACGTCAAACTTTTATATCATATGATGACTGCCTTAAAGGCAATGATTAAATAAGCGCCGGCATCTCCTCCAAGAGTCGCCTGGTTTTTACTGACGTTTCCGGAAGCCCCTGCAGTTGCCATGATCTTGTAGGCATGGGTTTGAGATGAATCTGCGCCCGCCCTGTTCCGGTATTGATCCGAGCCCGGGGTAGACCATCCAGCTGTCAAAGATCCCCAGGTATTGTCATCCGTAGAGGCCCACGTTGCAAAGACGAGGGCTCCGTCTGTGATTGTGGTGATCCCGGGGATGGTGACGGTGCGGGGTGCGGGGGGGGAGGCGTAGTTACCGGAAACCTGTGGAACGTCTACTTGCCACACACTGCTGGTGTTGGAGGGCCGGAATACATGCATGACGATGGTATTGCAAGCGGAACTGCCGAAGGAGACGGTCGGATTGGCGCTCCAGGCGCCATTGAACCTGCACCAGAATAGCCTCAAACGGCAGTTGGTCTGGTTTTGCTGGTTCTCCGATGTCCAGCTTTGGCCTCCAGCGTTTGATATGTCAAGCGCTCCCGCATTGGCGCGGGCTTGAGCGATCATCAGGACAAGATCGCCCGCCCGCATCCCCCCGGGAGGAGTGATTGCAGTTGGGTTGGCACTATTTGACCCGTAATCGACAGGAGTGGAGGCTGATCCGAAATATGTAATTCCCATCAAAAAACTGGTAAAATTGGAAACAACGATTCGCCTTTCGCTCACATTGGGGATTTGCCCTCTGGAGATGAGTCTATCGTTAAGCTCATCATAATCGAGGATAATACTTCCATTGCCAAGATTTTTGGTCATTCCATCCAACCCGTTAAGTTGAAGGGTGGTAGACCATCCCTGATCCGTCGCATAACGCACGGCGAACTCCACCCCGGATTGGGCGAGGAAAAGGGTTTGATTGGAGCTAATGGTAAGCGCAACGGACTTCTGTTTCGTGGGGATGAGGTAAGAGAGGACATAGCCGATGGCGACCATCAACATCATGGCGATGACCAGAAAGAGAACGGACAGGCCTCGGGAGTTGCCTATGAAGTTCAAGCAAGCCAAACGTTCCCCTCCCCTGGTGGGAGGGGATGAAGGGGAGGGGGAAAGATTAATGTCCACCCTCACCCCCGCCCTCTCCCCTCGAAGGGAGAGGGAGAAATCTTGAATGGTTTTAAGGTTAATCCTTCTCAACTGCTGGGTTCCTCTCGCCAGTTTTGGTAAAAATTCTTATAAGTTGAACTCTTATCAAAGTTTTTCGGATAGACCTTCGTCTGCAAGGTCACATTCTCACCGCTTCCCAATGAAAGGGTGAGCGATAAGGTGATCTCGTCGTTTCCACCCGCCCCACGGGCGACTGTGAATGAGGAGACATGTGAGGCCAGCGGGCTTGTTGCCGCAGGTGAGGTCTTGACTTTTTCAAGGGTGGTGCCGGTTAATCGGAAGGCGAGGGTTTCGTCGGTCCCATCCTGAGCTGTAGCATGGGTTCTTTGAAAAACAATCGTATTGCCCGAACTTCCTGCGGCCGGCGTGGTGATGCTCCTTGCATCCCGGATATCTCTGACCATTCTCTCGAGCGCCAGTTTTCCCTCGTCGAAAAGGTTTTTCTGATTGACCGTCATTTTATAGGCTTTCAGGCTATTAATCAAGAAATAAATCATGATGGTCGAGGCGATCGCAAGGATGGTAATCACCACGACGATTTCGATTAACGTAAAACCCC
>JAGVBT010000129.1 GCA_020059605.1 Deltaproteobacteria bacterium
GGCGGACTCAGTGAGAAGAAAGCCGGTTACTCCAACGTTATCCGTTGCGCTGAGGGCTGTGACGGAGACGGTCAGCGAGCTCGAAGTCGCCGGGATGGTAAAAGAGGTGACGGATGGGGGTGTCGTATCGGAGGTGGGCTTACTTGACGAATCACCAGGGAAAGTCCTTGCAGTAATCTCCGCAATATTAGTGAAAGTATCACCGTCAGAGTCCAACGGTTCAATCGTTGTAAAGTTACGGCCGCTGTTCTTAAATGCGGTGCCATAGGAGTTGATCGCTGGGACAGAAGTATGGCAAAGAGAACAGGTATTCAATGCCGTTCCGGAAGTTCCATATTTAATATTGAAATTGTCCAGATCACTCGATTTCGCATAAAGCGTGGCAGTGATAAATGCCATCAAAACCAAAACCATGACAGAAGATAGAACAATTAAATTCCGTTTCATACTGACCTCCTTTTTTTGGGAATTGCCTTGACGAAAAAAAATGCAAGCCCAAAACAGAACTTGCTGTCGGCTTTTATTCTTGATCATCTACGGCCGTTGGGGGTCTCCATGAGCAAGGAATATGCCAGACCTTCAACAACAGTCTAATCTTTTGAATCTAAATGTTTTTTTAAAATTGCAAGAGGATTGATGATTTCTTGTTTGAAGGGATTTTCCTACAGGCGAGGAGTAAGAAAAGAGGGCATTTCCATGCAGTTTCAGGAATTTTGTGGCTTCATTATAAATATTATTACGGAGTCATTCAAAAAAATCTGGAATAATATATGATGA
This sequence comes from Deltaproteobacteria bacterium, assembly GCA_020059605.1. GTDB lineage: Bacteria > Desulfobacterota > BSN033 > BSN033 > UBA1163 > RBG-16-49-23. The sequence continues at coordinate 778 of JAGVBT010000129.1, forward strand.
TCTCGTAAAAAGTCAGTCAGTCAAATTCATTCAAAAATAATGGTACGAAGGTTCGATTTTTATTGTAATCACAAGGGATTTGTGGTAAATTGTTGTATCATATATTATTTTGTGAAATTTTTCTGCTTGACAATCCATAAAAGAATTTGATATGTTTTTGATGAATAGGGGGGAGGTATATAGACGGTTCTATATACTTTCCCCCTTTTTATTTCCACGTGATTTCTCCCTTTTTAATTCAAATCTATGACAAGGAGGAAAGCATGAAGTTCCGGACTTACGCCAAGTGGATGTGTTTGCTCTCCGTATTTCTGATGCTGTCGACTTTGGTTTTGATCAGAAACATAGAAGCGCAGCCCGGAAAGGCGGGGACCCAGACCTGCATTGCCTGTCACCAGGATTGGCTGGATAACAATCCGTCTGTGGAGGATTTTATTTCAGGCATGGTTCAAATGGGTTATGTCCCTTTGAATTTGGTTTCTACGCGAACCGGCAATCCCTTTTATACGATTCCTGAAGGATATGTCAGCTCCTCGCATTACACGCCGGTTTCCAACCTGATTGCGAAAGACCATGTGACCTGCGAGGGATGCCACGGAGGCGGGCTTGCTCACTATGGAGTGGGTGCGATTCCAACCCCTATCCCACAAACCAGAACATGCGTAAGCTGTCACGCCTCCCCCGACTTTGATGTTTCCGGATTTCTATCGACTTCCCATGCAAACTCCAATAGGAGACCTGGAAAATATTTCGACCAGATGGTGAACGGAACAGGGCCGGCAAGAGCGAGGGTCAATTCGGAATTCGTTTCATTATTTAAATTGGATCAACTCACCATGGTGACACGAAACGAACGCATTGAAGAATGTAGCGTCTGCCATAATTATGCATTGCAATATCCTCAGTTCAGGAAGAAGATCGCTCAGAGGAACATGCCAAATCCCGAGGTGAGTTGCGGGGCCTGCCATGATTCTCATATCCCGGCGCCCAACGGCAACCAGTTAGCCACGGTTAACGGCATAGTAAGGGTAAGCGGCCTTTCAGGCACCACCGTAACCGCCGTCACTCCGGTTGACGGCAGGACGGCAAGTTATCGGAATCTCAAACCCTATAAGATCAACGGGGACGGGGCATGGGACCAAAACGGAATTTGGGTGCGGGGGTCCGCCATTGCATCGCCGAGCCTTACAATTATAAAGGGAATGGGGGTTTTGAATGCCAGCTCAGACCAACTCACTTTCGCCGCGGGAGGATTTTCCGGAAAAGTGCATCCTCATGACACCCTTTTCATCCTTGGCTCGGCTTCAAAAATAATCAATCTCCCCTCAGATGCTCTAAATGCAGGAGCCCCGGTGACTGTTCAGGCAACCGTACTGGCCGGTTTTCCCGTAGAGGAAGTTATTGACGACCAAACCCTGCACTTAGGTATCCCTGTAGTGTCAACTCCGGTTAATATAATCTATAGGAAAGAAACCGGGACAGGGACGCTGCCGGTGAGCGTTCCCTTTGTGGGGTCTTTTAATTTCGAAGTGAGGAACATGTACACCAATACGGAGAACCTTTGCGGAACATGCCACACCCAGGGACAACAGAAATATTCGGCATGGGGAAAAAGAAGGGACGGGACTTCCATTGATATTAGCAAAACCCATAACAATAATGTTTTTGGGCAATATCTCAAGAGCGGCCATGCGGATCGAACGGGGGGGCTTGCGTGGCTGGAGTTCAGCGCATTTGAATATGGTTCCACCCACCAGGTGACCTATCCTTTCGACATGAGCATCACCGGATCGGGAGGCGTGAACAGCCTGCGAAACCCCGGGAATACCAATTATGTATTGACCCAAACCCCCAATCCAGCCAATGCCTATCTGGTCGCTCCAAACAATACAACGCAGCCGACATTTATCAGCAACTACGCCTGCAACCAGTGCCATCACGGATTGGGAGCGATCGATTATTTAGAAGACAGGCAGGGGACGCCGCAGGCCTCTGTCCTCTGGGGAGATGCGACGGTGACCTGCGTCACCTGCCATGATCCCCACAAGAGCCAGAAGGGGGCGAATGTCCGCATTCCCGTTAAACTCTCCTATAACTCCCAATTTGTGGATGCGGCAAAAAATCCAAGGGGCGGCTTCAATGGATTCATGGATGGAACCGCCATCCCAGCCGCCGTTGGAAATGGAGCCATCTGTCTCTTCTGTCACCAGGGACGGGAAAGCGGATTGACCATCTATTACAGGATCCGGGGCAGGCTCGATCCATATACGAGCCCGGACGACGTGATTAATCCTGCGGGGGTCACCTTTGTGAACCCGCATTACCTTGACGGGGGATCCCACCTCTGGAGCAAGAATGCATGGGAGTATTTCTTCAACAATACGTCCCAGCAATACACGGCGGGGAATACAGCCCATCAGGGCTTGAATTGCGCGGGATGCCATATGGCCGAAGCCAGCGCCGATCATGCAGAAGGAGGGCATACCTGGAAACCGAGAATAGAGACCTGCCAATCGTGCCACCCGGGGGCAACAGGCTTTTTTACAATCCCTGCTTCGGCTGATTATGACGGGGATGGACAGGTCAAAACGACCTATGAGGAGGTGGGGACGATCGACCCCGATTCAGGGCTCTTCGGCCAGCTTAAAGCAGCTCTTGAGTTGAAGGGAATCCGTTACAATCCGGACAGTTACCCCTACTTCTTTACCCTAACCGGCGATCAATACAGGGCCTGGACAACCCATACCCTGTCTGCCGCATTTAACCTTGCATGGGCTTACAAAGCAGGAAACGCCGCGTCGGTCCATAACCCAAAATATATCGTCCAGATTCTACAGGACTCTATGAGGGCGCTTGGGATTAACCCGGCAGGCGTTCGACCTGCGGGGAACCGCCCTGCAACGGATTATCGCGTTACAGTAAATAATATCAATCCTTAAGACGAAAAAATTGGAATGCGTTTGAGGCACGGCGCCACGTGTCTCAAACGCGGATCCCAATCATGGAGAACTCTCAAAGAGGGAATACATCACCGATATTCCATTCAATGAAGGAGACAATTATGAATCGTACTAAGTACCTGGCGGTCTTTCTTGTCGTCTCTTTATGCATGGTATCCCTCATTGGCATGACATCCTTCAGTCAGGAGAAAGAAAAAATCCAAAAGGAAAGTTATGTGGGGGCCGAGACATGCAAAGATTGCCATCCTGATCTTTATGAGGGCTTCAAAAGGGGCGCCCCCCACTGGAAAAATGCCCTTGACCCAAAAGTGTCGCCGGAACGGAAAGGATGCGAATCCTGCCATGGCCCCGGAGAGAAGCACGCCGAGTCCGAAGGAAAGGGATTCATCTTTTCTTTCAAGGGAAAGGATGCAACGACCCGGGCTGACGCCTGCCTTGCGTGTCATCAGAAACAGAAACAATTTTTTCAATTTGGAAGGGGAGTCCATAAACTGAGCGCCGTCAGTTGCAATGACTGCCACCAGATCCATGGGACCCGCGTTGCAGAAAACCTACTGAAGGAGAAAGAGACCGATCTCTGTTTATCCTGCCACCAGGAAGTCAAGGGAAAGTTTTATCTTCCAACCCGGCACAAGGTGCTGGAAGGGGCAATGAAATGCTCCGATTGCCACGCTCCTCACGGGACTCGAACCAGGGCCAGTTTGAAGAAATGGAATAAATTTAATGACGACGCCTGTTTTAAATGCCATCCGGAGAAAAGAGGTCCCTGGGTTTTCGAACACCAGGCGGTGAAGGTCGAGGGCTGCAGTGTCTGCCATGCCCCACATGGATCTCCGAACCGGTTCCTGTTGACTCGACGTGATGCTCGGACCCTCTGCCTTCAATGCCATGGGCAACCCCATTTCCCCAAATTTTCCTGCGTCAATTGTCATACTCAGATCCACGGATCCAACTTCAGCAGTCGGTTCTTCCAATGAGAAGGGGGTCAAGGATGAAAGGATATTTGCTCAGAATATTTTTCTTTTTACTCTGTATTTCCTTTTTCCACCTTTTTTCTGTTTCCAGCGCGCCGGCAGAGGACACTGGGGTGAAGATGGAAGGTTTTCAGTGGGGCGGGAGCGTCGAGTTAGGATATCGGTTTACCGATATCGATGGCCGAAATCGATACAAAGAAGTCGTCAACCTGCGGGATGGGTTAAAGCTTTTCGATTTCAGCATATGGGGAAAGAACCTTGAGGGGGAGAAAGGTTTTGTCGACTACGTCGGTCTCAATGCCAGCGGGATAGGCGATCCCTTCCCGAGGGGCCGTTTACAAATCAAAAAAAATAAGACTTATGACCTCGTTGTTACTTATAAAGAATATAAGTACTTTTTTGACCGGGAAGATAATACGTTCTTTACCGATAACCACAACTTCAACATGAGAAGCAGAAGGGGAACGCTCACATTGTCCGTTTTCCCCAAGGAAGACGTCCGGCTCAATGTTGGATACAGCCATTCCCAGAGGGATGGAGATGCAGGCGTTCCCAGGCTGACTTTTCCATTTTCCATGGAACAAGACCTGAAAGAACGGTTCAATGAGTATTTCATCTCAGCCGATTTTCCAGTAGGGGGCTGGGATCTCCATGTGAAACAGTCCTTCTGGAATTTTGAAAATAAGAATAAAATGAGCGGGCCGCAGTTCGAGAAGCGTGACGAGAATGTGAATACTTATGTCAGCACGGTTAAAGCGCACACCCGGTTTGGGGAGCGGTGGGATTTCGATGCAGGGTATATTTTTGCCCATTCAGAAGGCCGGGCCGATCTGACTGCCGCTCCGGAAATCGGGGTTATGTCGGGAAAGGGGCGATTCAATTTTAATACCCATGTGATCGAGATGGGTTTGAGCTACCTTTTCAGGACCGATTTGATCCTGCACGCTGACTATCGATTTCACACCATAAATCAGGATGGCCGCTCCAACACCGACCCATTCCTGGCCGCCCCCGCCAGCAGCGACACAAAGTATAATTTGTTCGCCCATACAGGAACGTTCCAGTTGGAATATGTCCCGAGGGAGAATCTCACAATGAGAGCAGGCTACCGGATCCAGTACCGGGATATCGAAGGAGAAAACTTTGCGGTCAATCCATTCGATGGGGGGAAGCATCCCGACGATACAAGAATCGTAGCCCATGGTTGGGTCGCCTCCGCCGACTGGAAACCCTACAAGTTTTTAACCTTCTTCGGGGAATATCAGGGGGCCAATTTCGACAACCCCTATACACGAATTTCCCCCGAGAGCCAGAATATCGCCAAGGTCAGGGTGAAATATGATACGCCGATCCAGAATTTAAGTTTTAAAGGGACGGTGTTATGGAAAAGGAGACATAATCCAGACCAGAAATTTCGTGTCGATACGAGGGATTATATCCTCACAGCCGTTTATCAGCCCGTCTTCATCCCAAAATTGACGATAGATGCCTCGTTTACCTATGAAAAAATCCTCGACAGAAAAAATGTCTTTAATTTCATTCCTTTTTCCTTCGAGACTTTCTTTTTCAACTCCAGCGCTTTGATCTATTCGGGCGGGATCAGTTACGACATCTATAAAGGACTGGGAGTAAGGCTGAACGGGAGCTACGCCAAAACCATGGGAGAGAATTCACAGAAATATGCGGATGGAACGCTGAGCTTCTGGTATAAAAATAAATGGGTAACGCCAATCCTCACTCTGGAAAGGACTTACCTGACGGATCGCGTCAATCGCCATGACAGTTTTGATGCCAATCTCATCACCTTTTCTTTAAGAAAAGAGTTCTGAATTTTCGTTTATCTTTAAATAGAAGTATGGGATATTTTATTTATCATTCCTTCATTATTTTAAGCCCCCAAGGGGATGGGGGATTGGGTATAAAGAGAGGGGGAGCGGAAGATGAGAAAATGTGCATGGATGGCGGCAATTGTGATCATTTGTTTTATCGGAAGTGTGTCGGCAGATGAGATAGACTCTCTTATCAAGCAACTCAATAGCTCTAAGTCAACCAAAAGATTGGTGGCGGCAAAGGAATTAGGAAAGAGAAAAGATCCTCGGGCTGTTAATCCCTTGGTTTCCGTTTTCAAAAGTGACAGGAGCTGGGATGTGCGTTTGGCAGCAGAAGACGCTTTGATAAAAATTGGCTCTCCTTCCGTAGGACCATTGGTTGAGATGTTAAAGGGAGAAAAGGATTGTTTTGTCAGAAGACGATCTGCAAGGGCACTTACAGAGTTGAAAGACACATGTGATCCCAGGGTCCTGAAAAATGCGGCGGAGAAGGATGTCGATTGTTGTGTCAGGAGGTTTGCCGCAAGGGCACTTGCGGAGATTAAGGATCCGATTGGGACGGAGTTTTTAGATGATGCGATGAAAAAGAAGAATTTGGAGATTGTATCTGCAGCCTACCGATATTATATTCGAAAAGGTGAGATAGGTACGGAGGATGCGCTGATTGAGGCTATGGAGGGATACCACGAGGAAAAAATGGTATTGGATCTGTTAAACTGCGGAAATGAGAAGCTGAAACAGGCCGCAGACAAAATTGTCCACCAAAGAGGATATACGATAACTGCCGGTTGGTCGGGACCCCGATGGGGAATGATGTAGCTCAAGGGTAGAGCAAACGTGCTCGGTAACTTTGGTTAGAGGAGGTCCGGACTTAAGGAGTTCATCAGAGAGTGGCGTAGACATCCCCAGGCTTAATAATCCACCATTTGGCCTTTTCTTTATAATCAAAAATCTAATAAGCCTCCTTTAATTTAACCCGTTAGGATTAATACCCCGCTTCTCTTCAGTGTGGTTGTGGGTCACTTCTGATTGGGTTTGTCTTTTTTTCATTTCTGGCATTTTGGTGTGAGATGTGGTAAATTTTAACCATTATCGTTATGGAGGTTTGAGATGAAATGTTACATCTGCGCCAAACAGGGAGTGGATTCGGAGGCGGTGGCCATCTGCATTGTTTGCGGAATGGGACTTTGTCTTGGGCACGCCTTTAAGGAAGCCCTGGAAGTGAAGGATATTATCGACTGGGGGTTCGGAGAGGAAAAGATCGTCTATCCCCATACGCTCCCACGGTTCATCTGCGCCGAATGCAAGCTGGCGATTGAACAGAGAAAAAGAAAGCCTAAAAGTGAGTAAAGTTTAAGGATACAGGTCACCGGATACGGGGGTCATAAAGATTTTTTTTGACCGTAAATTGTTGATCATCCACCTATGAAAAAGATCTTGGTTGTAGAGGATGAGGAGGGTTTGAGGCTCCTTTATCAGGAGGAATTGGAGGCAGAAGGCTATGAGGTCCTGACTGCCTGCAACGGAAGAGAGGCCATCCAGAAACTGGAAGAGGGAAGACCGGATCTGATCATCCTTGACATCGTCATGCCCGTGATGGATGGAATGGAGGCTCTGGGACGGATTGTCGGAAAGGACAGGAAGATCCCCATCATCCTCAACACATCTTACTCCGGGTACCGCGACGACTTCATGAGCTGGATGGCGGATGCCTATGTGACAAAGTCGAGCGATCTTGAAGAGCTGAAAAAGAAGGTGAAGGAGCTTCTGGAGAAGGGGAAGGCCAAATGAAAAAAATCGTAACCATGCTCCTGGCGGGAGGACGGGGCGAACGGCTTTATCCCCTTACCCGGGACCGGGCCAAACCGGCTGTTCCCTTTGGCGCCATTTACCGTATCATCGATTTCACCCTTTCCAATTGCCTCAACTCAGACATCAGACATATCTATATCCTCACCCAATACAAATCGACCTCGCTCCATCGCCATATCCAATTAGGCTGGAACGTCCTTTCCCCCATCCTGGGGGAATTCATAGAGGTCATTCCGGCGCAACAGAGGATCGATGAGCATTGGTATCAGGGGACGGCCGATGCCATCTTCCAGAATATCTATACCTTGCAGGATGAGAAACCGGATCTCGTTCTCATCCTCTCCGGTGACCATATCTATAAGATGGACTACCGGAAGATGCTTGCCTTCCATGCGGAGAAGGGAGCGGATTTAACCGTCGCCGCGATCCGCATGGACCGGACGATGTCAAGGGAGTTCGGCGTCATCGAGGTCGACCGGGAGGGAAAGATCATCGGATTCCAGGAGAAACCCGAAGAACCCAGGACCATCCCCGGGGATCCGGAAGGAATCCTGGCATCGATGGGAGTCTATATTTTCAATACGGAGATTATGATCAAGCGATTGATTGAAGACGTTCGGTCCGATTCAAGCCATGATTTCGGCAAAGATATCATCCCCGCAATGATTCAAAAGGATCGAATCTTCGCTTTCGATTTCAGACAGGGCGATCGCGGAGGCATGGGGTACTGGAGAGATGTCGGTACAATCGATGCCTACTACGAGGCGAACATGGATCTCGTCTCCGTGATCCCTCAACTCAACCTCTATGATCCTGAATGGCCGATTTTTACCCACCAGGCCCCCTACCCACCCGCCAAAACGGTCCTGCTGGAAGAGGGAAGAATCGGCACCGCCCTCAACTCCATTCTCTCCAATGGCTCTATCATCAGCGGAGGCAGTGTGCAGCGATCGATTCTTTCGCCTAGGGTGACAATCCACAGTTATGCCAAAATCGAAAATTCCATCCTTCTATCAGGAGTGGATGTGGGAAGACATGCAAAGATCCGAAAGGCGATTATTGATAAGGACGTTCAAATCCCTCAGGGGATGGAGATCGGTTACGATCTGGAGGAAGATGCCAGGCGGTTCACCGTGACCGCCTCGGGCATTGTGGTTGTTCCCAAGTGGATCAAGCTTTAAAACGAGTTACAAGTTGCAAGTTTCAAGTTACGAGTTAAGGTCCAAGATGTCGCTGATGTTGATTTCGAGCATCTTTGTCGAGGCGAGAATTCGACTTGCATTTCGGTCAACCGCCTGAATTCCACCTGAAAGTTCCTTTAATTCCTCAGCCGCTTTCTTAATCTTCTTGATTCGAACATCCATCTGTTTTAGTTTCGCACGGGTCATTGTTTATCTCTCCTTTTAAGAATTACCCGGATGATAGCGAATTGATCGAATAAATAACAGTTCCATAATCAGTGCGGTCCCCATTTTAAAATGTTAGTAGTTTTATTCGTGACATTCGTTGTCATTCGTGTTTCATTCCTATTACTTTCTCAGATCCTTAAACCGTTTGGCCTTCACCTCATAGCGAGGAAGCGAGTTATGTGGGTGAACTTCAATATTGTAGCCAAGATTTGTCTTCAGCCTCAGCTGGTCCTTCAACTGGGCCAGGATCGATTCGCGATTTCCCTCTGCATCCGGCAACAGTTCGATCTTTAATGTGATGTCGTCGAGATCACCCTTCTTTATAACCAGGACCTCAAATTCATTGCTCAGCCCGCTTACGGAACGGACGACCTCCTCGATGGCAGAGGGTGCAATGAGAACCCCTTTGATCTTGGTGATGTCATCAGACCTTCCAACAACCCCACCCAGGATGATCCGGAATGTCCTCCCGCAGGGACACGGATCCCTGGACCATTCGGCGACATCCTTCGAGTCGAAACGGATGCAGGGCTGTGCAATGCGGTCCAGAGCGGTAATGATAATCTTTCCTCTCCGGCCCGGTTCTTCGATGATCTCCCCGGTTTCAATGTCTTCCAGTTGGGTTAAAAAGAGGGCTTCATTCACATGGAGTCCACCCGGCTGTGCCGTGCATTCGAAGCCCCATGCGCCAATCTCCGTGGCTCCGACATGATCATAGACCTTCGCTCCCCACGCCTCCTCCATCCTCTGCTTCGTGGACGGGATGCTTGCCCCAGGCTCGCCGGCGCACGTGATCTTCCGGATGGTGAGATCCCGTGCCGGATCGATTCCCAGCTTCTTCCTGGCGGTGTCCGCCATTCCCAGCACATAGGTCGGGGTGGCCATCATGGCTGTCGCTTTTAGCTCCTGGATTTTCAATAGGCGGGCTTCCGTATCGAGGACCCCTCCCGGCACAACTTCGCAGCCGATTTTTTCAGCGGCATAGTGGCCTGCCCAGAAGGCGACGAAGATGTTATACCCGAATGGAAGGAAGACTCGGTCCGTTCTTCGGTATCCCTGGGCGTAAAGAAGATAAGCCCAGGATTCTGCCCACCACTCCCAGTCCTGCCAGGTATCGGGTTGATAGACAGGGGTCCCCGTTGTGCCGCTGGTCTGCCGGAATTCGGTGACTTCCTCAAGGGGAACACAGAGGGCGTCCCCGTAAGGAAAAGGGTCCTTTCTCTGGATATCCCTCATCATTGCCTTCTCCACCTTCGGAACCGTGGCCACATCCTCGTAGGACTTGATGTCCCCGGGCTCAAAGCCGGCCTCCTGATACAGTTTCCGGTGAAATTTTGACCTGTCATAAGCCCACTGGACAATTCTCTTAAATTTCTTAAGTTGAAGCTCCCTTAAGCGCTCAATGGGAAGGGTCTCAATCAGGGGGTTCCAGCAGTTTTCGGGTCCTGTTTTTTTAACAGCCATTTTTAATCTCCTTAAATTGAGAATTTTTTCTCAAGGCCTGCAAAATTTTAAGAAGTCGGTGGAAGTTTGTCAACACCGAAATATTTTTGTTGAAAATCATTCAGGAGAGGGATATCTTTAAATCATACGTTATGTCTTGAGGAGCCCTTCGGGCTATAAAAAAACTCATGGCGTTTCGGTAACGGCCACGAAGCCCGTTACGGTTTTCGGTTAGGGTAGGGGATAAAGGATGAGAAAACGCTAAACGTAACTCCTTCACGATACGGGTGTCGTAACCGTTGAACGAAACCTATTTTCAAGTTTAGGAGGGACCAAGATGCCGCAGATCGTTGTCGCAAAGAACATCCATGGGATCGTTTTGGCCGCCGAGAACCGGGTTGTCCAGCTTAATGAGGAAGGGAAAGAAACGGAATTTAATATGGATTGTCTCATTCCGTTGACGCCGCATTCCGCTCTTCTCGTCACGGGGGCGGCCGAAGGTTCGGAGATGGGGAGGACACTTAAAAATTTTATCGAAGAAGAGAAAATGACCGATGTCCAGGACATTTACGGGGCAAGCCTCGCTTTTCTCTCTACGGAATACGAAAGGTTTATGAGAAAGAAGTGTGAATTGCTGCCCATCGATCCCCTCCATCAGGTCTCCTTTGTCCTCGCCGGCAGGACGGAGAAAGATCAGCAGAATCCTTTTCGCCTCTACTTTCTCTGGACGAAGAAGAAACTTCCCCGGCTGGATGGAGATGAAATCTCCTATGCCTTTTCGATTCCAAGGAGGATGGGCCTGGAATTCCAGCTCAACAAGATGGGGCAGGAGAACATTTTTCTGGAAAAGATATTAAAGAAGGTTGCGGAAGGGATGGAACATCTGAAGGTCCGGGGAGAGGTGAGTTCTTTTCTCTCTTATGCCACGATTACCCGGGAGGGTTTTCAATCCGTGAACCCCTGAAGAAAGCTCTTCACGTTTCTTCCCAGGACAGAATGGTTATACCCCCCCTCCAGGACGGCAAACCTTCTTCCCTGGCAGTTTTCAAGGGAGAATTCCCTGGTCCACTCTCCAATTGAATGATAATCCTCGGTCTTCAAGAGCCCTCCCCAGTCCTCTTCATGGCGATCGAACCCGGCGGAGATGGCGATGAGATCATAATCCTTATCGCTTCCCAGGGTCTGTTGAATCGTGTTGAGGAAGGCCTGCCGGTTTGGGCCCTCGGGATGGAAATAGGTGACCGCCCTTGATCCGCTGAAGGTATTGGCCGTCCCATCCCCGTAATGAAGATCAAAATCAAGGACAAGCGCCCGGTTGATCTTCTCCTCGTGGAGGAGTCTTTTGATAGCGATGGCCATGTTATTGAAATAACAGAAGCCCCAGCAGGAATGGGGGCTGGCATGGTGGCCGGGAGGCCGGATGAGGCCGAAAGCAGGCTGTCCGTCGAAAGCCATCTCCCCTGCCAAAATGGCGCCCCCTGCAGCAAGGAGCCCGATTTCATAGACCATCGGCTCGCCTTTCACCGATTGGATATGCTGCTTTCCGTGGACCCTCTGCAGGTCCCTTTCGGCAGCAGGCTCCGGTTCGACGAACTCGAACTCTTTCTCCAGGGCCTTCACCATGGCCTCCATCCTTCCCGGAGCCGCCGCCGGATCAGAAGTATAAACCTCATAGAATCTCGGATGAAAAATGACCTTCATCTATTTTTCCTCCTTGAGAAGAGCATTGCAGATATATTTTAGCACAAGATCCGTAGGAATGGGCGGTAATTATTGCGTAAGTTCCAAAGGTGTTATATAGTGAATTTCAATTGCAACCTTTAGAGAAGGGTTCGTGATGGGAACGATTATCAATGCCATTGCCATTCTCATCGGGGGCGGGGTGGGACTGTTATTTAGAAAACGTCTTCCGGAAAGAATTTCACAGACGACGTTACAGGTGTTAGGTCTCTTCACGATGGTGGTCGGTCTGAATATGGCCATTCAGAGCCAGGATCTTATCCTGGTCCTAATCAGCCTGGTGGCAGGAGCCATCCTGGGAGAGTGGGTCAATATCGAGGGTCGCCTCGAACGGATCGGGGGATGGCTGGAAAGACAGCTTCATGTTACGGAAGGAAGCCCGGCCAAGGGATTTATCAATGCCAGCCTGCTTTTCTGCGTTGGTTCGATGGCCATCGTTGGGAGCATTACTGATGGAATCAAAGGAGATCCCTCGATCTTAGTGACCAAGGCCATGATGGACGGCATTATTTCCATTCCCTTTGCGGCGAGCATGGGGTTTGGCGTCCTTGGCTCTGCCCTCCCCGTCCTGCTCTATCAGGGGAGCATCACGCTTCTGGCCTGGAAGCTTCAGTCTTTATTTACTCCTGCGATGATCGGGGAACTCACCTCGGTGGGCGGGGTGATCGTGATGGGGATCGGGATCAACATCCTCGGACTGCACAAGGTGAGGGTGGGCAATTTCATCCCGGCCCTTCTGTTGATCATTCTGTTTCTTTATTTAAAAGGATATATTCACTTCTGAAGTTGAAGGTGAACCGAAGGGGGGATGAAGGGGGGATGAATGTGTTTGAGTGACCATGAGGACCGTGAGGAAAGATTATCCGTAAGGCGACTCAACCGCATTCTATCCATGCTTCTTTCGGAAATGAAAGATCTGGATGATGAGGGGAGGGATCTTCCCATCCGATGGAACATTATGCATATGTATTCGAGTTCCCAGCTTGCAACATTATTAGCCCTCCATCGCGGGATAAACCCTGAGTTGGCAGGAATTGCCGCAGCGCTTCACGATATGGGCGCGGTTGTGACCAAGAAGCACGCGGGTCATGCTGAAGCCGCTTCCCCTTATATTTATGAATTCTTAGAAAGGTTCAACCGGGCATCGGGATCGAAACTTTCCCAAGTGAATCAGGAAGAGGCGGAGGCCATCGTCCAGGCAGTGGTTCAGCATAGTGAAAAAGAATTAAATTCGAATGATCCTTTTGTCGAGCTTTTGAGAGATGTCGATTCGCTGGATGCCTATCTCCATGGCGTTAAGATTGAGGGAGGACGCCTAGAACGAAGCAGGAGAGTGATGAAAGAGTTGGGAATAGCGTTCCCCAAAGATTAACGTGCGGGGCGATTGAACCGGGAGGAATGGATGACAAGCCTTGATGACCCGCAGATTCTCTGGCAGGGGAAGGTTTTCGATTTCAATGTGGAAGAGAGGGTTTTGCCGAATGGCAGAAAGGTGGATATGGGCGTGATCCGCCATCCGGGGTCCGCAGCCATTCTTCCTGTTTTGGAAGATGGATCCGTCGTCTTGATTCATCAATACCGGCCTGTGATAGGGGATTTCATCTGGGAAATTCCATCCGGGACAATAAGCCCTGAAGAGGATCCTTGGGAGTGTGCCAGAAGAGAACTTCGCGAAGAATGCGGACTGATCGGGAAAAAGTTTGAGAAAATCGGAGAAATCCTTGTGGCTCCCTGGTATAGCGATGAGCGAGTCCATCTTTTTATCGCTACCGGAATAACCCCCTGCGAACAGAATCTGGATGAAGATGAAATCATCACTGCTCATATTTTTCCATTCGATCGAGCGATAGAAATGGTCGAGCAGGGAAAGATTCAAGATGCGACAACCATCCTTGGGCTACAGTTCGCTGATTCTGTCTTTCTTCGAAATCGAATTGGTTTTAAATAGGTTACTAAGGAGTCCATAATTGGAAAGACATATCCCTTACCGTTCACCCTGAGCTTGTCGAAGGGTGTGGTATCCTGCCGTTCATGCTTCGACAGGCTCA
>JAGVBT010000156.1 GCA_020059605.1 Deltaproteobacteria bacterium
AAGGTTACCGCTCTAAATCTTTGGGAAGCGTCTTATTATCCTTTGACAGGCTGCTTCCCGGCAAGCCGCCCACCCGACCGCCCCTCCCCCTTTTCAAAAGGTCGGTTTTTCATATTACGACACAGTCTCCTCGGGACAGGGAAGATTTCGCAGGTGAAATCCATGCTGATTTTTTATGGCTGAAACTCCAAACGACTTCAGAACAATTCAACTTAGTCAACAACGTCCCTGTTTTTTCATTCGTGCTATAAAAAAGCCGTCCATTTCGGTTTTGTGGGGGATGGTGTTTAGGTATCCGCCTTTGATCAAGGGACCGCATATCTCAGGAAGACAACCGGCGATCGGATCCAGTTGGAATTCGGGGTGTGCCTTCAGAAAATTTTCGACCGCTTCTTCATTCTCCTCGCGAAAAACCGTGCAGGTGCTGTAGACGAGAAGGCCTCCGTTTTTCACATACCCCGAGAGATGATCCAAAATCGCCGACTGCAATGTGCTCAATCGCTTGATATCCGCCTCTCCCTTCCTCCACTTCAAATCCGGATTCTTCCGGAGCGTTCCAAAACCGGAACAGGGAACATCAGCGAGGAGGCGATCAAATGTCATCCCTTCCGGGACAGGAAGAGGCCGGGTGGCGTCTCCCTTCAATCTTTTCACAGTCGTTACTCCCAACCGTTTACACAGCTCCCCGATCAGGGCTAACTTATCACTGGTGAGGTCCAGGGCATAAACCTCCCCCTTATTTTCCATCCGCTGGGCGATGTGCGTTGTCTTCCCCCCGGGTGCGGCGCAAGCATCAAGGATGCTCTCGCCTGGTTTCGGATCCAGGACCCTTGTTACCAGTTGAGAGGCCTCATCCTGGATAATGAAAAGACCCTCGTTGAGAAAAGGCAGCTCGGAGAGAGGGGGAGGATCGGCCAGCAGAATCCCTTCCGGTGAAAAGGACCCTGGAAGAACGGTCAACCCCTTGTCCCTCAATCTCTCCATCAGCTCTTCCCTGCCCATCTTTAATGTATTGGTCCGGAGGGTGACGGTTGAAATACGATTATTGAACGAACAGACGTTCAACGTTTCTTCAACCCCCATCTCTGCAATCCATCTCCGGACCAACCAGAGAGGATGGGACTGGGTTACGGAGAGATGAAGGACCGGGTCTTGAGCGATCTCCGGCTCACGAATCTCCTCCCTCCTCCGGAGAAAGGAGCGGAGGACGGCATTGACAAAACCGCCTCCTCCGGAGCCCCGGTGTCTCTTGGCCAACTCGACCGACTCATTCACCGCTGCCGAAACAGGGGTCCGGGTCAGGAACCGGATTTGGTAGAGTCCGAGGCGCAGGATATTGAGTGTCTCCGGTTCGATCTTCTGGAAGGGAATCGTTGAGAGTTGGCGGATTGTCCAGTCAAGGCGCTCCCTCCACCGGAGGACTCCATAGGTTAACTCCGTGAGGAAAGCCCGATCAAGAGAAGTGAGGTGCCGGTATCTTTTGAAGGAATCGTTTAAGAGTCTATCAGGATGACGATCCGCCTTTTCCACCTGCCCGAGGATTTCAAGGCAGATCGTCCTCGGACTCTTTTTTTTGAAGTTCCCCATAAGGATGGGACTTCCCGGGGACTAAATATCATCCAAATTGTGCTCTGCTCCCCCTTCCCGGGGCCGGGCGGCAGGGCATTTGCCGGTCAAACCGTTCCCGTTCTCGCCATCGCTTCAAGCCTGGCAATGCGTTCTCCGATGGGAGGGTGGGTGCTGAACAACGACAAAACGCCTCCCCCGCTTAAAGGATTAACGATAAACATATGGGCGGTCGATGGATTGGCCTCCATCGGAATTCGCCGGGCTGCTGTTTCTAATTTACCGAGCGCTTTTGAAAGCGAGAGGGGATGGCTGAGGCGGGCCCCGCCCTGGTCGGCCAGATACTCCCTGGAGCGCGAAATCGCCATCTGGATGAGAACCGCGGCGATAGAAGCAACTATCGTGGAAAGAAGGACGAAGAGGACGTTTCCTCCTCCGCCTCTTTCGTCCGAGCGGCCTCCTCCGAAGATGGCTCCCCAGCGGGCCATGGAAGCGAGCATGCCGATGGCGCCCGCAATCGTGGCCGCAATCGTGCTGATGAGGATATCCCTGTGCTTGATATGGGAGAGTTCATGGCCGATGACTCCGGTCAGCTCCTCTTTTGAGAGGATGCGCATCAGCCCGGTCGTCACGGCAACGGCCGCATGTTCAGGGTTTCTTCCCGTGGCAAACGCATTGGGGGTATTGTTTTCCATGACATAAACCTTGGGCATCGGCATCCCGGCCTTGTTCGTCAATTCGGATACCATCCGGTGAAGCTCCGGGGCGTCCTGAGAGGAGACTTCCTTGGCTCCATACATTCTGAGCACAATCTTATCGCTGAACCAGTAAGCAAAGAAGTTCATCAGGCCGGCAAAGATAAAGGCAACCATCGCCCCGTTCTTTCCCCCGATCGCGGTCCCTACCAGGATGAAAAGCCCGGTTAACAGCAGCATTAAAAGAAACGTCTTGAAATGATTCATCGCTTCGATCAACCTCCTATAGATATCTAAATATTAATGATGTGTTGACCTTTTGTCAAATCATTCCGGAAGGGATCGGGGTCCCAGGAGGTCCAGCAGGGCAGATTTCACTTTTTGAATATCGGCTTTGGTATTGATACAGGGACCATAAGGCCGTTCGTTCAGGATACCAATTACCGGAATGGGGTAGGCATCCTGGATGCCGCTTGTCAGATCGAGCTCGCAGGCCACGGCTACAATGGCTTCGGGCCTGTTTTCGACGATGATTCTCCGGGCCAGTGTTCCTCCGGTTGCGACCGCAATCTTTGCCTGATACCGGTCGGCCAGCTCGATCAGTTCTTTGATTTCGCATTTGCCGCAGCCCTTGCAGTTTTTGACGTTGCCGGTGATTTTAATCTGGCAGTCGAAATCCTGGATGCAATGCGGAAGGAGAAGGAGGAGTCGTCCGGGCCCTGCATGGTGATGGTTCAACCGGACGAGATGGTTGTTCAGTTCGATGAAAGACTGCTGCACCCTTTCCTTCGAAACCCCAACCATCTTTCCCATCAGAATCATGAAGGGAAACAGGATCTTTGCCAAAATCCCCCTCAGCTTTTGAGAAAAGAGGATGTCCTTGCCCCGGAGGATGGTAAAGATGAGGAGAAGGCCGCCGGAGAACATGAGCAAGACAAAGACGGCAAGGATGAGGCTGTAAAAGAATGGCAGGGAGGAATGGATTGTCTTCAATCCTACCAGAGGGACATACCAGAGGAGAAAGGTGAGAAGAGAGAGAATCAGACACGTCAGGACCAGCAGTCCGATGAAGATTCTTTTTTTAGGCGTAGGGTCCAAGTTAACCTTTTTAGTTCGGAGTAAAAGAATTTAATTCTCCGAACCCCGA
The DNA here is from genome assembly GCA_020059605.1 of Deltaproteobacteria bacterium. Taxonomy (GTDB): domain Bacteria; phylum Desulfobacterota; class BSN033; order BSN033; family UBA1163; genus RBG-16-49-23. The sequence continues at coordinate 3,409 of JAGVBT010000156.1, forward strand.
ACTCCGAACTCAATTACTGAAAGATTGTGCCGATAGGAATGCGATGCCCTGAGAGGAAATCCCGGACATTCATCCTTCTCTTTCCCTCCGGTTGAACCTCACTGATCAGGAGGGAACCGCTCCCGGTCCGGACCTCAATAAAATCGGACCCCACCCAGGCCACAGATCCTTCTGCGCCGCGAGATTCTTCCGTTCGAACCTCTCCCCGGTAGATCTTCACGAGACGGTCGTTCCAGCGGGTAAAGGCCGCCGGCCACGGATTAAGTGCACGGATCTGAAGATGAATCTCCTCTGCCGGCCTTTTCCAATCGATTCGGCCATCCTCTTTCTTGAGGGGAGGAGCATAAGTAGCCTTCGAATGATCCTGGGGAAGAGGGCGGATCAGGCCTCCCTTCATCTTTTCCACCGTCTCTGCCAGCAATCGCCCGCCAAGAGAGGACAACTTTTCCTGGAGTGTCTCTCCGTTATCTTCCCGCTCAATCGGGATCTCGGTTTGCGCCAGGATGTCTCCTGTATCCATCCCCTCGTCCATCATCATGGTAGTAACCCCGGTGACCCGCTCTCCTCTGAGGATCGCCCGGGCAATCGGAGCCGCTCCGCGATAGAGGGGCAGAAGCGAAGCATGCACATTGACTGCTCCGAACCGGGGGATCCCGAGAAGGGCCCCGGGCAAGAGTTGACCGAAGGCCACGACGACCAGAAGGTCAGGCCCGAACCTTTTCATAGTCTCCAGAAAGGCGTCTTCCTTCACCTTCTCCGGCTGGAGCGGGATGAGTCCATATTCGAGGGCACGCTCTTTGACCGGGGAGGGACTCTTCTTTCGCCCCCTTCCCTTCTCCCGGTCCGGCTGGGTCACCACGGCAATGACTTCATCCGGCCCTTCGAAAAGCTTTTTTAACGAAGGGAGGGCAAACGCAGGGGTTCCAAAAAAAACGATACGCCAGGAAGATACCATTAAACGCCTTCTTCTTTTCGTTTCTCCTTCTTCAGCTTATTCCGATAGATCTCTCTCTTTAACCGGCTGATTCGATCGAGAATGAGCACTCCGTTGAGATGATCGAGCTCATGCTGAAGGGCAATGGCCAGGATCCCGTCTCCCGAAACCTCGATCTCCTCTCCCTCGGGTGAAAACCCTCTGACCAGAATTTTCTCTTTCCTCTTCACCTTTTCTGAACAATCGGGAACACTCAGGCATCCCTCCTCGTGTTCGATCTCCCCCTCTTCGGAGACGATTTCGGGATTAATCATGGCGAATAAATCTTTCTCGGGATCGATGGGGCCGACATCGACCACGATCACTCTTTTGGGAATGCCCACCTGGCAGGCAGCCATCCCGATCCCGTTTGACCGATACATTGTCTCCACCATATCCCGGACCAATTGCTTCACACCCCCGTCGATCCGGTCCACCTCCTGGCACCGTTTCTTCAACATGGGATGGGGATATTTGAGAATCTCGAGAACTGCCACCTTCCCTACCTCCTCCGCTTCCTCCCCAAATAGGATAACATAAAAAGGGAGGAAACGGCTAAAAAGATTCCTATTCCCTGGGAGGTGGAAAAAGCCCCTCCGAAGAGAACCCCTCTTGGATCATCTCTCAGAAATTCGATCAAGAAGCGAACGATCGAGTAAAGGAGGATAAAAAGTGAGAAGAGTTGGCCGTCAAAAGCCTTTCTTTTCCTCTTCCAGTTGAGAAAAAAGAAGATGGCAAGACTGCCTGCAGCCTCGTAGATCTGCGTAGGATGGAGGTGGACATTGAGACGGGCCAACGAGTTGGGATCGCTAAAGACAATTCCCCAGGGAAGAGAGGTCTCTTTCCCGTAACAGCAACCCGCAAAAAAACAGCCGATCCTTCCGAAAAAAAGCCCCAGGGCAATGGAGGGTGAAAGGAGATCGGTACATTTCCATACCGGAAGCCGGTTCCATGCCAGGGTGGCGATCGAGACGGCGGCCGCCAGGAGGAACCCTCCGTAGAAGACCAGTCCTCCTTCCCATATCCTGAAGATCTGCAGCGGGTGGTCCCGGAAGAAATCAAAATTGACCAGAACGAAGAGCAGCCTCGCTCCGATGATCGCCGACACCACCATCCAGAAAAGGAGATCGACTAATTTCTCAAAGGGAATCCCCTCTTCCCGGGTCCTCTTCGCGGCAAGGAGAGAGCCCGCGATGAAAGCAACGGCGATGAAGACCCCGTAAGCATAAATATTAAAACTTCCCAGGCGAAAAAGGATTGGATGCATCGTTCGGAGTTAAGGGTTCGCCTCCCCGCCGCACAAGGCCTTGGCAGGCGGGGGGTTCGGAGTAGGGAACGGTTTAAAATCGTTCCCTACAGGTCACGAAGAAGTTTTTAACCTTTTTTTATCGTGAACCAAAAGCTCGAGGAGCATCAGGCCGATGCCGATCGTAATGGCTGAATCGGCCACATTGAAGGCGGGCCAGTGATGGGAGAACAGGTGAAAATCGAGGAAATCGACCACCTCTCCGTATCGGATCCGGTCGATGAGATTTCCAACCGCTCCGCTCAGAATGAGAGAAAGCGACAGGGAGAGGGTCCGCTCGTGTTCTTTCAGCCGATACAGGAGATAAATAAGAATGCCGACCGCCATCAGAGAGACCGAAACGAAAAAGAAGGTTCCGACCCCTCCCTTCTCTCCTCCCAGGATCCCGAAGGCCCCGCCGGAATTTCTGAGGTGCGTGAGGTTGAAGAATCCATCCACTACCTTGATCGTTTGGTGGAGGGGGATGTCCTGCTCGACCCGGTACTTGGTATACTGGTCCAGCCCGAGGATCAATACAAAACTAATCAACAGCACCCAGTATTTACGCTTCATTGTTTAAATCCGCATTCCGCATTCCGCATTCCGAAATCCGCATTGGTGTTACCCTTTCAACGTCTCGACGCACCTCCCGCAGGCGGTCGGGTGTTGGGAATCTGTGCCGACGCTAACATCATAATTCCAGCACCGTTCGCACTTCTCCCCATTCGCGCGAAGGACCCCGACGCTCATCCCCTTTTCCTCCCTATGAAGGGTGACGGAGGAGACGATCAAGATCGATTTGAGGTCCTGCGCATAGGGCTGCAGAAAGAGATACTCCTTCTCGGGGAGATGGAGATGGACCTGGGCATCGAGAGAAAGCCCGATCTTTTTTTCTTTGCGGGCTTCCTCAAGCGCCTTCGTCACCAGAGCGCGGATTTCCCAGATACGTTCCCATCGTTCGTTCAACTCACCATCCAGATATTCTTTTTTGATTTCGGGAAACCCGGTGAGATGGACGCTTTCCGGCTTCCCCTCTTTCCCGGGGAGAACCTGCCAAACCTCTTCAGCGGTAAAGGAGAGGATGGGAGCCATCAGCCCGGTCAGGGCTTTCAAAATTTCATAGAGGGCCGTCTGGGCGGAACGGCGGCCATTGGACCCGCTGGAAAAGGTATAGAGGCGGTCCTTCAGGATATCGAAATAGGTGGAGCTCATTTCCACCGAGCAGAAGTTCTGGACGCTGTGGTAAACGATGTGGAATTCGAACCGCTCATAGGCCTCTGTAACCCTCGCGATCAGTTTCTGGAGGCGGTGGAAAGCCCACCGGTCTATCTCGTAAAGATCCGGATACGGGACCCGATCTTTTCCGGGGTCAAAATCGTAGAGGTTTCCGAGAAGAAACCGGAACGTATTCCGGATTCGAAAGTATGCATCGGCCAGGCGTTTGAGGATCTCGTCGGAAATCTTGATATCGTCCTTATAATCCTCCGCCGAAACCCAGAGCCTCAGGACATCGGCCCCCAATTTATTGATCACCTCTCCGGGAGCGATCACGTTGCCCGCGGACTTGGACATCTTCTTCCCTTCGCCGTCCACGACAAATCCATGGGTGAGGACGGATCGATAGGGGGCGTGGCCTCTTGTCCCAACGGAGGTGAGCAGGGAGCTGTGGAACCACCCCCGGTGCTGGTCGCTTCCCTCAAGGTAGAGGGATGCCGGAAACTCCATCTCGTTCCGGTCCTCCAGAACGGCCGCATAGGAAACTCCCGAATCGAACCAGACATCCAGAATATCCGTTTCCTTTGTAAATTGACCTCCCCCGCAATGGGTGCACCGCGTCCCATCGGGCAGCAGATGAATCGGTTCCTCTTCAAACCAGACGTCCGCTCCCCTTTCCTCAAACAGGTCCGCCACTTTCTGAAGCGTCTCTCGAGTGGCCAGCGCCTGTTTACAGGAGGAACAGTAAAAGACCGTGATTGGAATTCCCCAGGCCCTCTGCCTGGAGACGCACCAATCGGGACGATTTTCGATCATCCCGTATATCCTGTCCCTTCCCCATGGGGGGATCCAGACAACCTCGTTGATCGATTTGAGGGCATTCCCCCTCAACCCTGTCTTCTCCATGGAGATGAACCACTGTTCCGTCGCCCGGAAGATAATGGGGTCATTGGTCCTCCAGCAATGAGGATAGGAATGGACCATGACCTCCTCTTTTAAGAGCGCCCCGGCTTCCGCCAGTTTTTGATTCACCGCGGAGTTAGCGTCAAAAACGAACTGCCCCGCAAAGAAGGGAACATCCTGCGTGAACCGCCCGTCATCGTCCACAGGGCTGTAAATTTCAAGACCGTAGCCGACCCCGCTCTCATAATCCTCCTGCCCGTGGCCGGGGGCGGTATGAACGCATCCTGTCCCGACATCAAGCGTCACATAGGGAGCGAGAATGATGATTGACTCCCGTTCATACAGGGGGTGCCTGGCTTTGAGCCCTTCCAATCTTCGGCCTGAAAATTTTCCCAACACTCGGTAATTCCCAACCCCAAACTTTTTCATGACCGTTTCGAGAAGCTCTTCGGCCAGGATATAAATCTCCAGGCCGATATCAACAGCGACATAGGTAAAGTCCGGATGGAGGGCGATGGCCAGGTTGGCAGGAATCGTCCACGGCGTGGTTGTCCAGATGATGACATAAACGGGCTTCTCTTCCGGGCCGGGGGATACCTCTCCGATATCTGAAATCATTTTGAACTTCACATAGATCGAAGGGGAGCGATGATCTTCATACTTGACCTCGGCCTCAGCCAGCGCCGTTTTACAAGTAGGACACCAGTGGACCGGTTTTTTCCCCTTATAGACTGAACCATTCAAGAGAAACTTGCCGAACTCCCTGACGATCGTAGCCTGATAACCGAAATTCATCGTCAGGTAGGGCTTCTCCCATTCTCCGAAGACCCCGAGCCTTTTGAACTCCCCCCTCTGGATATCGACAAACCTTGCTGCATAAGCCCTGCATCGCTTTCTTACCTCCGATATGGAGAGTTCCGCCTTTATCTTTCCGAGGCTCTTTTCGACCTCGTGCTCAACCGGCAATCCGTGACAATCCCAACCCGGCACATAGTGGCTGTTAAACCCCGCCATAAACTTTGACTTGACGATAAAATCCTTCAGAATCTTATTCAAAGCCGTTCCGATGTGGATATTCCCATTGGCATAGGGGGGGCCATCATGGAGAATATATTTCTTCCTTTCCCTGGCCTGCCGGCTCAATGTTCCGTAAATCCCCCGGGTCTCCCACATGTTTAAAATTTCAGGCTCCCTCTTGGCCAGGTTGGCCCTCATTGGAAAGTCGGTTTTGGGCAAGTTCAGCGTGTGTCGGTAATCCATTTTCATTTCCCTCATTCCAAAAGCTCAGAATTATTTGCAAAATCCTTTATTTAAGTTTATCTAATTAACATAAAAAATGAGGCTAATCAAGGAAATAGAGGGCTTGAAAGAATTGCCTTAACAGCGTCCGACTTAGTAGGGGCGGACTCCACCCTCAATAAATAAGACCGCTACATATTATGATAAAAATCTCCCTCGGCCCTGAGACATCCCGTTTGAAAGAGGGTAAAAAAGTTGACTCGAAAAAATATCACTAAGCGGATTAAATCAATCAACAAACCGCATCGGAATAGAAGCACCCGTTCCCTTCTAAATGGAATACCCGAGGGCCTCCCCTCGCTTTCCAGGGCTGACCGGATCACCCGGAGAGTTTCACATGCGGGGTTCGATTGGCCGGACTTGGCCGGAATCCTTGCAAAGATGGAAGAGGAAATCCATGAGTTCCTGGAGGCCCTCTCCTCCGGAAACCGGAAAAAAATTCGCGAAGAGATCGGAGATCTTCTTTTCGTTGTGGCTAACCTGGCCAGATTTCTCAGGATCGATCCAGAAGACGCACTGAGAAGAACGACCGAAAAATTCATCTTCCGGTTCCGCTACATCGAGGCATCGCTTCATCAAAGAGGAAAGTCCCTCCGGCAATCCAGCCTCTCCGAAATGGACCGTTTGTGGAACGAAGCTAAAGGGAAAAGTTGATACTGAAAATGGTTTTTAGGCAAGGGCTAAGAAGCCTGTTTGGTGAAAGGTCAATGGGTTAGGGCTATTCATTTAAACCCTTATCTTAACCTCTTGACAAAACTGGCATTTTTACCCTTGCCCATACACCTTAGACTTTTTTTGACTAACTGGATGGTTTAAATCAAATATTCGGCGATATTGAGGCTATACTCATTCGGATCAAGGGTTTTCACGATGCTCCATTTATATCCGCCGGTAGGTTCATCTTTCTCGGATAGGTCCACCACCTTTCCCTTGTGGTACCGGCCATCCTTGTAATAGAGAAGGTTGACCTTCGGCCGGTCCATCAGTTCCGCCTCTTCCTGTGTCTGAACGACGATCCCCATCTCGTTGGTGTCAAGGAGAACAAGGGTGCCCAGAGGAAAGACTCCAATCATATTGACGAAAACCTTCACCAGGACGGGATCGAAATCCTTTCCGCTCCGCTCCATCATCAACCCCAGGATCTTCTCCGATACATAGGGAAACCGGTTGTAGGCCCTCGGCCTTCCAAGGGCGTCGTAAAAGTCGGCAAGGGCGATGATCCTCCCGAAGAGGGTAACCTTTCTCTTCCGGGTCAATTTCGGATAACCGCTCAAATCGTATCGGAGATGGTGTTCAAAAGCGCCGTTGATCATCCGGGTGGAAAGCTCTCCCCATTCCTTCATTCTCAAGACGATCTCCGCCCCGACGACCGGATGAGCCCGGATCACTCCCCATTCCTCCGGGTTCAATTTTCCTGTCTTGTTCAGGATCTCCCTCGGAATTTTCGTCTTGCCGATATCATGGAATAAACCCGCCATGCCCAAGTGGGACAGGTGTTTCTTGGGAATGCCGATCCTCTGCCCGATGGCGATGGCGAAGATGGCCACATTGACCGAGTGGTTGAACGTATAGTCGTCATAATTTTTAATGTTCGCCAATCCCAGTAAGGCCGAATCATCCTGTATGATCACATTGACGGCATTCTGCATCAGGCGCTTCGCCTTACGGATATGGACGACATTCTGGTTCTTCACCCCTTCCATCACCTCTTTGACAAGGTCGATCGATTTAAAATAGACCTCCTTCGACCGCCGCTTCTGGTCCTCGGAATCAACGTAGATTTCCTCATCCCTGAAAAACTCCAGTTTGCCCACGTGGATATGCCCGAACCCCCTGTATTCGAGCTGCTTCTTTACATAAAGATAGTTGCTCTCGTTCCCCTCCTCGAGTCCCGAAAGGAGAGAGACGAGGTCTTTGAGAGATTCGTTGTCGATCTCCTCTGAAAACTCGATCTCTCCGATCCAGCGCTTCCTCATCTCATTTAAAAAGCCCTTGAAGATGGAGTAATTATCCGCCCTCACCTGAATCTTCGCCTGGTTTAAAAAGCAGTTGTCCCGGACAATCTTGAAAAAAAGGCGGCCATCAGATTGGATAATGGGCTGGATGGCCTGGAGGCACTCCTGGGCGTACTGGTTCATCACGACATTATTCCGGCCATAGATCGCCGCGCCCTTGAGGAGACGGTAGAACCGGAAAACAAATTCGGTTCCCATCCTTATGGAGAGGTCTTCCCGGGTAAAAAGCTGCTTTTCAGACATCAGACGGATGGCTCCCTTGATGAAATCGTTCTCAACGCCTGCCGGCAGGCGCTCCGGATGGATTCGTCTTTGGAATCTCTTCCTTTCTCCAGAATGGCCCTTGCCTCCGGTGTCCCGATCATCGCCAGGGCGTTGGCCGCCCCCGGCCTGGCCTCATCCTTTCTTCCTATGCCGAAGAGACTCTTTCTTTCCAGCATCTGTTGAAGCACGGGCAGGGCTTCATTGGATCCGACCATTCCGATTGCATCGAGAAAGGCTTTCATCTCGGCCGGTTCCTTTTTCTGAAAGTCCTTCGATTGCACAACCTCCAGGAGTCCGGCCAGACCGGCGTTCTTTCCCACTTTTCCGAGATTGATCGCCGCCATCGCCCGGATGCGGCCATCCCTGTCTGCGAGGGCCTTGATAAGCGCTTGGACGGCTTTCGGACCTCCGACCAATCCCAGCGCCTGGACCGCCTCCCGCCTCACTCTCAGTTCGCCATGGTTGAAGGCCTTCTGAAGATGGGGAAGGGCCTTCTCTTTTCCGATCCTTCCCAGGATATAAGTGATATTGCGGACCAGATACCAACGGCTGTCGTCAATGAAAGGTGTAAACAGTTCCACAGCGTTCTTCCCGATTTCGGACAGGGCGTCGCAGATCACTCTCCGGACCTTCGAGTTCTTCAGCTCCCCCAGCAAGTTGATGAGGGGCTTAATCGAACCTTGCTGGAGGAGGACGAGGTAGTCGTTCACATCCTCCAGCCGGATCCCCTCCTCCTTCTCGAGGATTCTCCCGATCCGTTCAATCCTCATTTCATCCCCGGCATTCTCGATCAATCGATGGAGGGCTTCCGCCTGCCAGTCCTTGAGCTCATAAGTTTTGATGACGATATAAAGTTGCTTGAGCAGATGGCTCGCCCTCTGAAATTCGCCGAGGGTGATAAGACCGTCCAGCATCTTCTGGAGGAGATTGACCGCATCCTGATAGGGTTCCTGTTCCTTCTCAAGAGCAAGAATCTCGAAGAGGATGTCAATGACATTGAAGACAAAGAGCGAGTCGATCTCCGAGGCCACCTCGTTTTTTAAACGGTCCAGTTCGTCGGACGCAAGGAAATAGACATCCCTGTTTTTGAGGGAGGGAACCCCGGCGCTTTGTGAAAGGATCCGGTCGAGATCAGCCTCTTCTTCTCCCTCTTCGTCCAGTATGTCCACCTGGACATTGTGGGCGAGAGGCTTAAAGACCAGATGGCTTCTCAGTTGATCCGCATGTTCAGGGATGAGGATGGGGGTGTCTTCGAGAAATTCGTCGGTCGCAAGGTAACTGATGTGAACAAAATCCCTCTCCCACAACAACGTGACCAGGTCGTCTTCCAGTGCATTGATGCTTTCGCTCCCCCTGAGGACATCCATCATCCCCTGGATTTCCCATTCCTCCAGACCGTCCACGAACCGGATCTCCCTTAACCCGTCTTTATAAAAGAAAAAGGCAAGGCTTGACTTTGTGTCTCTGTTTTCGTAAAGGACTCTGCCCTTAAAGGAGAGAGCGAATTCGCCGATCTGAAGAACAAAGGCGGGATATTTATTCAGAAAATGCTGGAATTTTTTAAGGAGCTGATCTCTGAATCCCTTCAGAGTGGGATTGTCGGGCGGATAAAAGCGGACGGCCTTGATGGTCTTGATGAAAAAACCGGCCAGATCCCTGGCCAGGAGAAGCTCCTCATCCGTCTCAGCCCCCTCGACCAGGGGCGACTCATCGCCCGGATCAGGCGTCTTCTTCTCGGGGGAGAGTTCTTCGGGCATGGGGCTCCTCATCTCAACTTTTTGATAATGTTTAAATTTATTGTTTTTGCCATCAATTGTCAATACTTTTTTTGAGAGCTCTGAAACAATAAGGGTTTTAGCAAACGGTTACGGCCACGATGCCCGTATCGTGAATAAAAGGTCACGTTTGTCGTCTATTAATTCTTTGCACGTAACCCTAACCGATAACCGAAACGGGCTTCGTTACCATAACCTTAACCCAAATCAACCTGGTTTCTCTCCGCCCCCCTTGATCCACTCCTTAAGAAATGATATGGAACAGGATATGGACCCGTTTCCCTCCGAATCGAAGATGGGAGTGCTCTATGTCGTCGCCACTCCCATCGGGAATCTTGAAGATATTACCCTGAGGGCCCTGCGGACCTTAAAGGAAGCCGACCTGGTGGCTGCGGAGGATACCCGAACCACCGGTCTTCTCTTTAAGCATTTCGGCATCCGCTCTCCGCTGACCAGTTACTTCGAGGGCAATGAACGGAGAAAGAAGGAGGTCATCCTTTCCGGGTTGAAAGAAGGGAAGAAGGTTGCACTGGTCTCGGAGGCGGGGACGCCGGGCATCTCCGACCCCGGATACCGCCTCATCCGGCTGGCCATTGAAAACGGGATCCGCGTCATTCCCATCCCCGGACCCTCCGCAGTCATTGCCGCCCTCAGCGTCGCCGGCCTCCCGACCGATTCATTTCTCTTTAAGGGTTTTCTCCCCAATAAATCGAAGAAAAGAAGAGACTTGCTGAAACAATTGGAAGAGGTGAAGGAGACCCTCATTTTTTTCGAATCCCCTTACCGCCTTTCAGAAACCCTGAAAGACCTCTTCGAAATTCTCGGGGACAGGGAAATCGTTCTCACTCGTGAATTGACCAAAGTATATGAAGAGGTTCTCAGGGGAAAGGTGAGCGAGATACAGGAGAAGATTGGATCAAGAACCCTGAAAGGAGAGATCACCCTCGTCGTCTCCGGAAAAACCCGGAAAAGAATGGATAGGTGAGGAGATAGGGAAATGGGAAGATGGGGTTTTAATGCCAGAAGGGACGGGTAAAAATTACCAGGACAGTAAAAATCTCCAGACGGCCTGCCAACATTAGAAAAGAGAGGATCCATTTTCCCAGAACCGGGAGATGCGCGTAATTCTCCACAGGACCCACTGCACCGATGCCCGGCCCCACATTCCCGAGAGTGGCTGCGACCGCGCCAATCGACGTGTCGATGTTGAGACCGAGTCCGGTCATGGCCATCACGCCAAGAAAGAAAAGCAGGATATACAGGGCGATGAACCCGATGATATTCAAGACCAAACCTTCCGGAACGGTTCGGTCTCCCATCCGGATCGGAAAGACGCCGTGGGGATGAAACAGCTTCTTTAATTCCGATCCCACGAATTTAAAGGCGACCAAAATTCTCACATTCTTCATCCCTCCGCCGGTCGAACTGGTACAACCTCCGAAGAGCATTAATGCCAGGAGGATGATCTGGGTCACAAAAGGCCACTGTTCATAGTCATGGGTGACAAAACCCGTTGTCGTCACGATCGAAACCGTCTGGAAGAGCGTGCTCCTGAAAAATTCTTCCGAAAGGACTTCTCCCCTGGCTAGACGCGAGGCCATGATCAATCCCACGGCCAGCCCACTGATGAACAGAAAGAAACGGAACTCGGGGTTCGAAAAATAGAAGCGGGGCCTCCCCCTGAGAGCCCAGTAGTGGAGAGAGAAGTTGACCCCTGCGATGAACATAAAAACGATGATCACATAGTGAATATAAGGAGAAGGATAGGCGGCAATGCTCGCATTGGTGGGAGCATACCCGCCCGTCGCCAATGTCCCGAAGGTGACACAGACAGAATCGAAAAGGGGGAGGCCGCCTAACATCAGAAGAAGGATCTCGGCCAGGGTGAAAAGAAGATAGACGGCCCAGAGGATTTTGGCGGTCTCGCTGATGCGGGGAGAAATCCTGTCCTTGATGGGACCCGGGACTTCGGCTTTGAAAAGCTGGACCCCCCCTACCCCCAGGAAGGGGAGAACGGCAACCGCCAGGGCGATGACACCCATCCCTCCCAGCCATTGTGTCATGTTTCGCCAGAGGAGGAGACTTTTTGGAAGGGCCTCGATATCGGTCAAGATTGTGGCTCCGGTGGTGGTAAACCCTGACATCGTTTCAAAGAAGGCATCGGTCAGGTTTGGAATATAACCGGAGGCCAAAAACGGGACAGAACCCAGGAGGGAGAAAGTGATCCAGCTCAAGGTAACGGTCAGAAAAGCCTCCCTGATCTGTAGTTCAAGGGGCTTCTTGATGAGACCTCGAAGGATGAAACTCAGGAGGCTCATTCCGATCATCTGGGCGATATAAATGAAATGGAGTCCGTCCCTGTAATAGAGTGAGAATCCCATAGGAAGGAGGAAGAACCCGCTGAGCAGGAGCCAGAGACTGGATAAGGTATAAATGATATTGGAAAGCTTCAAAACCTTGCTCCATTGAAAATCGCAACGACTGCCTGCCTGCCGGTAGGCAGGGAATTTCTATCGGGGTTTATGAAAATCTCTTCTCAATGGCAGAAATGGCTTTGGGAAGAGCAAAAACGATCACCTTGTCCCCGGGCTGCAGAACGCTCTTTCCGTAGAGGATCAAGACCTCGTCCTTTCGAACGGCGGCCGCAACCAGGGCCCCCTTTGGCAATCCCAGGTCTTTCAGGGGTTTGCCGATGATCCGGCTCGATTTCATAACTTCAAACTCAATGGCTTCCGCATCGATCCCGTGAAAGGTGGCTGCGGAGAGAATGGTCCCTCTCCGGATAAAACGCAAAATGGCGCTTGCCGTGGAGAGTCGAACATTGACCGTGGAATCGATCCCGATGACGGGCAGGAGCGGGAGATAGGTCGGCTTATTGACCAGGGCGATCGTTTTATGGATTCCGAGATGTTTGGCAAGCAGGCAAGAGAGGATATTGTTCTCATCATCGGAGGTGACTGCAATGAAGGCGTCCATATTGAGGAGGCCCTCCCTCGCAAGGGTGTCGATCTCCGTTCCGTCCGCCTGATACACGGCTGTTCTTTTGAGCTGTGAGGCGATCTTAACCGACTTTTCCCGATTCGACTCGACGAGGGTCACCTCGATCTGCCGCTCCAATTTTTCCGCCAGGCCCCGGCCGATCTTTCCTCCTCCCAGGATCATGATCCGATCGAGTCTCTGGTCTGTCTTACCGGTGAGGGAAAGGACATGGGAAAGGCTCTCCCTTTTGGCAATCACGAAGATCTGGTCATTTTTGCTGAAATAGTCCTCTCCGGTGGGAATGATCGTCTTTTCCCCTTTCAGCATGGCCACGACACGGATATTCCTTCTCTCCTCCTCGCTTCCAACCTCTTTCAGGGGTTTGTTTAAATTGGGGCACTGACCATCCAGTTTCAGTCCCACAACCACGATCTTGCCGTTTTCAAACTCGACGACTTCCGAAGCTGAGGCCCGCATGAGAAGCCGGGTGATCTCCTCAATGACCTCCTCTTCCGGATGGATGAAAAGGTCCACCCCGAGATCTTCTGGCTTGAGGATGGACGAATTTTCATAATAATCCGGGTTTCTCACCCGGGCAATCTTTCTCTTTACTCCCATTTTGGAAGCAATCATACAGGCAATCAGATTGATCTCGTCTACGCCTGAAGCGGCAATAAACATGTCCGCCGATTCCAAACCCGCCTCTTTCAGAACGCTCTGGCTCGAAGCATTTCCCTCGATCACCGAGACATCAAGGGCTTCCTGGGCATGAGCGCACTTCTCCGGATCGCTGTCAATAATGACCAGATCATGTTTCTCAAGGGAGAGTCTCTGGGCGAGGTAAAATCCCACCTCTCCGGCTCCGATAATGACAATCTTCATCTATCTCCTATCCTCCCCATCTCCCTATCTGATTTTTTGGATATCTTCTTCCTTGCCGATGACGACCAGAATATCGCTGTCTTTGATCACAAAATCAGCGTGGGGAACCATCTTGACCCCTTCAGGCAGCAACTCCCTGATGGCAATCACTTCCACATGATATTTACTTCTCAAGTGTAGCTCTCCAATCGTCTTTCCCATAAAACTGGAGGGGGGGGCCAGTTCGCAGACCGTGTAATCATTCGAGAGAGGGATATAATCGAGGACATTCGGAGAGACCAGGCCCTTGGCCACTTTGTCCGCCATCTCCTTCTCCGGAATGATCACCTCCGTCGCCCCCACCTTTTCCAGGACGTGCTTGTGATCCTCATCGGGCGCCTTCACAATGATCCGCTTTACCCTCATCTCTTTAAGGTGAAGGGTGAGGAGGGTGGCTGCGGCCAGATCCTCCCCGAAAGAGACGATAACCACATCATCTTCCTGGAGGCCGATCGATTCCATTACCTCTTTGTCCGTCCCGTCGGCCAGGATCGCCTGGGTGGAGAAGTCTTTGATCTTTTGAACAACCTCTTTGTCCTTATCGATCGCAATCACCTCGATGCCGTTTTTAAAGAGGTCTTTTGTAATATTGAAACCAAAAATCCCCAATCCAATCACAATGACTCGCTTCATCTGATCCTCTCCTCAACTTGCAGGGGCAATTCATGAATGGCCCCACCTTCTCAATTCCACAATCCGCATCTCTTTCTTATCCATTATTCCGCATTCCGCAATCCAAAATCCGAAATTGATAAACACTACCCTACCATTACCCCCTCTTCAGCGTAGGTCAACCCCCTTCCGCTTTTGATTCTTGAGAGCGAGAAGGCGAGCGTCAAAGGCCCCACCCTACCGGCAAACATCATCAGAACGATTGCAAATTTCTGGACGTCATTCAGCCGGGGAGTGACTCCCATCGACAATCCAACCGTCCCAAATGCCGAGACCGTCTCAAAGAGATACTCTACAAAGAACTGCCGGCTTTCCAGGGGAGGGAGGTCTCCTCCGCCCGCAACCAGCAGGATCGATGTGATGATGGAGACTGAAAAGGCGGAGGCAAAGATGATGGAGATGGTGCGGCTGACGACCTCCTTCGGAATTGTCCGGGAATGAATATTCACCTCCTCATTCCCCCTGAGCCGGTTCCAGAGCATCAGGAGAAGGAGCGCGGCGCTCGTTGTCTTAACCCCTCCGCCGGTCGAACCCGGGGAGGCACCGATAAACATCAGAACGATCAGGAGCAGGAGCGTGGCATTCGTCAGAAACCCAATCTCCACCGTATTGAACCCGCAGGTTCTCGGAGTGACCGCCTGAAAAAGGGATATCAGGATCCTGTTCCCGACGGGCTGGTCTATGAGAAGATAATTCCTCTCAAAGAGATAGAAAAAAAAGGCGCCGGTGAGGATGAGAATTGCCGTGGTGATGAGAACGATCCTACTATGAAGGGAAACCTTTCTTTGAACTCCCCTCCATTTAGAGAAAATTTCGTATTGGACGATGAAGCCGATCCCTCCGGTGACGAGCAACCCCATCACCGTTAGATTGACCAGCAAGTCTCCCTGGTATCTCAACAGGCTATCCGAAAAGAGTGAAAACCCACAATTGTTGAAGGCGGAAACGGCGTGATAGATCGCCTGATAGAAAGCTGTCCCGGCCGGGAAATCCTTTGAAAACCGGACGAACAGGAGAAGGGTTCCCGCCGACTCGAAGATGAGTGTAAAGAGGAATATCGATTTCAGTAGGATGAAAAAATCCCTCCTCCGGGTATGGAGGAATGTCGTCTGGACAATCTCCCTGCCCTTAAACGAGATTCCTCTCCCCATCAACACGAAGAAGACGGTTGAAAAGGTGATGATCCCCAGCCCCCCGGTCTGAAAGAGGAGAATGGTAATCACCTGGCCGGCCGTCGAGAGATCTTTCCCATTGTCAACGACCGCGAGTCCCGTGACACAAACCGCCGAGGTCGATGTAAAGAGCGCATCGATGAAACGCAACCGCCCTGTTGAGGCTGCAAACTGAAACGAAAGCAGGAGGGCTCCAATGAGTATGGCCCCGGCAAAGCCGAGGATCAGGACTCTCGGGGGGGTCAGGCGCCTTGAAATAAAGGTTCTCATGAAGAGATAGGTTTTCATCGACGATGATAATGGACTTTACTTAAAAAAAGCACTCCTGTCAACCTGGTCTTCCGGTGCGTTTTCCGGAGGGAGGGTGAGGGGGGTTGACGAATGAACTCTTTTTGGATAAGATTTGTGCAATTTTAAGGCAACACACCCGGTTCCTAACGTTCATGGCCTTTCTTTCGACCTTCATCATTTTATTCGGGTTCTGGATATTCCTCTCGGGTCTCCTCGATCCCTTCCACCTCTCTCTCGGCGCGATCTCGTGCGCTCTGGTCTCCCGGATTTCCGGAGATCTCATCTTCTCCCAAAAGAAGGCGGACAGGAATCATCTTTCCCAGATTTTCCGGTTCATCCGATTCCTTCCCTGGCTTCTCTACCAGATCTTCATCGCCAATCTATATATCGCCTTTCTGGTTCTCCATCCCAACATGATTTCATTGATCGATCCCCATATCATCAGGTTCAAAGTGAGGTTGAAGTCGGATCTCTTTTTAACGACCTTTGCCAACTCCATCACGTTGACGCCGGGCACCATCACCATTCTCATCCAGGAAGGCCACTTCTATGTCCATGCGGTCGACCGGAAAGTGGCCGACGATCTCATGACGGGTGAGATGGAGGACAGAGTCGCCCGTATCTATCAGGAGGACTGAACATGGAACGATTCTTTCTTACAGTGAGCATCCTCCTTGGCCTCTTCGTTTTCCTGTGTCTCTATCGGGTGGTTTTCGGGCCGGGGATATTCAATCGCCTGGTGGGAGCCAGCGTCATCGGCACCAAGACCCTGACCATCCTCGTCCTCATCGGGTTCGTCTATGGCCGAATCGATATGTTCGTCGATATCTCCCTAGTTTACGCCCTGCTCAACTTCATCGTCACGATCGCTGTGGCCAAATATTTCCAGAGAAAGGGGGCGATGTAAATGGAGATCGTTGCCATCCTTCTCCTCTGTGCGGGGACCTTCTTCTACCTGACGGGAACGGTCGGCCTCCTGCGTTTTCCCGATTTCTATTCCCGGATGCATGCCACCGGAAAGAGCGATACGCTGGGAACCCTTCTTTCCCTTCTGGGCCTGGCCTTCTATGCCGGTTTTTCATTCACCGGCGTCAAGATCCTCTTCATCGCTGTTTTTATCTTTTTAACCAGCCCCACGGCCACCCATGCTCTTCTCCGTGCGGCTTTCGATTCAAAGGTCCCCCCATGGACCAAGGACGGCAGGTCTCTCCGGGATAAAGAAGTCAGAAGAAAGTAAGATGTTCATCGTTCATTGTTTATCGTCCATCGTTCACCGTTCGATTTGGAATCCGGAGGCGATAGAATGATCTGGCAGATCGACCTCATCCTGCTCGCTTTTGTGCTCGTCTGCGCCCTCGCCTCCCTGATGGTCAAGGACCTGTTAAGTTCCGCCGTCATCTTTGGCGCCTATAGCTTTTTCATGTGCATCCTCTGGGCGGAGATGGGGGCGGTTGATGTGGCCTTCACCGAAGCCGCTGTCGGAGCGGGAGTAAGCACCATTTTCTTCATTGTGGCCATCGTAAAGACGACGAGGAGGACAAAAGATTGAAGCTGATTGCGCTGATTGCGGTCTCTCTGACGGGTGCGATTCTCATTTATGGGACGGCCGACATGCCGGACTGGGGCGACCCCGGGTCTCCGGCCAGCCTCCATGTCTCTCCGAGGTATATCGAGAAGTCCGTGGAGGAGACGCAGGTCCCGAACATCGTCACCTCCGTCCTCGCAGACTACAGGGGATATGATACGTTGGGCGAGACGACGGTCATCTTCACCGCGGGGATCGCCTGTATCCTGTTGATCAGGAGGTTTGGAAGGTGACTTCTCGGTTTGACGATGTGATCATCCAGACGGTCTGCAGGATCCTCATTCCCTTTATCCAGATCTTCGGCCTTTATGTCATCGCCCACGGCCATAGCAGCCCCGGGGGAGGGTTCCAGGGAGGGGTAATCCTCGGGGCAAGCTTCATCCTGCTCTGTCTCTCTTACGATATCAAGGAGATGAAGCGCCGGTTAAGCCGTAAGCGCGCCATTCTCTTTAGTGCCCTGGGCGTCATCATCTATGCGGGCATTGGCCTTCTCTGCCTCCTCTTGGACGGGAACTATCTGGACTATGGGAGACTCCATCGGATCCTACCGGTCGATCCCGTCAGGGCCCGGTCCATGGGGATATTGGGCATTGAGATTGGCGTGGGGATGACGGTCATGGCCGTGATGGTCACCATCTTTATCGATCTGGCATCGGAAGAGGAAAAAAGGAACTGATATAGGATGGAATTCATCATCGGGAAATACAACTACTGGATCTACATCTGCCTCATGATGATCGGCTTTTATGCCATGATCGGCAAGAGAAACCTGGTCAAAAAATTGATCGGGATGAATATCTTTCAAACCTCCATCATCCTCTTCTTCGTCTCGACGGGTTCGAAAAAAGGAGCGACCATCCCCATCGTGGAACACGGAGCCCGGGCGGTTGAGGCGGTCCGCTACATCAACCCCCTGCCCCATGTCCTGATGCTGACCGCCATTGTCGTCATGGTGTCCACCTTCGGGGTGGCGCTGGCGCTTCTGATGATGATCTACCGCAGATACCACACCCTCGAGGAGGATGAAATTCTGGGGTTTCGAAAATGATCTCTTCCCCATTCCCCGTCCTGATCATCGTCGTCCCCCTGATCTCGGCCTTTCTCATCGTGATCGCGGGCTTGATCAAAAAGAGCCTGTGCTATCCCCTGATGATCCTCAGCCTCTCCGCCTCCGTCCTCTCCTCCCTGGCCATTCTCAACGATGTCCTTTCTCACGGAACGGTCCATTACCGTCTCGGGGGCTGGCCCCCTCCGTGGGGGATCGAATATGTGATCGACCACCTCAATGCTTTTGTGGCTCTCATCGTCTCGGCCATCAGTCTTTTGATCGGCATCTCCGCGAAAAGGATGGTGGAGAGGGATTTTCCGGGAAAATCAGCCTATGTTTACTGTCTCTTTGTCCTCCAGGTAACCGGACTCCTGGGGATCGTCGTTACAGGCGATGTGTTTAATCTTTATGTCTTTCTGGAAATCGCCTCGATCGCAGGCTATGCCCTCATCGCCATCGGCGAGGACGGCGCACCCTTTGCAAGCTTCAACTACATGATCTACGGAACAATCGGAGCCTGCTTCTACCTCCTCGGCGTGGGTTACCTGTATATCGTTACCGGGTCCCTCAACATGGCCGATCTTTCTAAACTTCTGCCCGGTCTCCAATCTTCCAAGGTCGTGCTCATGGCCTTTGCCTTCCTCATGGTCGGAATCGCCGTCAAGATGGCTCTCTTTCCCCTCCATGTCTGGCTTCCCGACGCTTACACCTACGCTCCCTCTCCCGTCAGTGCCCTCGTGGCTCCGCTGACCACGAAGGTGGGGGCCTATGTCATGATCAGGATCCTGTTGACCGTCTTCCCCCCATCCTTCTTCATTGAGACGGTCCCGGCAGCCCTGCTCCTCCGCTGGCTCGGTGGCTTTGCAGTCCTCTTCGGTTGCATCTTCGCCCTGGCCCAGACCGATTTCAAGAGAATGCTCGGCTATGTCCTGATCGCAGAGATCGGATACATTGCCCTGGGCATCGGTTTTGGAAACCGAAACGGCCTGACCGGATCCATCCTCCACATCCTTAACGATGGGCTGATGATGGCCAGCCTCTTTTTAATCGTGGGGGCGATCACCTACAAGGGAGGACCGCGGAAGATGGCCCGCTTTACCGGACTTCACGGGAAGATGCCCCTCACCATGGCGGCCTTTGTTGTTTCGGCTTTATCCGTGGTCGGAATTCCGCCGACCTGTGGTTTTTTCAGCAAATGGTATCTCGTCCTCGGAGGAATTGATTCGAAGCAGTGGCTCTTTGTCGCCGTTCTGCTGGCGAGCAGCCTGCTCAATGCCATTCTCTTTTTCAGGGTGATCGAAAAGGCTTACTTCGAACCTTCAATGGATGAACAAGGGGTTGACCGCAAGGCGCTCAACCCTACCGGAGGGCAGCAAAACATTCTTTCGAATAAGGTAAAGATCGACGAGGCGCCGCTGACGATCCTCATTCCGATCCTGATCATGGCCGCAGGAGTCCTGAGCGTGGGGCTTTTGAGCGGCCGGATCGTCTCCGGGATCATCCGTTTTGCCATCCCGGCTCATTTTTAAAGGATAGGAGTCCGATTTGGAAGTCGTCACCTCTTTTAAACCTCTTTTAGCCCTTAGCGTTTCTGCCATTGCGGCCCTGCTCATCCTTTTGACCGGAGAGAGGCGAAGGAACCTGAGGGAGGGATGGACCTTCGCCGCCGCTCTGGTCAAATTCTTTATTGTGGTTTCAATGATCCCTGCCGTGCTCGACGGAAAGGTGATCGAGTGTTCTTTGGTTCAACTCTTTCCCGGAGTCTCTCTTCAATTCAGGGTCGATGCCTTCGGACTTTTCTTTGCAACCCTTGCGTCCTTCCTCTGGATGGCCACCTCCGCCTATTCCATCGGCTATATGAGGGGCCTTCGGTCTCATGCCCAGACGAGATTCTTCTTCTGCTTCGCCTTTGCCCTTCACGGGGCGCTGGGCATTGCCTTCGCCGGCAACCTCTTCACCCTCTTCATCTTCTACGAGATACTGACCGTTTCGACCTTTCCCCTCGTCGCCCACAAGGAGACAGGCGAGGCGATCTCAGGGGGAAGAAAATACCTGGCCTATCTCCTCAGCGGAGCAGCGCTGGTTATTTTCTCCATGGGAGTTACTTACTCTCTGACCGGCACGCTCGACTTTAAAAGCGGCGGATTTCTCCAGGGCCACGGGTCCGATGGGTTGCTCCGCGTTCTCTTCGCCGCCTTCATCCTGGGTTTCGGAACAAAAGCGGCCCTCATGCCCCTCCACGAATGGCTCCCCACGGCCATGGTCGCTCCCACCCCGGTTTCTGCGCTGCTTCATGCCGTGGCCGTGGTTAAGGCGGGCGTCTTCTGCGTCCTTCGGGTCATCCTCTATGTCTTCGGCCCGGACCTCCTTTCCGGGTTGCATCTGGGAATCGTCCTGGCCTCCTTTGCCTCTTTGACCGTGCTTCTCTCGGGAATGCTCGCCCTGGCCCAGGATAACCTCAAGAGGAGGCTCGCTTTCTCAACGATCAACAACCTGGCCATCATTATTCTGGGGGCCTCCTTGCTCTCCCCGAGCGCAATCACCGGCGGGATCTTCCACATCGCGGCCCACGGCTTTATGAAGATCACCCTCTTCTTTGCGGCCGGGGCAATCTATGTCAAGACCCATTTGGAGAAAGTGAGCGAACTGGACGGCATTGGAAAGTCCATGCCCATCACCATGGCCTCCTTTGCCGTAGCCGCTCTCGGCATCGCAGGAATTCCCCCCATGGCGGGGTTCATCAGTAAATGGTATCTCTGCCTCGGTTCCCTGGAGGCCGGACAAATCGTCTTTCTCTTCGTCTTGCTTGGAAGCGCCCTGCTCGACATTGCCTACTTCGGGCCCATCATCTACCATTCCTTCTTCAAGAAGCCCGTGGGGAGGCAACATTGCGGCCTGGATGAGGCATCGCTCTGGATGGTCATCCCGATCGCCGCCTGCGCGGCGTTGTCCATCCTTTTTGGAATATTTCCGAACGCTTTCGTTCATTTTTTCGATATCGCAAGCCTTGTTGCAAAGAGCGCGCTGGGAACGAACTGACATGGAAAAAACGCTTCGGGCCATTTTCTTCATCCTTGCGGGTCTCTCGGTCCCGATTGGATTCTTCGTGGACCATCACCCTGCTCTTTTCTGGTGGCACAGTATCCCATCACTCGATGCGGCCGTCGGAGGGTTGGGAACAGTTCTGCTGATGATGATCATCAAGCGGATCGCCTCCTTTGCCTCCAAAAAGGAGGACTTCTATGATTAATCCCGTGCCGCCCGCCTTTATCTTCATCCTCGGGGCTTTCCTCGTCCCCTTTCTTAAGGGAAGACCCAAACAGGCCTACCTCCTGCTCCTGCCCCTTTTGGGGTTCATCGACCTCTTCCTTTTAACCATGGGAATCGAATGGGAGATCCGTTTCTTAAGCTACGATCTCGTCCTCCTCAACGTGGACCGGCTCAGCCTAACCATGGGAATCATCTTCATCTCGGTCGGCCTCCTTGCCATCCTCTACTCCCTCCGCGTGAAAGAGAATGGACAGCATGTGGCCGCCCTTCTTTACATGGGAAGCTCCCTCGGCGTGGTCTTTTCCGGCGATTACTTCAGCTTGTTCTTCTTCTGGGAGATCATGGCGGTCGCCTCCGCCTTCATTATCTGGTACCGCAAGGAGAAGCCCTCACTCGATGCCGGCTTCAGATATCTCCTGATGCATATCATCGGAGGGGGAGCTTTGCTCACGGGGATCATCCTGAAGGTTGTCTCCACCGGAACGATTGCCGTTGAGCCGTTGACCGCCGGCTTGGCCTCCACGCTGATCCTCGTCGGCTTTGGCTTGAATGCGGCCTTTCTTCCACTTCACACCTGGCTTCCCGATGCCTACCCGGAGGCCACGGTGACCGGAAGCATCTTTCTCTCCGTCTTTACGACAAAGACAGGAGTCTATGCCCTGGCGAGGTCTTTCTCCGGAAACGAACTGGTCGCTTATATGGGCGGGGCGATGGCCCTTTTCGGAGTGATCTACGCCTTGCTTCAGAATGACACCCGCCGGTTGATCTCCTACCATATCATCAGCCAGGTGGGTTATATGGCGGCGGGCATCGGCGTGGGAACGGCGTTGAGCATCAATGGCGGAGTGGCCCACCTCGCCAATAATCTCCTCTATAAGACGCTTCTCTTCATGGGCATGGGTTCCGTGATCCATATGACGGGGAAAAGAAGATTAACGGAACTGGGCGGCCTTGCAGGGAAGATGCCGATCACCTGTATTACCTGCGTGATCGCCTCGCTCTCGATCTCCGGGGCGCCGGGGTTCAATGGATTTGTGAGCAAGGGCATGCTCCTCTCCTCCATGGCAGAGTCCGGCCGCCCCCTGCTCGAATGGATGCTGAGACTCGCCTCCGTGGGGACGTTTCTCTCCTTTACCAAGCTCTGCTACTTCACCTTCTTTTCAAAAAACGACAGAATCCAGGCCAGGGAGGCCCCTCTCAATATGACGCTCCCCATGGTTACCATTGCCTTGCTCTGTCTTCTGACAGGAATCTACCCGGGCCTCCTCTTCTCCATTCTTCCCCATGCTCCGGCCGGATACCATGCCTATACGCCCTCCCACATCATCGGGGTCCTTCAACTCTTCCTCTGGGCGGGTTCTGTTTTTATTCTGGCAAGAGGCGCCTTTTCACCCCATTCCTGGATTATTCTCGATTTCGACTATTTCTACAGGAGAGGCTTTCAATGGGTGGGCGGGTTCTTCACGGGTCCGTTAAATGAGTGGCGGCTACGGATACAGTCGTGGTCTTCAAGCGGGGTGAATCATCTTGCCCTCCTGAGCCGAAACCCTCTCGGCCTCCTGGAGATGACCGCGGATGGCAAGCTCAGGGCTTACGATGAAAACTTCTATCGAAAACCGATGGGGCTTGGCGTCCTCCTCGCCATTCTCCTGCTCTTCCTCTATAGCCTGATCTATCTGATCAGTTCCTGAGTTTTTAAAAAATGTCCGCGGAGAAAATATATATTTCTGTCTCCCTATCCTTCCAAGCATCGCAAGCAAGACCCGCCTTCTGGCAGGTATGCTCAAGGAAGGTCTTCCGGTCCCATCCATACTCCGCGGCCACCTGGGGTAGAAGAAGGCCGGAGCACCATCCCTTTTTGACATAGATCCCGTGCCTTCCCACCTCGATCTCATCGACATCGGCGATCCTCTTCAATGGGGTAAGCACCGAGATCTCGATGTCGAGATCCTCCAGTTCCTTCTCCGTTACCGGGTTGAAACGCGGGTCCTGGAAGGCGGCCGCCGCTGCCATCTCTTCGATCGTCTTATGGAGCGGCCCCCTCCCCTCGATATATCCAATGCATCCCCTCAATTGGCCCTTCTTATGGAGAGAGACGAAGGCCCCCCGATGCTCCTCCAATACCGGAGAATCGATGTCCAATGCGGGAACAGGCTTTTTCTTTGCCTGATGTTCAATCACCGTCTTTGCGATCTGGCGGAGCGTTTCCTTTTCACTCTCGCTCAAACCCAGGTCAATGCCAATCCTCTTTTCTCCCTTCATCTTCTACACCTTTTCCACGGACCTCATATCCGTTTGCCCCGCCAGAAGATAGAGGGTTCTCTAACGGGATTTGCTGTCCAGAAGGAGCGTCACCGGCCCATCATTGACGAGGCGAACCTCCATCCTGGCCTGGAACTCACCGGTCTGGACGGGAATATCGCCTTCCCTCAGCAGCGCAATGAATTGTTCGTAAAGAGACTTTGCCGGGGCGGGTTCTTCAGCTTCTGTGAAGGAAGGCCTTCTTCCCTTCCGGCAGTCGGCATAAAGGGTGAACTGGGAGACCACAAGCATCTCCCCGTTGATTTCCCTTAAAGAGAGATTAAACTTACCGGAATCATCTTCAAAGATTCTGAGGTCGGGTATTTTTGAAGCGAGGTGGGAGAGGTCTTTCTCATCGTCACCCCTGGCGATCCCCACAAAGACGAGAAGACCCTTCCCGATTTTACCGGCCGCGCGTCCATCCACCAGGACCTCGGCCGATTGAACTCTCTGGATGACAACCCTCATCTAAAAAACCACTGCAAAATGCAAATTGTAACTTAAAAATTGCAAATTATGGCAAGGCGTCGTTTTGAAATGCTAATTTTGATGGTCTCGTAAAAAGTCCTCAAAGTGGTCGTTGCGAGCGCAGCGAAGCAATCTCGTATTTTCTAAGTGCTTGAATTCATGTGATTGCTTCGTCCCTACGCTCCTCGCAATGACAAGTGGTTGGACTTTTTACGAATTCATCAATTTTGCATTTTTCAATTTTCATTGATTTTCCGTTTAATTTTCCTTCTCTTTATCTTTTTTAGCCTGGGCGATGACTTTCTCGGCTAACTGGGCAGGCACCTCCTCGTAATGGGAGAATTCCATGGTAAACGTCCCTCTTCCGCCGGTTTTTGAGTTCAGATCCGGAGCATATTTGAGCATCTCGGCCATGGGGACATTGGCTTGGATCATCTGGTAATTCCCCCTGGAGTCGACTTTCAGCACCCTGCCCCGGCGGCTGTTCAGGTCGCCGATCACATCGCCGATGTTTTCGTCCGGAGCGGTAACCTCCACCTTCATGACCGGTTCGAGCAAAGCGGGGTTGGCCTCCTGCACCCCTTTCTTGAAGCACATGATCGCCGCCAGTTTAAAGGCCATTTCGGAGGAATCGACTTCATGGGACTTCCCATCATAAAACCGGACCTTCACGTCGACGACGGGAAAGCCTGCCAGGACACCGCTCTGCATCGCTTCGGCAATCCCTTTTTCCACGGCAGGAACAAAATTCCTCGGGACGTTCATTCCCACAAGTCCATTCTCAAATTCGAAACCTGCGCCCCTCGGAAGGGAAGAGATATCAAAATGGACCTCTGCAAACTGGCCCCTGCCCCCCGTCTGTTTTTTATGGCGGTAGATGACACCCTGTTGCGATCCTCGAATTGTCTCCTTGTAGGGAACCTTGGGAGTGCTTAGATTTACCTCCACCCCGAACTTTCTCTTCAGTTTTTCGACGATCACCTCTACATGGGTCTGGCCGATTCCCGAAAGGAGGACCTGCCCGGTCTGCTCATCCCTGCCAACCATCATTGTCGGATCTTCCTCATGAATCCTGGCCAGAGAGGCGGTGATCTTTTCCTCATCCCCTTTGCTCTTGGGGGTGAGGGCATAGGAAATCATGGGCAGTGGGAGTTTCGTTTCCTCGAAAACGATGGGGTTCTTCTCTTCACTGAAGGTGTCGCCGGTGGTCGTCTCTTTCAATTTCGCCACCGCGGCGATGTCTCCCAGGCCTGCAAACCCCACGGGTTTCTGCTTTTTTCCCTCCAGCAGGAAGATCTGGCCGATCCTTTCTTTTACGTCTTTCCTCGCATTATAAATGTTCGAATCCGCATTGAGGCTTCCCGAGTAGACCCGGAAGAGGCTTAATTTCCCTGCAAAGGGATCGGCGATCGTCTTGAAGACAAAGGCCGAAAGAGGACCATCCTCCTTTGGTTCGATTGAGACTGCCTCCCCGGTCTTCAGATTCTTTCCTTGGCCTTTCCCGATCTCCTGGGGTGAGGGAAAACACCGGATGACCAGGCCGAGTAAAGGTTGGATCCCGATGTTCTGGATGGACGAGCCACAGGCCGCCGGCACCAGCCTTCTCTCCATCGCTCCCTTCCGGAGGCAACGGAGGATCTCCTCGTTGGAAACCTCCCCCGATTCCAAATATTTTTCCATCAGCTGATCGTCCATCTCCACAACCGCCTCGACCATCTTTTCGCGGAGCCGGTCCACCTCTTCCTTTAATTCGGCCGGAACTTCTTTCAGATCGAACTGCCCGCTCCCATCCTCCCGGTAAAGGTAGGCCTTCTTCTCAATCAGGTCGACTACCCCCTTGAAACTCTTCTCTCCCCCGATTGGGATCTGAACCGGGACCGCAGGCTGGGAAGGAAAGCTTTTTTTCACATTCTCCACAACTTTGAGGAAATCCGCCCGCTCCATATCCATCTTGTTCACAAAGAGGATCCGGGGAACTTGAAACTCATTTGCATATCCCCATACCGCCTCGGTCTGGACTTTCACCTCGGAATTTCCCCCCACGACGATGATTGCCCCGTCTACAACCCTCATCGATGCCTTGGCCTCGGCGATGAAGTTCGCATATCCCGGCGTATCGATTAGGTAAAACCGGTGCTTATCCCATTCGAAATGGGCAAGGGAAGCGCTGATGCTGATCTTCCGGTTGATCTCTTCCGGTTCAAAATCCATTAAAGAGGAACCATCATCCACCCGTCCCAGGCGGGTATTTTCCCCCGTATCAAAGAGGATGGCTTCGACCAGGGAGGTTTTCCCCTCCCCGCCATGTCCAAAGGTTCCGATGTTCCGGATGTGGTTCGGTTCAAATCGTTTCATCTTCTCTCCTTTCTTCTATCCTCCGAATCGGAAATGGAACAGTACTATTAACTACCTCATTTATCAAAGAAAATCAACCTTGCTTTCCGCCTCATGGAGGCATATCTTTTTATAAAAAGGGCCCTCGCCTGAATAAATATGGGGGATCAGGCGTCCAATTAAATAAGAGTTCGATATTTATAAATTATGCTTGACTTTAAAAGGAGGAATAAGCGATGAAATCCTTGGCGTTTTTTACCATGATCACCGTGCTTTTCATGGTGCCCGCCCATTCCTTTTCTTCCGATCTCGGATCCCTTCGTATCCGTTGGTTAAGCGGCGACGTCCAGGTCAGGAACGAGGAGCTGGATGAATGGGTTCCTGCCTCCCTGAACATGCCTCTCAAGGAAGGAGACAGGATATGGGTCCCCGAAGCCGGAAAACTGGAACTGCACTTGATCGACGGGACCTTCTTAAGGCTTGACCAGGAATCGGCCATAGAGATTTTAAGCCTCGGAAGAAATTCTTTCCATTTTTATTTCAATGAAGGCCGAGCTTACGTAAATTTTGCGGGATTGAAAGACAATCTCCTTCGGATCGATACACTCGTCTCCTCCATACAGGGCATGGACAGGGCGGTCTTCGGAATAGAGGTATCCCGGAGCGGCCATACGGATCTCTCGGTCTACAGGGGTGCCGTCCATATTGAAAGCAAGGATGGAGGAAAAAAAATTGAAGCAGGTCAGACGTTATCCCTGAGAGAAGATGACTATGCCGAATTGATGCCCCTGGGCCCGGCTGATGATTGGGTAAGATGGAACAGTGAGAGAGATCGAAATCTTGCCGAACGAAGACCTCCTTCCCCTTATCTTCCAGAGGAGTTGCATGCCTATTCCGGTGACTTTGAAGCAAACGGAAGATGGGTCTATGTGAGGGAATACGGGAATGTTTGGACCCCTACGGTGATCGTTTCACCTGGATGGGCTCCTTATACGATTGGCAAGTGGGTGTGGATTCGTGGCGATTATATCTGGATCTCGTATGAGCCCTGGGGTTGGGTCCCTTACCACTATGGACGATGGGTCTATGTTGCTCCTATAGGCTGGTGCTGGACTCCCCCCAGAAGGGGAGCCGTCTACTGGGGGCCGGGGTTTGTGGCCTGGATTTCTACACCCACTTATGTCTCCTGGGTGCCGCTTGCCCCTGGCGAAATATATTATGGTCGTGGGTATTATGGTCCGCACAGCGTCAATATTACAAAGGTGAATATCACCCATATCAATGTCCGTAAAGTCGTCTATAAGAATGTCCACGCTCCCCATGGGGTGAACGTGGTTCACCGCGAAACCTTTGTCAAAGGAAGAAAGGTGGATTTCCGTTTAAAGGATAATCCTTTCCTCAAGGAAAGAGTAAGCATCGGCAGGCCGGATATTCAACCGGAGCGAACAACGCGTATGCCGGTGTTCAAAGAAATCCCTCAAGCAAAAAAACCGCCTGAGTCGATTAGGCAGGAAAGGGCAACACGTCCGGTCTTCGTAAAACCGGAAACCCCCAGGCGGGAGATGCCCGTAAAACCCAGAGAAGGGAAACCGGAACAGAAAGTTTTTAAAAAGCCGGAGGAACTCAAACCGAGAGGGAAAGAGGTCGATAAGCTTGAAGGCCGGCCGGGAGTAAGAGGAGAAGAGAAACCGGTGGAACCCCGAAAGATCGAAAAGAGAATCGAAAAACCTTCTATTTCTAAACCGAAAAGGGATTTCGGAAAGACGGGAGATCCCGGATCTCGAGAGCCATATATAGAAAAACCCTCTATAGAGAAGCCTGCCGGGCCGATAAAACCGGAGAGAGAGAAAAATCAGGAGCGATCTTTCAAGCCTGCGGAGAGGGAAAGATCGGCGGAAACCCGAACGCTTCAAAGACCTAACAATCAATCGACAAAGCCTGGCAACGCAACAAAAGAGATGCAAAGGCCAAGAGTTTATTGATCCCCACCATTTGTTGAACTCCCCACATTGACACACCCCCTTGATTCTCTTAGAATCCCGGCATGGAGGATAAAGATGAAAAGCCATGTCTACTTTTCCGACCTGAAGGTGGAATCGAAAAAGACTCTCTTCGATAAGCTCGACTTGCTTCTTGACCGGAGCGACCTCAAAGGAAAGATTGGGGAGAAGGACCTGGTGGCCATTAAGCTTCATTTCGGGGAAAAAGGAAATACCGCCTATGTCCGTCCCATCTTTTTGAGAAAGATCGCAGACCGGGTCAGTGATCTCAAGGGAAAGCCCTTTCTGACCGACACAAATACTCTCTATCTCGGAACCCGGAGCGAAGCCGTCTCTCATTTGACAACCGCTTCCCGGCATGGATTCTCGGAATCCGCTGTCAATGCCCCTATTCTGATCGCCGATGGTTTGCGGGGAAGCAGCGCCGTTCATGTCCGGATCGACAAACCCATCTTCAAGACTGTCTCCATTGCCCATGCCATCCACATGTCTGACGCCCTCATCTGCGTTACCCATTTCAAAGGGCATGAATTGTCGGGATTCGGAGGGGCGTTGAAAAATCTCGGAATGGGATGCGCCAGCCGGGAAGGGAAGCTAAGCCAGCATTCGAACATCTCCCCAAAAGTGAAAGAGAAGGCCTGCACGGGATGCAAGAATTGCCTTCCCTGGTGCCCTTCGGAGGCCATTTCAATGATACCGCCGGAGTCAGAGGGCAAGGGCAAACACCCGGTCGCCCGGATCGATGCAGGCAAATGCATCGGTTGCGGAGAATGCATCCTCGCCTGCCCCGTCGGAGTCATCCAGATCCAGTGGAATGAGGCCATTCCCATCTTTCAGAAAAAGATGGTGGAATATGCCTATGGAGCCGTTCACAAGAAAAAAGGAAAAGTCCTCTACCTCAATTTCCTCACACAGATCTCTCCGGCTTGCGACTGTTATGGATTTTCGGACGCCTCGATTGTTAAAGACATTGGAATGCTTGCCTCTGAGGATCCTGTCGCCATCGACCAGGCATCGGCCGACCTGGTCAACCATGAGGAAGGCAACCGGGGTTCAAAATTATCTAAAAACTGGAAGGCAGGAGAAGATAAATTTCGCGATCTCTACCCGGAGGTCGACTGGACCATCCAGTTGGCCTATGGAGAAGAGATCGGCCTAGGGACACGCACATACGAACTGATTAAAATATAGCGATCAGGGAGGAAGGGGCCGGATTCTATCTCCCCTAACTCCCCCCTTCCGTAATCCGCTCGGAGTTCGCAGGGCTCGCCAAAAGCCTGAAAATAAAAACAATGATTCTCATGCCGGGCAGGAAGTGACTCCTCAAGTTCCCGAATTGAACGTCCCCAGGCTTTTTGGAGATACTCTTTTTGAATTGGAAGAAAATTTTGAGACATGGAGGTGAGATAAGGCAGAGGACTAACTATATTGCGAATCTTGAATCAACCTGCTTTCTCCATTCCTGCATTTGTTTCATTTGGGACTCTAAATCAGTGGGTCGTCTATCCAGCTCGGAAAAAGAAAGCTTGACAAGCGCACGTGTCTCCAAGTGTTGACGTTCATTCTCCTTTTCCATGTGGTCAAAGCGTTTATCAATACCGTTTAGCCGGTCAATAACCCCGTCATGTCCCTCTGCCAAAAGCTTTATTTGATCCATCAACCTTTCAGAGATGATATGAAATTGATCGATGACCCGCACCTCAAGGCCCGTCATTTTTTGATCCATCCGTACTTCAAGGCCTGTTATTTTTTGATCTATCCGATCCTCAAGTCCCTTCAATTTTTCATCCTGGCGTTTTTCAAAACCTGTAAATATTTCCTCCAGGTCCTTTTTCCCAAGAACTTCTTCTTCCATTCTCATTTTACTCCTTAGTCCTCTTGACAGAGGAAAATCATTTAATGTTACCAAATTCCTATCAAAAAATCATTATCCTGTCAAATTAATTATTGATGTGGTTCGATGATGACTTTGATGGACTCTTTCGCATCCATAACAAGTTTAAACCCGAGACCTGTTTCAGCCAAGGAAAGGCGGTGGGTAATCATCTCTTTGAGGGGTAAACGATGAGCCCGTATCAATTCGATAGCCTGGGAGATATCGATGGGTGCTCCTCCATAGGTAGGAAGAAGGGTAATCCCATCGTTCCAGAAATCGAAGAATGGAAAAGAAATATCGATTCCCGGTTGAAGGAGTCCAAAACATAAAACCGTTCCTCCCCGGTCGACACATTCGAGCGCCTGTCTATAGGCTGGGACACTTCCCGCACAGACAATCACCAGATCGGCCAACCTTCCATGATTGATCCCGCGAATCCTTTCAGGACTCACCTCTTCTGCATAAACAATTTCATCCGCTCCGAACTGTTTCGCTGATTTCAATCGATAATCATTTATATCGGACGCAATCACCTTCCCTGCACCTGATGCCTTTGCCAGCGCGATATGAAGAATTCCGGAAATTCCACTCCCGATGACAAAGACGCTCTGGCCGGGTCTAAGCTTTGCCAATCTCTGTCCCCGGAGAACGCAGGCCAAAGGCTCAATGAAGACCCCTTCCTCAAAAGAGATTTCTTCGGGCAGTATAAATGTTCCCTGGTCCACATTGATCTTTGGAACACGGATATGCTCCGAAAAACCTCCGGGATCAAAGTTGGTCGTCCGTAAGGTATCGCAAACCGTGTCATAACCATTCAGGCAGTAATGACAGGTATTGCAGGGGACATGGTGGGAAACAAAGACCCGATCACCAATTCTGTATTGATCCACTCCTTTTCCAACCTCTGCAATCTCTCCTGCGATCTCATGCCCAAGCACCCGGGGCGCCTTCTTGATCCGGTACCACTCCATCACATCGCTGCCACAGATGCCGCTGGCCAAAACCTTGACCAGCAATTCGCCGGGACCAATGGCCGGAGCCGGCATCTCCTCAATCCTCACATCCCGGTTGTTATAGTACATGGCCGCTCTCATCATTTGACTCCACAACTCTCAGATCTTATCGTAATTCAAGGAACATTGATGAACCCTGCTGTCGCAAAACGTTTATCAAAGCAAAATGCTTTTCGAATCTTTAACAGGGGATAAGGGGACGTTGATGAAATCTATGAATTATGATCTTGATCTGCTGACTCCATCTTTTGAATTGCCTTAATGACCGCTGATCCACATACCC
>JAGVBT010000056.1 GCA_020059605.1 Deltaproteobacteria bacterium
CTTCAGCAGGGGGAGATAAGGACTTTTGGGATAGCCGAAAATCCCCTTTCGGACCAGGCGGAGAAAGTTAATCTCCCTTTCCTCCATTCGCTTCTTAATGATGGCTTTGGCTTCCTCGAGCGTCAGGGTATGTTTTAGAAATCCCCTGAGTCCCCAGGCGAACCGTCCATACATTTTCATATCAGCCAGCATTCCCATGTGATGGCATGCCCCCTGTTCACTTATTGCGGGCTATTCAATATAACCTAAGCCTCTCAGGCGCTCTTCCACCTTACGCGTTTCCTCCGTATCCAGCTCGACCCCGGACATTTTCGAGGGGCACTCCGGTGGTGTGCTATACCGGATAGGAAAACGGCTGAGATGATCCTCACTGAAGATGCCGGTTAAGACTTTTCCATCCATATCCTCAGGGATCGGATGATCCTGGAGATAAAGTAGGGTCGGAGCGATATCATAATGGGTCGCCCCGGAGACCGTCTCTCCCTTTTTAATCTGAGGGCCATACGCGATGAAGATGCCAAAAGGACGATGGGTTCCCGTCCACCCCTGGAAAAAACTTAAATCCTTCATTAGGCTGACAGAGACCACGTGACCCGAGGTGTTTGAGCCCAGTCCATTTCCAAGCGCTTCACTGTTCCATTCAATCAATAAATCTCCCGCAAAATCCGAATAGGGTCCGTGGAAAATATTTTCACGAGAATGGACTCCCTTAACAACCTGGACCCCGGTGGTTGGATCGATGAGGCCCTGCAGAGTCTTACGGATGTTTTCTCGCAAGGAGGGATACTCTTCGCGAAAGACGATTCCCTCGGGCTCCCGTCCCTTTAAATTGATAAATACCTGTCCTCCATGGGGAGAGGCGTAGGCCCGGGTTTGTGTCCAATCGATGCCTGCGAACATGTTTTCACTTACGGCCTGGACGTGGAGCTTCCGGAAGATCCTGGCCAAAGGATATTGAAGCTTATATGGGATATGGCGTCTCCCAAAAAGAAGGAGAGATTTTAGCAATCTTCCCCGGAGCCGATGAGGGCCCTGCCGAAAATGGAGAAGGCCCAGTTTTGAGAAAAGAGGATTCAACAGACGGTTTGCCGCCGTCATCGGGCCGAATCCATGATCGGAGACCAGGAGTAAGATGGTGTTTTGGTCGATCTGATTCACTACCTTCCCTAAAAAAGAATCAATGAGTTGGTAGGTCTCAATGATAGGGCTCCACTCCTTTTTGTGCTGGGAAAACTCCTGCTTTGGCCAATAATAATGCTGAACTCGATCGGTTGCCACAAAGACGGCCATGAAAGCATCCCACGGCTTTTTCATAAGGTAGAGGATCGTTTGAGACCGGGCCTCCACCATCTTCCTGATCTCTTGCGGAAGCCGGTAGGGATATTTTCGGCTGGGCTCGCCGAGGTTCGGTACATCAATGATATAATCGATCCCCTGGGAGCCCAGCTCATCGCGTAACTCGGGTGGATAGGCGAACCCATGGCTAAGCCACCCCGGCGTATCCATCCCGGCGAGCATAAACCCGTTTAACGCGTCTGCGGGATAGCTGATGGGAACATTGATGATGTTGACCTTTTTCCCTTTTGCGCTCAAAAGGCGCCAGAAGGGATCCCTCTTTCGATCCAAAGCGGTTACGGGATGCCATTGGTGGCCCCGCTGGGGCGGAGCGATTCCGAAATCGTGAACCCCATGCATTCCCGGGTTATAACCTGTCACGATGGAGCTCCAGGCGGCCGCACTGTTCAGATTCGGCCATGCTTTCAAGGGACCATGGACCCCTTGATCCATTAGCATCGCAAAGTTCGGCAACAAACCCGCTTCAACCATGGGTTTGATAATGTCGAAGGTCGCCCCATCCAGGCCGATGATCAGGGTTCGGGGTGTATTCATGGGGGTGGTCTCCGGTAAAGAAAATAATTTCCTAAAATAGCGGTTGGCCGCGATCCGTTGCGATTTTTTGAATCAACTCGAAATATCGATTCAAAAACACCTCGGGTGTCCAATTCCGTAGATAACTGTCGTAGCCCTGTTGTCCCAACTTCTTTCGATATAGCGGATCGGATAAGAACCGGTCCATCGCTGCCACCAACTCCTCTTCAGTACTGTAAATTAATCCGCCACCGCTTTCCTCGATGAGTTCTGGCATCCCCCCGAGGTCCCTGAGGATAACGGGGGTCTGCTGCCTGAAAGCCTCAAGAATCACAAGCGGAAACATCTCGAAACAAATAGATGGAACGATAACTGCCACTGCCTGCCGATAGAGGATCTGCAATCGCTCCTCTGACAGATAACCCAAAAAATGGATATTCGCACTATCGGCGGCCAATTTCCTCAATCTCAGTTCATATCCGCCTGTTCCGGCGATCAACAATTTGGCCATTCGGTTCCGGTTGAAGACAGGGATAAGATGCTGCAGGCCTTTGAGTTTCTCCAGGCGTCCGACAAAAAGGAAATAGGGTTCTTTCCCCACATCATTCATGGGCGGTTCGGGCGCCGGCAAAGCCGGCGCATCCGACGAAGGGATAAAGTTGGGAAGATGCGCTGTCGGAACATGGAGTTCCATCTGTTGGTGCTTTTTTTTTGAAAAATGGCTCAAGGCAATAAAGAGATCCACATGTTTGACCGCCTCTTTCAATAAGCCGGAATAACGCCACCACTGGGGG
Source organism: Deltaproteobacteria bacterium (assembly GCA_020059605.1). Lineage (GTDB taxonomy): Bacteria > Desulfobacterota > BSN033 > BSN033 > UBA1163 > RBG-16-49-23. The sequence continues at coordinate 2,664 of JAGVBT010000056.1, forward strand.
GGACGTTTATGGAGGAGGCTACAGAGGAGACAATGTGGCCGTGTGCAAACGGTGCGGTTGAATTTAAATAGGATATGGGTCGGGCAGACCAACCAGTACTCGTGCATCGTATAAAGCTTAATACCCTCCCCATACTCCAATATTTTTGGCCCACCCACGAGGGAGATATTGTGGTAGTGGATGACATCAAACCCTTTTTTCAGAATGTCCCGGATGCGGGTGGATTTGAAAAATGGGTTGCCGGTTTGATGGGTGGCCAGGGGCGAGAGTAAGCCAAACCGGCTTTTGAGGCCGTGAACAATCACATTGGAGTGATCCGGATGGCCCCCCGTTGGTTCCCGGGAAGCCAACAGCCGATAGGAATCAATACAGTGGACCACCTCCACGTGATGCCCGCGCTGCGCCAGCTCATTGGACAGTCGCTGGACAAAGACACCGTCTCCGCCAAAATGGTAAGGCGGATAAAAAGTGGTGATCATACAGAAACGAAGCGGTCGATTTGTCATCTTAAACCGTTCTGAACAAAACGACGGATTCCTCGAGGGATGCTCAGCGCCCGGATATAACAGGGGAAGAGCCCGGTCCACATCAACTTAAACCGCTTCTCCGTTCGAAGGTAATACGCATCTACTCTTTTGAGGGCGAACGGGTCTCCTTTCAGGGTGACCAAACCGAGATCATCCGAACAAGCGCAGGCAAAATGTTGCTGAACGAGCCGATGGCTTCGGTCATCGTAGCGACCGTATGGATAAGCAAAGCAAGCGATCGGTGTTCCCAGAATGTCTTCAATGATTTCCTTTGAATCACGGATCTCCGCTTCCATCCGGTCCGGAGGCAAGCGGGTCAGGTCCGGGTGGGTCAGGGTGTGCGCGCCCAAAGTCACCCCCCATTGTTTCATCTCCAATATCTCTTGCCAATTCAGCATGGAACGTCCTTCGATCGCAGGCAACCTTTCTCCCGACGTAACCTTTCCCTTGCCTCCTAACGTAAGGAAAATAGTCGCTGTCATTCCGCAGTCCTGCAACACTGGAAACGCTTCTTCATAGACGGACTCATACCCATCATCAAAAGTGATCACAAAAGACCGTTCCGGAAAAGGTTTTTTCAGGCGCAAGTGATTTATGGCCTCTAAGAGACTCATTGTTCGATATCCCTGCTGATGAAGTTTGAGCATGAACCGCCGGAATAAATCCGGGGGAAAAGCGATCGCGGAATGATCCCCTTTTAGGTCATGAAAGGCCAAGATTGGTAATCGATCAGCCATTGCCCCTCTTTGTCAGGTTTTGAACTCGATCCATCCAACGGCCTCGACGAACCCGACCGTCGATGCCGACAATTTGTCTTAACATCATAATATTAATTTGATGTGAGCCTCTTTTTCCTGGTGATGTGTTTTAACATCTCCCACAGAAACCCTGCTGCATTGGTCCCTTGTGAGATGATCATCAACGACAAAAACAACAGTGTTTTGGTACCACGGATCTGCGACAATGGGTATTGGAGCATATTCAAGTAAAAGGATAGGGGTTCTATCTTGAGATGCTTCAAGCCATGGCGGGATTGTACTTGGTGAAAGAGAAAAGCTCCGCGACCATAATTAAAATGTTGTCGACAGAAACTGTAGAATCCCAGCGGATGGGCATGGTAAACCAAAACTTCTGGGCCATAAATGATCCCAAAGCCTTGCTTCAGCCAACGTGCACATAATTCTCGGTCCTCCCCAGCCGCTCGGCGGAAGGAGGGATCAAACCCGCCCACCGTATGGAAATTGTGAGAGGGTAAGGCGAGATTATTTGAGGTGATGAAGCGGGCTTCACGGTGATGAGAATTATAGAAAGTATAGAGGTAATCAATGAGGAGTTGGCTTGCTGTCAAATAAGGATTATGGGGAAACGCACTTAAGGTTTTTCCACCAATGGCATGGTCGGGTGTCTCAGCAAAACGGGTTGAAAGGCATTTTAGCCAATCAGTGTCTGGGGAGCAGTCATCGTCCGTAAAGGCGAGGAATTGTCCCCTGGCTTGTTTGGCTCCCCTATTTCGAGCCGCGGCAGGACCGCTATGTTTTTGGGTGATCAGGGCGAGATGGAGATCGGTGCAAAAGGGAGCGATGGTTTCCTGTAACGGGTTTTTGCTTCCATCATCGACCACGATCACTTCAAACCGGTCTCGAGGATAGTTCAATCCAGTCAAAGCCTGAAGACAGTTGGTTAAAAGCCCCGGCCTATTCAAGGTGGGAACAATGATCGAAAAAAAAGGGGGTTCCTGTTCTTTTAGGCGATTGTCTCGTAAGGGGGAAGAGAGATTCATGATTTAACCCTTTTTTGTTTATCACCCCTGTTCAGATATCGATCTCGATGGAACTCTATATCTGTTAATTTCCCCATCCCATCACCCATGCCGGAAGCATAACCGATCATTTCTCCGGCTCCGTCCAGCAGGAGGCCCATCAAAAGGGCTGGGAGTATCCATCGTGGCAACCCCTGCCGCCTGCCGGGCTGGCGTGCCTCTCGAAAGAGACGCAGGAAACGCACCAGCGGGATGAGAGGGGACCCGGCAACATAGCATAATCGCCGGATCGAAGACCAGTGAAGGCTCCGTTGGGAAGCAAAAAGACGTCCGGAATAGAACCGCAGCGCCATCGATGGAAAAAAGGAGGAAAAGTTGATGTGGAATATCTTGGCATTGGGTTCCAGGTAGAGTCGGTACCCCCTGGCCCTTAAATCCCAGTGGAGCAGGCTCTCCGCCTCCAGCATGGTTTCCAGCATGGGACCGTAGCCCAGGAGAATTTCCCGTTTGTAGCTGCTGTTATGCCCGGGGAGGTGGCTGGCCACTCCTCCCGGGACCGGATCAAGCCATGGTCCGTATTCGATCAGAAGATTCATCCAGCTGATCACACTTTTTGGATTGGCGTTTAATAAAACGGGTCCTACAGCCGCCCACGGTTTTCGGTGGGTTTCGATCAGGGCCTCAACCCAACCCAGTCCTGGATAAGAATGATCTTCAACAAAGGCAACGATAGGGGCATTGGCCAGCCGGATCCCCGCAGCCCTGGCTTTGGCTGTCGACTCGATCGGGCCTGCTTCAACAATGCGGGTCTGAAAGAAATCTTTGACCTCCGACTCGTTGAGACCAAGCTTCTCCCTTGATGGCGCGACAATCACGAGTTCCAACCGTTCTCTCTGTTTCTGCGATCGAAGATGGACGACCGTGCTGCGAATCGTCTCATAGCAATCCGGCGTAACGATAACAATAGACATTTCCGGGGCCCCGGGTTGATTTATATTCGACATTCCATTCCTTCAGCCTGTCCGGGCAACCGGTGTGATGTTCCGGGGCGCCCGCTCGATTTTCACCGGCTCTTTCATCGAAGTGGAAGCCAGAGAGGCCAAGACGATCTGAAGTGCGCGGCGTCCATCTTCCAATGTGGTTTCGAGGGGAGTATGGTTTCGAATGGCCCCGATGAAGTGCTGCCATTCTTTTTCATAGGTGGCGACATAATCACCGCCTGAAAAATAATTCAAGAAAAGCCTCGGCGCCCCACTGATCAACGAGATCGTATTTTCCATTCGATTTAAAAAATCCCCAGAAAGACGCGATGAGGGGATGAAATTCAACCCATCGAAACGATAACAGGAAACCTTCAGATAACCCCTTTGACCATAGATTTCCAAATCCTGGCTGGCATGAGTCACTTCAGAAAAAAAAGAGACGACAAGGGTCCCACTTTCCATCCGAGCGGTGACCGTGGCAGTTTCATCTTCCCAATCTCCCGGACAACTGGCCGCAAAGACCTCCTCAACTTCACTCTGAAGCAAGAAACGCCAAAGATCGAAATGGTGCACAGCTAATTCGATGAGCGCTCCCCCTCCCTGTTCACGATATTTTTTCCACTCCGGAGAATGCTGGGAATACCGACTTCCACTGGTTAAACGAGTAACGATACACTTTATGGGGCCCAAGGTCTCTTGCTGAATCATTTTCTTTGCTTGGCGAACCAACCGGTGCCATCGCATATTAAAGCCCACCGTGACCTGCTTGGACAAGTTTTTCGCTGTTTGCATAAGTTGATCGGCCTCGTCCAGAGACAGGGCGAGAGGTTTCTCAATAAATACATGTTTTCCGGCGTCCAGGGCTGCAATGGCCACCTCTGCATGATGCTGGGCCGGGACACAGATTGCGACTGCATCGATGGTTGAATCATCCAGCAACACCCGATAGTCCCGGTGAAGATCTCTGATCTTGAAACGAGTCCTGATCCTTGTTAACCTGTGGGGATCCATATCCGCCACAGCGGCGACTTGAACCTCCCGAAGCTTGAGGAGGGCGGGAAGGTGCCGCATTTCTGCCACGTTCCCGCACCCCACCACCCCCACTCTGATCGGTTCATTTAGGATTGCCATGAAATCCTCCTTTTACGTAATCTATATATTCCCCCAGGGACCAGGAGATCAGTCCCAGGATCAAGAGAGGCGATGCCATGAAGAAATGAAGGAGATAGATTCTGTTCCTAAAATTTCTAATCGCGATTTGCAGAAAGAGCCACCCGGGGATCAAAAAGCAGAAGGTTGCGTAGACCCCCCTTCTCCATTTCGTAAATTTTTGGGTTTTCATGCGAACCCTGGCAAAGGATCGTCCATGTTCAAACTCATGTTTCAGAAATTTCGAAAATCGATCAAGATTGTGGTGAAAGGTAAGAATCGAAGGGACAAAGACCAGGTCTTGTCCTTTTTCCCTCAGTCGCCAATGAAACTCCGTGTCGGAAGAATAGGTTCCCTCGATGAAAAGGCCGTGCTCTTCAAAAACCCTTCTTTTATAGGACATGCTGGCGCCTGCGATATCGGCCATTCTTCTTGGCGGAAAACCGGGCATCCATTGGCTGAATTCACAAAAGTAGGCTGCCCAGCCCACCAGGCTCTCCGGGTTTCCGTTGGCGATCGCGCCTCCGATGGCGAGGTGAGGGGATTGATGGGCTTTTAGAATGTTATCAACCCAGTCCGGTTCCGCCCTGCAATCCGCATCCATAAAAGCAATGATTTGGCCCCTTGCAACGGAAAGGCCGAAGTTGCGGGCATCACCGCAGAATTTTCTTTCTGAGAATTGGTAGAGTTTAACGCCGGGAAATCTTTTTTCAATCCATGTTCCCACTCCATCCGAAGAACTGTTCACCACAATAATCTCATAGGGTTTACTTGTTTTTTGATTTTTTAACGATTCAAGGCAATGCCCTATCTGGTTCCCTGAATGGTAAGAGGCAATGATGATTGAAAGGAGAGGTTTATCATCTATTGAAAAAGAGGTTTCCATCATCGATCGGTTTCGCGCAGGAAATTCAAGAGTTTGTTGTATTAAAGAAGAATGCATCGGTAATAATTTCTTTACCACAATTTCCGCCTTTAAAAGCGTAACTGCACTCCCGACAAAGAGGGAGTTGATTCCAATTCTCGCGGAATTGACGGCGAAGCCGGCGATAGAGCGCTCCCTGCCAGATATTTTTAAAAGTTTCGTATTGGAGTTCTCCAAGAACATATTTCTCTTTGGGGTCATAGGTACAAGAACAGACCGCTCCGTTCCAATGAATGACCGGATTGTTCCAAAGCTGTTTGCAGGGATTCTTCCGAAGTCGAATCACATTCTGACCCGTTGAATCACACTTGAATCGCCGATAATGATGGTTTTCTGGGAGGAACTCATTATGATTTCGTATGTTTGATTTATCTTCGGAGTAGAAGTCCAGGTTCACGGGGTTCAAGGTTTTAAGCGTCAAGGCATCCACTCCTAACGATCTCGCCAGCGTCTTTAATGCGGGGATCTCGTGTTCATTATGTTTCATGACGATGAAACGGAGATTCACCATGGGCGTTTTGGACCGAAGCTCCCGCTTTCGGAGGACAACAGTTCGGATTCCCTGGAGAACCGATTCGAGGCTTCCACCCTGGCGATAAGGTTCATAGGTTTCCTGGCTGATTCCATCCAATGCAAAAATGATCGAATCGATTCCAGAGGCAATCAGTTTATCCGCCTGTTCTCTATTTTTAAAGAGATGGCCGTTTGTGCTGGAGACCAGCTTAATACCCTTCTGCTTGGCGTAGGAGGTCATTTCATAAATAGAGGGGTTGAGAAAGGGCTCCCCCCAATCCCAGAGTAGAATCAAGAAGACATAATCCCCTATTTCATCGATGATCTTTTTGAAGAGGTGCAGTTCCATTTCGCCAGCGGGACGCTCAAGACCGATGCTTACAGGACACAAGGCGCACCTCAGGTTGCAGCGGTTGGTCGGTTCGATCTGAAGGTGGGTTGGCCAACCCCATGGCCGTTCGGGCTTGAAATAGATCGAGGTTTCGACCAGGAGCCAGTTGAGGATCTTCTTCAAAGGAACGCTTTGGAAATCATAAGGAATGCGGTCACACTCAATCCGAACCTGTCGTGTAGATAGGGCTTTAAGGCCCTGAAAAATTTTGGGAATTACTCCTCTCGACATAGCAGCTCCTTTTTTGGATGACGGTGAAGAGGAAGAAGCCATTTAAAGAATCGGTGAACGCGCATATTGTCACCCACAAAACAGCAAAAGCTGCAGTCGCAATGTTCGCTCATGGACTCCAAACCCTGCCGCGTCAGTGTCTGCCGGCGAAAATGGCGAATAGAGATTCCGTTCCAAATCTCATTAAAATGATTTTGATTGAGGTTTCCAAAAGGGAAATCGCAACGGCCGCAGGGTTGAACCGTTCCATCCACCTTGATTCGGGCATGAAACCACGCAATGTAGCAGGGTAGTTTTTCCCAGACATCCGCTCCGATTTTATATCTTAGAAAGACCTCTTCTATGTTATGGGTCAGGAAATGGGCATTGAGTTGTTTCCTGATTCGGCTCAAAGACTGATTGACCAATTTTTTTTCGTCCAGTGAGAGTATAAAGGAGTCTAAAATTCCCCGGTAAGAATACATGGGCGCAAAAGTCAGTCCATTACAGTTTGTCGCCAATGCCAGATCTGCCATCCGGTCGAGGGTTTGGTAGTCATTTCGATTGATCGGATGGTGGAGGATGACCAAAGGGACTGAGCATTTCTGCTCCTCTTTTTGCCTTGCCACCCGGCTTAATCCTTCTAATACGTTATTGAAATTCTCAGAGTTTATTTCTTTGTAGTTCTGTTGATACTGTTCAGGTGAGCTGGCCCAAAGACTCACCTTCAGGATATCCAATTGGGTAGAGATGATCTCCCGGGCGAGATGTTGATCCAGCAAAGTGCCGTTGGTGAGCAGGGTGACGTGAAAACCCGCCGTTTTGGCTGCAAGAATGAGATCCAAAATGTCTGGATGCAGGAGAGGCTCTCCCTCCCCTTGAAACACAAGACTGGAAGTGCCCATCCTTTTTAGATCGCTACAAAGCATCTTGATTAAGTCTTTCGAGAGGTCTAAGGGTCCAGGCGGAGGGGAGGGATCCTTCCTAATCTCCGTTGAGTGGTATGGGCAGCCCAGGCAATGAAGATTACAGCGACGGGTCAAATCTATGGTGACATAAAAAGGACCTGTATCGGCTACTTCGCCGGTCAGCAGGCCTTGCAGAAGTTTCGCCTTTTGCCTGAAGGTCGCCATAACCGAAGTCAGCCTCTAAGATTTATTTTGTTCGTAAGTCGACAATCTTATTATAAATCCAGCCGATCGCTGACCCGCAGATTGTCCCCAGGGCAAAACCGTAAAGGAAGCCGATGAGGCTCCCGAGAAAGGAGACCCGGTATCCGATAAAGAATTGGCTCAGGAGTTGTAGATGAGGGCCCACAAGATGGCGTCCATCCGGAGTGGTCGGGCCCCCCTTGATGAGGAGCCAGTTGGTGGCCATGAAAACGATCCCCCCCGCCAGGAGGCCAAGGACCAGTCCGAGTATTTTCGCATTCAAACGGAGGACTCCCCTCAGCAATTTTTCCTCTTCTGAAATCCTTCCGGCGGCCATATCGGATCCTCCATGCTTTTTAAAAATGATCCAGGAAATCCCGGAACGTCAACAATTCCGCCTTTTTTCTCAGGCGGTAGATATAGTAGGCAAAGAAAAAGTTTCTGAGGTAGGCAAAGAGCCACCCCGAGAGAAATCCCCATGAAAAGCCATAAGCCAGGCCGAGGAAAGCCCCTTTCACCGATACCGTGTATCCGAAGAAATACTGGTTCAGAAGTTTGAAATAGGCGCTTGCAGGTCCGCCCTGGAGGGTCAACCAGAGGGTGGCGAAGAAAATAAGTAATCCACAAACCGACCCCGCCGCGGTTGCCAGTCCAATTTTATCCATTTTTGATAACACGGCGGGAAGAATCTTATCCAGAACCGCCTCCTCGGCCGGACCGATTTTCTTTTCCTCGAGGTATTCCTGCTCCACATTAACGGTCCACAAATCGTGATTTGCCCCGAGAATATTTTCCGCCGAGAGCATGGCCGTCAGCATGGAGTGATCCTGATTATTATATTTGTGCATTCCGTTTCGTCCCACCATCTGGAGATTGAGGAACGGCTTGAGGAACCGTTGCACCACATCGAGCGACTTCCGGTAGGTCGAATCATAAATCGGGTAGGCCTTGGGCATCCGGACCACCGTCCCCTCCCGGACGTCCTTTTTATTTGCCAGCCCCAAGGTTTCCAATTCCATTTTTCCCAGTTCGATCAATTCATCGTCCGGCATGTTCCAAAGTCCGTCCCCTTCAAAGCAAAAATATTCCAAACCCAAGCATGTCTTATTTGAATCGGGAACCATGAAGGGACTCCAGTTTTTAAAGTTCTGGACCCTCCCGACTTTGACCCCGGGATCATGGATGTAAATCCAGGTATCGGGGAAAAGGGCGGGCTGATCAACAATGAGGGCGACCGTGAGAAAGTCCCTGTACTTCAGGTCATTGGCCGCATCCAGCACCTCCTTCGGGACTTCCGGTTTAAATTTATTTAACGCTTCCCGGATAGGCATGCTGCTGATAAAGTTCGAGCCATAGACCAATTCCATTCGCCCGTTTTGTTTCACTTCAACCGCCTCCACCTTGTTTCCGGACCAGCGAATGCCTTCAACGGTTCTCCCAAGATAAACATGAGACCCTTTTTGCTCGATGCTTTCTACCATCGCCTGCCACATCATGCCGGGGCCGAATTTCGGATAATCAAATTCGTCGATCAGTGTTTTAATCACATCCTTTTTTTTGTTTGGCTGGAATTGGTTGTTCAGGATTGCATGTTTCAGAGCTGTCATCAGGGAGAGGCCTTTCACACGCTGCCCGGCCCACTCCGCGCTTATCTCATTGCAGGAGATCCCCCAGACCTTTTCCGTATAGGTTCTGAAAAAAAGATGATAGAGCCGTTTCCCAAAACGGTTTGAAACCCACTGCTCGAAGGTTTTTTCTTCTCGAAAGGGGAAGCATCGAGCGTTGAGGTAGCTAAAAAAAATGAGGGCACTGTTCCACAACCCCAACCCCCGCAGGGCATTCATGGGACGGAGAGGATAGTAAAAAAACGTTTTATTATAATACCTGAATTTTGCATCAAAATAGCATTTTTAACCTCAAGCAATATTTTTCATGCAAGAAATTTTTTGCATGGGTAGGTGATATTCTTTATGCCA
>JAGVBT010000027.1 GCA_020059605.1 Deltaproteobacteria bacterium
AGAAGCGAATGGAGGAAAGGGAGATTAACTTTCTCCGCCTGGTCCGAAAGGGGATTTTCGGCTATCCCAAAAGTCCTTATCTCCCCCTGCTGAAGTTGGCCCATTGCGAGATGGGCGATATCGAAAATATGGCCAGGGACAAAGGACTGGAAGGCACGCTTCATTCATTAAGGGAGGCAGGGGTTTATATCACCTTTGAAGAGTTCAAAGGTCGTGCGCCAATCGTCCGCAATGGAAAGGAATTATCTAAAAAAAACACTTCCTTCGATAACCCTTATTTGAGCCATTACTACCATGGTAAAACCGGCGGAAGCACAGGAGCGGGGACCCGTGTCGCCCTGGATCTTAGCCATCTTGCCGGGCAAGCCCCTTTTCTCATGGTGGGCGAAAACGCGCATGGCTTATGGGGTTTGCCTACGGTCATCTGGAGAGGCGTTCTCCCTGACGAAAGCGGCATCAGTGCCATTCTCATGCGCCATCGCAACGGGAACCTTCCCCGATACTGGTTTGTGCCGATTACAAAAAAGGAATATCATCCTTCCTTCAAAAACCGCATCGCTACTCGCTACGTCATCCTGATCGGCCGGCTCTTCGGGACGCCGGTTCCATGGCCTGAGTTCGTTCCATTTGATCGAGCGGATAGAATCGTCCGCTGCATTGATCGGATTCTTCAATCCCAGGCAGGATGCCTCATCAGCACCCATGTCAGCATGGCGCTACGGCTATCGCTTACAGCACACAAGGAAGGGATCTCGTTAACAGGGACTACCTTCATCGGTGCCGGTGAACCGCCGACGGACACAAAAGTTTCCAAGATCACTCGCACAGGAGCAAGATATGTTCCCAATTATTTCTTCGCTGAAACCGGCGTTGTTGGGATCGGGTGCGCTCATCCGTCCGAATTGAACGATCTCCACCTCTTTAAGGATGGACTTGCTCTGATTCAGCATCCACGCCAGCTGCCGGAGTTCGGGATCCAGGTGGAAGCCTTCTATTTTACAGCCCTCTTACCAACAGCGCCCAAACTGATGTTGAATGTGGAAAGTGATGATTATGGCGTCGTCGAAACGAGATCCTGCGGATGCCCCATGGAAAGGCTTGGCTATACGGAGCATATTCGGCAAATCCGGAGCTTCAGAAAACTGACCGGGGAAGGGGTAACGCTGGTCGGCAGCGAAATGGTTCGAATCCTGGAAGAAGTCCTCCCGAAACGATTTGGAGGGACTCCGCTTGATTATCAGTTGATGGAAGAGGAGGACGAGGAGGGATTTACCCGACTCAATCTCTTGATCCATCCCCGGCTGTGGATTCAGAGCGAATCGGATGTGATCGAAACGGTCATCCAGTCCCTGAGCCAGAGCAGTGTTGCGGCGGATCTGGCCCGTGCCATGTGGATGCAGGCCAAGACATTACAGATCAAACGCAAAGAACCCTTCACGACGGCGCATGGAAAAATGATGCCAATCCATATGGCCAAGAAAACCGGAAAGGACTAACCCGAAATGGTCCGGGAGGGAAGGACATCCCATGAGGCAACATAACCGACAGTTGAAAACCCTTTTAAAAAAATACCTACTCTTTTACTTAAGATTTCTTCTCATCCTGGTTTTTCTCCCCTTTCCCCAAAAATACGCTTACGCCGGGCCTCAGTCGAAACCGGATCAGATCAAGCTGAAAGCCGTGGTTCTTCCCTATCTCTCTTTTGCCCCGCTTTTTATCGCCGAAGAGGAAGGTTTTTTCGAGGAGCAGGGGTTGCAGGTTGATTTCATCAAGATGACTGAGGTGGTTCAAGCCATTCCCGCCCTGATCAAGGGGGAGTTGGATGTGATCGGAGATGCTCTCTACCCGAGTTACCTGAATGCTATGGCCAGAGGGGTAAAGATGAAGATTGTCGCTGACCGGGGTTATCTCCCTTTGCAAGGATGCTCATCCACCGCCTTGATGGCAAGACGGGCCCTCATCGAAGAGGGAAAGCTCAATAGCGTATCCCAGATCAGGGGTCTTCGGGTTGCCATGACGCAGGCGGCTACGATCAGCACATATTATGTTGAAAGACTCCTCACCCAGGCCAACCTCACTTTGGCCGATGTTCAAACAGTCTTGATCCCCATCCCCTTGCGACCTGCCGCCTTTGAGAAGGGGGCGATTGATATCTCCCTTGCCAATGAACCCTGGATTACACAGATCCAAAACGGCGGGCATGCGGTTCTCTGGATGTCGGTCCAACAGATCGCCCCTGACTTCCAGCATGGCTTTCTTCTCTATGGCCCCACGTTGATGGAAAAGAATCCTGAAGCGGGGAAACGGTTCATGGTAGCCTATCTCAAGGCCGTGCGCCAGTATAACCGAGGAAAGATAGAACCGAACATGAAGATCCTGATGAAGCATACGGGGCTGAACGAGGGACTGTTAAAAAAATGCTGTTGGCCATCCATGCGGAGCGACGGCCGTATTCATGCGGAGAGCCTCCTTGACTTTCAAAGGTGGGCGATCAGAAGCGGTCATATGGACAAGGAAGTCCCCAAGGACCAGTTCTGGGACCCGAGCTTTATTGAATATGCCAACCAACAGCTAAATATCCCTAAGAAATGAGCCTCTTCATGGAACTGAGTTGCCAGCACATCCATAAGGCTTTTCAAACGCAAAACGGAACCATCATCGCACTGGAGGATGTAACCTTCCGGACGAAGGAAAAAGAGTTCCTATGTATCGTTGGGCCCAGTGGGTGCGGTAAAACAACACTGCTTAAACTCATTGCAGGATTGCTTAAACCGAATTCAGGTGAAATGATCTTTCACGGAGAAGTATCGGATCATCGATCCCGTACCGCATTGGTATTTCAAGAACACGGTCTCTTTCCCTGGATGACGGTTCTTGATAATGTGGCTTTTGGATTGGAGATACGGGGAATTCGGAAAAAGGAGCGACATGAGCTTGCTCAGACTTTCGTTCAAAAAGTGGGGTTATCTTCGTTCTCCCATAACTATCCTCATGAACTCTCCGTGGGAATGCGTCAGCGGGTGGGAATTGCCAGGGCCTTTATCGCCGATGCCCCGATCTTATTAATGGATGAGCCTTTCGGATCGATCGATGCCCAGACGAAGCGTTTTCTCCAGGAGGAACTATTAAGACTCTGGAAGGATCATCAGAAACTGATCCTTTATGTCACGCATGATATCGAAGAAGCGGTCATACTGGCAGATCGCATTTTAGTGATGACGGGACATCCCGGCAGAATTCGCGAACAGATCTCCATTCCTTTCAGCCGCCCCCGGGATTTATACACCAGAAAATCGGCGGATTTGACGGAAATCAAATGGCACATCTGGAAGATCCTCGAGGACGAAGTGCAAAAAGGCTTATGGATACCCGATTAAAAGACCGCCCACACCTGTTTTTGTTCCACTCGGAGAAGTGGTTCGCCATGGGAATTGTTATCGCAGGACTGATGGCCTGGGAAGGTGGAGTCCGTTTGGGTAAGATATCCTCCCTATTCTTTCCGGCGCCCTCGGTGATCCTCCTGACCTCCATCCAATTGATCATGAATGGTAAATTGACAACCCATCTCGGGATCACCTTATGGAGGGTCTTTCTTGGATTCTTTCTGGGAGGCATCTCCGGCCTGATCTTAGGTCTTGCCATGGGCTGGTCCCGCTCGTTGCGCATGATCGTCGACCCCCTCATCGCAGCCGCACACCCTGTTCCGAAGATTGCCATTCTGCCGCTCATCATGATCCTCTTTGGAATCGGCGAATCTTCTAAAATCGTCGTGATTGCAGTCGCCACTTTCTTTCCTATGTTGATCAACACCGTGGCCGGAGTCCGGCAGATTCATCCCATTCATTTTGAAGTGGCCCAAAATTATGGTGCGGGCCTGAATAAAATATTGACCCGGGTGATCGTCCCCGGAAGTCTCCCCTTCGTCCTGACCGGGGCGCGTCTTGCGCTGAATATGGCCCTGCTTCTTGCCATTGCCGTGGAGTTGGTCTCCGCTCAGGAAGGTTTGGGCGCGATGATCTGGCTGGCCTGGCAGACCCTCCGGACCGAAGAGTTGTATGTGAGTCTTTTTGTCACCGCGGGTTTGGGAGTGGTTTTTAACTTCTTTCTTCAGCGCATCACTCTCCATCTGGTCCCCTGGCAGACGGAACAGAGGATTTGAACATGTCCCAGGAAGGTCAACCTGCCTAAAAGGTTCCGATGACGAATGAAGCCCAAACCGCTCTTCGAAATGTTGGACTCCTGATCGCTCAACGGGGCATCTTCGCCCTCAGCAGTTTCCTCTTTGCTTTTATAGTTCCAAGAATGATGGGGCCGGAAAACTACGGCCGGTATGCGTTGCTTCTCTCTCTCTCCCTTTACTTCATCATGCTCAGGGATCCGGGAATCAACCAGATCATGGGTCGATTCATCCCCCGGCTCAGGTTTCAAGGCGAACACGAAATGCTTCGAAAGTTGTTCGGTAACTTGCTTGCCCTCAGTCTGGCAAGCGGAACGTTTGCCGCCTCGCTCTATCTCCTTCTCACCTCCCTATGGTTGACCGACCTTGACCTGCTCTTGCCGGCCACGATGGCAGGCACGGTGGTCCTCCGGGCCTGCTCTCACCCCTTTTTCTCTCTCTTTCTGGGCCTCAATCAGGCCGCCCGCTGGGGAATGAACGATATCATTCACCGTTGGAGCTCTCTCGTCTTTCTGCTCATCGGTTTTTATTTAGCCGGTCTCCATGGGGCCTGCCTGGGTTTATTCGTCGCCGAGTTGATTGTTCTTTTCGTTGGAGCCTGGTGGGGAAGGTCCTATATTTCCTGGTCTGAAATACGCCTCGACATCCGCTTCCTGATGCCCTACCTTCGGTTCGGCCTTTTCTTTTATGTCAGTCATCTGATGATTGCCGCATCGAATCATAGCGGGGCGGCACTGGTCAGATTTTTCTATGGCGATTATGTCCAGGTGAGCTACTTTAGTCTGGCGTTTAGTGGCTTTCTTACTGCTGCCGTAGCCATTCCGCATTTAACTTTAGCTTTTGCTTCTTTCATGACGACTCTTCTGGGCCAGGGAAGAACGGAGGAACTCCGTGATTGGACCGAACACTTGATCAAGTGGCTGGCGGCGGCCGGGGTGTTGGTGGTATTTGGCGTGCTCCTCCTCGGGAACGATTTGATTCCACTGATACTCGGTCCAATCTATCGGCCGGTGTCGATCAATTTGCTTCCCCTTTCTCTGGCATTATTTCCCATTGTTTTAAGCAGTGTGACCTCATTGCTTTCCCTCATCTATAACCGTCCCAAGGTGACCCTCTTCTCTTCAGGAATAAGGCTCGCGGCCTTTTGGGGTTTTGGGATTCCCCTCATCGCCTGGTGGGGGAGTTTCGGCGCTTGCCTGGCCGTATTGACGGCGGCATCATTATCCGCCGGTTATTCGACATGGCGTATGCAAACCTCCTTGCCTTATTCCCTGCAAAGATGGTTATGGGCCATTGGCCTCGGAGGACTTTTTATTCCCCTTGCTTGGCTGCGTTCGACCCTGGCTGTCAATCTGGTATTGTATGGTCTTTTCATCTTGGGTTATTTGGCTTCTCTGTTTCTATTACGGGTCATCACCAAAGGGGAAGTGAAGGGAATATGGCAGGCCATTCACTCGAAGCACAAAATTCCAGACACAGGATTCCAGGAATCACAGCAATGATGTCCAGCTCCATCTTCCAGGGAAAGGGATCAAGGGAAGCCCCCTTTCTCAAGACGAAATCGGATATTCCCCTTCTCTAACTTCGATACAGAGGCTGGATATCGACGATCGATTATGATAGATTGGGTCTATCATCGTTATTCGTAATCCAAGGGGCACAGAATGGAAATGGATGAAGCGCTTAAAGGGAGGAGATCCATCAGAACATACGAGGACAGGGAAATCCCCGATCCCATCATTAGAGAATTGCTGGAACTGGCTACTTATGCCCCTTCTTCGATGAACGGACAGCCATGGCATTTCATTGTCATCCGGGCAGAAAAGACCAAAAAACGTTTAGTTGAGATCAAGAATAAGTATTGTCCCGTTGAAAAACAGATGTATCAGGCCGATTTTTTACAGGAGGCTCCTGTGATCGTTGTGGTTTGTGTCGATGGGAATAGATCCTACGATCGGGAGGTCGAAAATGGAGCCCTGGCCACGGCAAATCTCATGCTGGGAGCTTATAGCCGGGGGCTCGGGAGTGTCTACCTATCAGCCTACCGGAAGGGTGAGCCTGGTATCTCCGATGAGATCAGACAACTCCTCATCCTTCCCCAACACATCCATCCGATGACCATCGTCCCGTTGGGTTATCCGGATGAAACCCCCGATACGAAAACCCTAAGCCCTTTAGAGGATAGGATTTCTTATGAAACTTTCGGTAGCAAATAAGTCAGATTTAAGGAAAGTGATCGACTCAAGCTACAACTCTGAAACCAGTATTGTCCTCCGTTACAGGAATGCCTTGCAATCGGGAGAGGATGATGAGAGGGATTCAGAATATAAAAAATGGCTCCGGAAGACAAGCATCCGCGAAGGCGCAAGGATCTTCCCCCTGCTGATCTATCAAGGGGTGGAAATCTTCATTTTGGATGAAACCTCTTTCATGCATTCAAAAACATTGAAATCCATCGATGGATGCATCACGACGGCAAGGTGTAAATTAAACGGTTATGAAAGGGTCGTTTTTGAGTCCGGCGGCAATACCGGAACGGCGTTAACTCAGTATGGGATCCGGGCGGGATTAGAGACGTTTATGTTTATCCCCGAAGAAAACCTTACCCTGTTAAACAGTAAAATATTCGAATCGGGGAAAGCCCATCTTTTTTCCGTTGAAAAACCCGGACTGGCTAAAGAGGCGGCCCACCGGCTTGAAAAGGCGAAGGGACTTAGACATATTCCGGAGCCGGACTGGCGGTATGAGGCCTCCATGTTCAGGGGTTTTTTTATTCTTGAATATCTATTGGAAAAGGAGAATTTTGATTGGCTCGCCCAGACCATTAGTGCCGCCTTCGGACCCATCGGTATTTATCGTGTGCTGGGAAATTTTAGAAGGGAATTGGAAAACATGCCGCGATTTTTAGGGGTCCAGCAAGAGACCAATTCTCCCATGTATCGAGGATGGAAGGGAGAACGAGGGAACCCTGAATCGGCCGAGATGAATTCCACCAAAGGATTGCTGGCCAAGGTGATGTATGACGTGAAGCCTCAGACTTACGGAACTTTTGAAGATCTTAAAAATATTCTTATCAAGACCGGGGGGGATTTGACTACTTTAAATCGTCAGGAATTTGAGGATGTTATGGAAAAACACTTTAGTGGAAAAAGTATCTTGGACCTGCTCAGAGATCAAGGGGTCCCTATTACCTTGCACGACGGGGAGGTGGTTGAAAAAACGGGGTTGATCGCCCTGGCAGGAACATTGAAAGAAATCGATCGGGGTAACATGACGAAAGGCGATAAAGTCCTGTGCTGTTTAACCGGCGGGATCAGCGAAGCGGACGGTAAGGCAAAACCGGATTTCAGCATCTCAAGCTCAGATCACTTGAACGAGAGGTTACATGAAATTGCCTGCAATGTTTAAAAAGGCCGATCCCACAAAACAGATAGTGATTAAAGACTCGACCCTGCGAGAGGGAATCGATGTCCCTTGTGTAAATTTTAATATACATCAGAAACTGAAAATTGCAAAGTTGTTGAACCAGGCGCATGTGCCCGAGATTGAGGTCGTCGCTCCCGGCAAGGTCTCAAAAGATTTGAAATTTGTAAGAAGGTTGAAGGAAGAGCGGCTGCCCCTTAGGACTTCAGGGCTGCTATTTGCCTCTTCCCCGCAGTGGAGGAACGAAGTGGAGGAAGCAGGCGGGCTTTTGGACCGATTTGATCTATTAATGCCTGTTTCTCCAAGGAGGAAGCCTTATGATCCGGATGCGAAGATGGATCAACTCCTCAACGCCCTTTCCTTTTCATTGCAACAATGGCCTGAAGTGGGGGTGGGATTTCCGCATTCCACACAAGTCGAATTTGATTTTCTCCTTGAAATCAGCCTGGAATCCGTAAAGCGAGGAGCCAAGCGGGTCACCGCCTATGATACCAACGGCATGTCCGATCCGTTTGCTGTTCATCGGTTCATCAAACGATTAAAAAGCAGGCTAAGGGTCCCTCTCTTTTTCCACGGTCACAACGATCTGGGAATGGCGACCGCCAATTCGCTGGCAGCGGTTTATGGAGGCGCGGACGGCCTGGACGTAACGGTCAACGGGCTGGGAGATAGGGCGGGAAATGCCTCTCTGGAACAAATTGCCTTGAACTTGTATCTGAAAGGTTTTGACACGGGCATTTCGTTACAAAACCTCAAATCGCTTTCAAAGGCAATCCAGCGGGAAAGCGGAGTTGAAGTTTCAAAGCTCGCTCCGGTCGTGGGGAATTATATTTTCCATCATAAATCCCTCGGACATTTGGAATCTCCTGAATTGTTCGAAGCCTTCAATCCCAAACTCCTTGACTTGCCCAGAGTGGTAAGCAAACCCAAGGGGTGATGCTGTTCCTTTGTTTTATAACACCATCGCTTTAGGAATAGAACATTGAGCCTTTTATCCGATATAAAAATGTACGGCCGTTTCGCCCGGGGTTTGAGGGGATTTTTCAAACAGACGTTGACCCTCGAGGAAGCCAAGGCCATGATTAAGAAGCGAATGGAGGAAAGGGAGATTAACTTTCTCCGCCTGGTCCGAAAGGGGATTTTCGGCTATCCCAAAAGTCCTTATCTCCCCCTGCTGAAG
>JAGVBT010000018.1 GCA_020059605.1 Deltaproteobacteria bacterium
ATTTCTTCTTCCGAAGAGTGTTCAACAGCCATTACAGGACTTCACTCTCAGTGAAGTCCAAAATAGGCACGCAAAATGGCCTCCATGTCTGATTGCGCAGGCCTTTGGAGGCATTTCGGCATGCCAATTTCTGCAACAACGGGGTTAATAAAAAAGTCGTTGGCCTGGCATGTTTTTATAGATGACCTGTCCATGACTAAGGTAGATCAACCCGTGGACCGCCAGGTTTAAAATATGACTCTGCCAGGCGCGTTCTTTTTCGTTCACTCTTTTAGCCAGTGTCTCGGCATTATCATCAGGCCGGATCAGCACCGGCATCCGGAAAATGATGGGGCCGTGATCGTATGCGGTTTCATCGACGAAATGCATCGTGACGGCGCTCTGGGTGATTTCGCCTCGATGATAGGCTGCCATAACGGCCTCGTGCACATGATGTCCGTACATCCCTGCCCCGCCGAATTGCGGAAGCGGTCCCGGGTGGATATTGACCGTTTTGGCTGGATCGAGTCCCCTGATAAATTTTAACCAGCCGGAGCACATGACAAAGTCAGCCCGGAATTTTTGAACCAACATCCGGTAACCTTCGGAAGCAAAGGGACCGGGCCAATACTCAAAAGGAATATCAAGGGCTTCCGCCCTCATTCGAACGCCCCCGCGCGGATGGTTTGAAACGACCCCGGCAATTTGAGCGTCCAGGACCGGAGGGTCCGTCCGGGAAAATTCCACCAATTCCTGAAAACCGGAGCCTCCGCCCTTCTCATCCCCGCTCGCAAAAACCAGAACCCTGATCCTCCCCACGTTGAACTCCATCCCCGTCTCCTACGTCAAATCCACTCCCCTTCTAAGATTTGAAGATTTGGGGACGTTCGTGCTGAGCGTACTTGGCCAAGTTGATATCTTATTTTAAACTCCTCCGAAAACTGCTGTCCAGCTACAATTCTCGTCACACAAGAACCGGTCACCCCAAGGTACCGTGCCACCTCCGCCCCAGAATATCCCAATCCCTTCACCGCCACCTGTGAAAACTCTTCCCGCGCTTTCAACAACACCTTCCTCCGGCTCCCAGACCTCAACTCCTCCATTGTTACCCCCCAGTTCTCACATACTGCCTGGGCTAACCATGAAAGACTCTTCCGATCCCTGGTTAACCTAAGATTCGCTCTCCCGACTTCATCCCATTCCTCTAACACCCTCTCGACGAACTCTCCGTCTCCTAATATCCGCTCATCTGATGCCACCCCTTTCCCCTTACTTCTTAAGGCCAATACTTCAGACCATCCACCCATACTCCGTATCAATCCTCCACCCACGAACTCCGGCCTGCGACCCATTTTAAGCCCATCTTTGATAAAGTTTAAATAGTTTCGCCTCCTCATTCCTTTTCCAAAGTACGACAACACATACTCTGTATCCTGCCACTCCCGTTTCTGATACCCCATCAGTGCCGAATGGCCAGACCACGGAGACCTGTTTAATTCTCTCAATTCCTTCACCTTCCTCGCTCTGATTAAATTCAAATGAATGTATCGCACCAATTCCATCAGATACGAATCCTCCTGGCACACAATGGACTTATACCGATTTTGGAACAGATGGCCGTTGCGATTGTGGCGCTTATTGAATCTTACCACATACCCAGTCAACAAACGGCTCATGCTATGAGCCAAAGGTACCTTTCCGGTTTTGCAGAGAAGATGAAAGTGGTTTGATAGAAGGACCCAGGCATAGACCTTAAAGCAGCCTTCTTCAGCAAGCAGTCCAAGCCTTGAAAGGAAATCGTTTTGATCCTCATCGAAAAGGAAGATCGGCCGTTTTTCAATGCCTCGACCTATGACATGATGAAGGGTACCAGGAGCGTCTAAACGTGCGGAGCGTGGCATGGAACCAATTTACTCCTCATCTTTGCCAATGTCAAGCACGCTCTGCACGAACGTCCCTTCACGGTAAGGATACTGACTTTAGTAGTGGATAGGGTTGGTGGCGGTGCAGGGATTTGAACCCCGGACACTGCGGATATGAGCCGCATGCTCTGACCGACTGAGCTACACCGCCGGGTTAGATGAAATTTTACTCAATCCCTGTCAATTGTCAATAGGTTGGGACAAATTTCATTTGATTTTAAGCCGATTCTTTCCCATAATAAGACTTATTTGAAAGGGCGGGGAAAAAGTCATGAAGATTGCTTATTTTGATTGTTTTTCAGGCGCCAGCGGGGATATGATCCTGGGCGCCATGATTGATGCAGGATTGAGTCCGCACGGGCTGAGACAGGAGCTTAAAAAACTCCGCCTGAAGAATGTTTCTGTCCGGGTAAAAAAAGTTCTAAAGGGAGGGATCTCCGCCACCCAGGTGGTTGTGGAAGGAAAGGATGAGAAGAGACACTCCCGTAGCCTGAAGGAGATTTTTCAGATTATTGACCGAAGCTGGCTCGAACCCGAGGTGAAAGAGAAGAGCAGGGAGATCTTTCAAAGGATCGCTTCCGTTGAGGCAAAGATTCACCGGAGGCCGATGGAGGAGGTCCATTTCCATGAGATCGGGGGGCTCGATTCCGTCGTCGATATCGTTGGGGCAGTCTGGGGTTTTGACCAGTTGGGAATCGACACATTATATGTCTCCAGGGTGAACGTGGGCGGGGGGGTTGTGAAATGCGAGCACGGCATCCTTCCTGTTCCCGCGCCTGCCACCCTTTCCCTGATGAAGGGCAAACCTGTTTATTCCTCGGGGGTAGAGGTCGAACTTCTGACCCCTACGGGAGCGGCGCTGCTCACCTCCTTGGGGTCGGAATTCGGGAGGATGCCCGGAATGAAAGCGGAGAGGATCGGTTACGGAGCCGGCAGGGCTGACCTTCCCCATCCGAATCTGCTCAGGCTAATCATCGGTAAGCAGGAAGGAATTGCAGAGAGAGAGAAAGTCATGGTCGTTGAAACAAACATCGACGATATGAATCCCCAATCGTATGATTATGTCATGGAAAAGCTTTTCAGCATGGACGCACAGGAAGTTTTTCTCACCCCGATTTTGATGAAGAAGAACCGGCCTGCGACTCTCCTGACGGTCATCTGCCCTTCCGAAACGCTCGGCTCCGTGATCGACTTCTTTCTTGAAGAGACGACGACTCTCGGGGTGAGATGGCGGGAGGAGGAGAGAAGTTGCGCGGGCCGGGAAATCATCTCCATCCGAACCAGATACGGAGAAATCCGCTTTAAAATGGCCACATGGGGAGGAAAGGTGGTCAACCTCTCTCCTGAATATGAAGATTGCAAAAGTTTAGCGCTGAAAAATCGAGTGTCCCTCAAAAGGATTTTTGAGGAGGCGAATAGAGCAGGGATGATTTTTCGCGAAAGTCGATACAAGAATCTATCACGTAACCGCAAATAGAGAACCGCCTCTGTTCGGTTTTCCTTGAAAAAGATTTCCCCCATCCTTATAATTTAAGTAGGCCCCGTTAGAAGTTCACCCCGGTATGACTAATCACCGGGAGGGCCGGTTACCGTAATGAGGCGCAGGAACGGGTTCTTCTTTCTAACGGGTTAAAGGAGGAAACCGAAATGAGAAAGATAAGTTATGCGTTTGCTATAAGTTTGATGATGGTTCTTCTAACTTCGCCATGGGCGTGGTCAGAAAGCGCGAAAAGAGGAAATCCCCCTGTGATTACAAACTCTTTTGCGGTTGAAAGGGGGAATTATGGGTTTGTCTGGAGAATCTACATCGAGGCGGAAGACCCGGATGGGGATATGTCGAGGGTTGCGGCCGTTGTTGAACAGCCCGGTTACGGCCTGTACCCGCCCGACTGGGTTGTATTGAAATCCCCTTATCGTAAGCATTTTAAAGGATATCTCCAATGGAATACCTTCAGCAGCCGGACAGCCTATTTGAGGGAATGGACGCATATTACGCTGAGGATTTCAGTCTTTGACCAGGCCGGCAATGAAAGCCATGAGGTCGCCTTCCCGTTCGAATTTGTGTCGGGGAAACACCGCGAGGTTAAGCCTCCACCTCCTTTCGATACGGGCGGGTTACCAAGATTGGGCTATCTCAATATCAATCTCTTTGAGCCCACGCTCATGGGAGCGGAGAACCAGAGGGATGAGTAGTCCCAATGGCAATCCCGGTCGATAGGGGGGACAGTCTTCGTGTTTCTGCTTGCTTTTCTCTGTCCATGATGATAAACATTATCTCATCTTGCATGACAAGGAGGTAGATTATGGAATGGGCGATTTCTAAGAGGAAATGGGCCTATCTTTTGTTTGTCTTTCTTTTCTTCAGTCTGACCTGGACGGGGTGCGCTTCGACGGTCAAAGAGAGAACGGATGAACCGGGAGTCAGGGAAAGAGAGTCCGTATCGAAATATTACCACTTTGAGGATGTTCGTGTCCCGAGAGAATTAAATTACAAGCAAAATAAGTCTTTTGTCTATGAGACGCCGCGTTTTAAAACGGGGGTCCTGTTCTTCACCAAGTGGAGGCTCGACGTGGATTCTCTCATTGACTTCTTTCACTACCACATG
Organism: Deltaproteobacteria bacterium; assembly: GCA_020059605.1. Lineage (GTDB taxonomy): Bacteria > Desulfobacterota > BSN033 > BSN033 > UBA1163 > RBG-16-49-23. The sequence continues at coordinate 4,508 of JAGVBT010000018.1, forward strand.
GAGAAGGACAACTGGAAACTGGTAAACAGTTTCAAGGGAAAGGAATCCATCCTCAATTTTTCGAAGCCCGATAAAACCTGCACCATCAAAATCACGGAGAAATGGCACGGCGCCACCGAGGTCGAGATCCGGGTCGGTCCCCTGGGAGTGAAGAAGATGTGAGACGTTTTTATGTTGTTCAAGCAAGTCAGAAGGACCATCGATTACTACCGCTTGCTTCGGAAAGGCGACCGGTTGATCGTGGGTGTTTCGGCTGGTGTCGATTCGATGGTCCTCCTTCATGTCTTAAATGGCCTCCTCCGGGAATTTGAACTGTCCCTCATCGTTGCCCACCTCAACCACGGCTTGCGCCCCGTTGAATCCGAAAAAGAAGCTGCGCTTGTCCGGCAGGAATCTTTGCGCTTAGGCCTTCCTTTTGAATACGAAGCATTCAATGTGAAAGGATATCAGGAGGCACAGGGAGGTTCTTTACAGGATGCGGGCAGGCGGGCCCGTTTCCTGTTTTTTCACCATCTTCTTAAAAAATACGACGGAAACAAGATCGCCACGGGCCACCATGCCGACGACCAGGTTGAGACGATCCTTTTTAGGCTGCTGAGAGGCTCCGGATTAAAAGGTTTGAAAGGGATATTGCCCATCCGCGAGGGAAAGGTGATCCGGCCTCTTCTTGAGGTATGGAAGGAGGAGATCGAGGCGTTTGCGCTGGAAAACTCCATTCCCTATCTCATCGATTCTTCCAATCTGAAAGAGGGCTATCTCCGGAACCGGCTTCGCCTCAACCTGATCCCTCTCATCGAACAGGAGTATCAACCCGGTTTCCGGCAGGTCTTGATCAGGACCTCTGAAATCCTGAGGGAGGAAGATGATTTTATTGAAGAAGAGGCAGGAGAAGCCTGCCTCAGGATGATTCATGAAGAGGGTGGGGGGATTTCTTTTAGATTCTCCTCCTATCAATCCCTCCATAAGGCCATCCAGCGGAGGGTGATTCGAAAGGCGCTCGAAAGGATGGAATGGACCCCGAATCAGGACGGGAGTGAGCGGCCGGAGGTGAATATGATCCACAGGAGACTGCGGAACCCCTCCGCAAGCCTTTGCATGGAGTTATCCCACGATCTCTTTCTGGAGAAGCGATATGATACGGTCCGGTTAAAGAAGGAAGGGCCCGGAACGGTTCTTCCCTTTGAAGTAGAACTCCCCCATTGGGGGCGGGCTTATATCCCGGAAATTGAAAGGGACGTGTTGGTTGAGGAGAGGGAGTGGGACGGGTCTCAACCGGTTCATTCATCCCCCAATGTCGCTCTACTCGATGATGAACGCCTCCATTATCCATTAAGGATGAGAAATTTCAGGCCCGGGGACCGGTTTCACCCCATGGGCGTAGGAGGGACCCAAAAGGTGAAAGATTTTTTCATCAACCATAAGGTCCCGAAGTTTGAAAGGCCGAGAATTCCTCTTCTCATTTCAGGCGGGGTGATTGTCTGGATTGCGGGCTACAGAATCGATGAGCAGTTCAAGGTCACACCTAAAACCAGGAGGGTTTTGAGGGTAGAGATTATTTAGAATATAAGTTTCAATTCCTACTTTTTTCCCGTTATCCTTCCAATCGCTTTCCCAAATTAAATCTGCATGATTCCTTGACAACCTATGATTGGGTGAGTTATGAAATATTAATTCCTATAGAAAAAGTATAGTTTTGTAACTAATGAAAATTTCAACTAAAATTAGGTATGGGGCGAGGGCGATGTTAGAGCTTGCCTTCCGTTACGGGGAAGGACCCATTGATTTGAAAGAAATCGCAAAGAAGGAAGATATCTCTTTGAAGTATCTCGAACAGGTCATCATTCCTTTGAGAACAGCCGGTCTTGTGAAATCCGTCCGTGGCTCGAAGGGGGGGTATTCTCTTGCCAGACCGCCCTCCGAAATCTGTCTCAATGATGTCGTCGAAATCCTGAACGGAACAATCCAACTCATTGAATGCCTAAAAGATCCAAAAGGGTGCCGGAAAGCCCATGTTTGTGTGACTCGGGATATCTGGCAGGAAGCTTCTGATGCGATCAATAAAATATTCCGTTCCATTACCTTCGAGGAGATGGTGAATCGAAAAAAAGAGAAGGAGGGGCAGTCGCCTCCAATGTACCAGATATAAGTTCTAAATACGAAGCACGAATTTCGAAATTCGAAACAATCTCAAATGGTCGAATTTCGAATGTTCGAAACGAACAAAAGTTTAAGAAATATGGATTTTGAAAGTTAGTATTTGTTTCGAGTTTCGATATTCGAATCTCGGATTTTCTGGAGTGAAGGTATGACTAACATAGCTCGCTCGATTTCAGATCTGATTGGCCGGACCCCTTTGCTGAGAATTAAACGGATGGCGGAGGGTTGTCCGGGAGAAGTGGTGGCAAAACTGGAGTCGTTCAATCCGTGCGGCAGCATCAAGGACCGTATCGGTGTGTCGATGATTGATGCGGCAGAGAAAGCCGGACTCATCCGGAAGGAGACGACCATTTTAGAGCCCACTAGCGGGAATACGGGCATTGCCTTAGCCTTTATCTGCGCCTCAAGGGGATATCCATTGGTTTTGACGATGCCAGATACCATGTCTGAGGAGAGGGTCCGTCTTCTTAGAATGTTCGGGGCTGAGGTGATCCTGACCCCAGGGAATGAAGGAATGACCGGTGCTGTGAGAAAAGCAGAGGAGATGGCCCGGGTAGATTCCAGATATTTTGTCCCCCAACAGTTCAGGAATCCTGCTAACCCGGAGATCCATAAAAAGACCACTGCTTTAGAGATCTGGGATGACACGGATGGAAAGATTGATATTCTTGTTGCAGGTGTTGGAACCGGCGGAACCATCACAGGTATCTCAGAGGTGATTAAAAAGAAGAAATCGGGGTTGAAAGTCGTTGCTGTAGAGCCGGAAAGTTCTCCTGTGCTCTCCGGAGGAAAGCCTGGACCCCACAAAATTCAGGGGATCGGGGCAGGTTTCATCCCGGAAGTCATTCGGATGGATCTGATTGATGAAGTGATGCGAGTCTCGAATGAAAATGCAGTACTATTTGCGAGGAGGTTGGCACGGGAAGAAGGTTTGCTTGCCGGAGTCTCATCCGGCGCCGCGGCCTGGGGGGCGATCGAGGTGGCGAAAAGGGAGGAGAGCAGGGGAAAGATGATCGTCGTTATCCTTCCGGATACCGGTGAACGCTATCTCAGCACGGGGCTGTTGAATGAACATCAATAAGTTCTTAGTTCGGAGTTCGTCGTTCGGAGAAAGATCGTTTTATACGAACTCGGGAGGTAATGATATGGTATGGATCATGCGTAGCGCCGCAAGTGGGGCGATGCACGATGCGCAATGGACCATGAACGATGGACCCTAGAAAAAAGATTGAAGGGGGAAACCTATGGCGAAGACCATTGAAGAGATAAATGAAAAGATCCGAAAAGGGAAGGCGGTTGTTTTCACCGCCGAAGAAATTATTGATGTCGCAGCTGAACAAGGGATAAAGAAGGCGGCGCAGGAAGTGGATGTCGTCACTACCGGAACCTTCGGCCCAATGTGTTCCTCGGGGGCCTATTTCAACGTTGGACACACGAAACCCAGGATGAAGTTGGGAGGGGGAAGGACCTGTCTCAACGATGTTCCGGTCTATACGGGGGTGGCCGCCGTCGATTTTTTTCTCGGCGCAACGGCCATGGCGGACGATGATCCGAGAAATAAGATCTACCCCGGAAGGTTTTCTTACGGAGGGGCTTATGTCATCGAGGAACTGGTTGCGGGAAAGGATGTCCGCCTGACCGCAACGGCCTACGGGACGGATTGTTATCCCCGGAAGGAACTGGAAACCTTCATTTCCCTGAAAGATATGAATGAAGCCGTGCTGTTCAACATGAGGAACGCCTATCAGAATTATAACGTCGCCGTGAACCTCTCGGACCGGATGATCTACACCTACATGGGGGTTCTCCAGCCTAAACTGGGGAATGCGAATTACTGCAGCGCAGGCCAGTTGAGCCCCCTTCTCAACGATCCCTATTACCGGACGATCGGCCTCGGCACGAGGATCTTTCTGGGCGGAGGAATCGGATATGTGGTGGGAAGCGGAACGCAGCATAATCCCAACGTGGCCCGGACGGAGAAAGGTGTTCCCAAAATGACTTCGGGCACCCTGGCAGTGAAAGGAGACCTCAAAATGATGAGCCCGAAATGGCTTAGAGGAACGTCCTTCACAGGCTACGGCGCCACGCTCACCGTGGGGATCGGGATTCCGATTCCGATATTGGATGAAGAAATCTTAAAATTTACGACGGTTAAAGATGAGGAGATCTGGGCTCAGGTGGTGGACTACAGTGATGCCTATCCTCAGTTCATCCCGGGAAGTTTGGGAGAGGTGAACTACAAACAGTTGAAAAGCGGAAAGATCATTGTTCACGGTAAGGAAGTTCCCACCTCCGGACTTTCCAGTTATTTAAAAGCGGGAGAAATTGCTCAAATCCTGAAAGAGCGGATCGAGACAGGGAAGTTCTTTTTGACCCAGCCGGTCGAACTTCTGCCTTCAGTCGATTCGGGGATTGTTTATAAGCCGTTGAAGGAGAGACCGATCAAAAAACATCATTGAAAATTGCAAATTGTAAATTGTAAATTGCAAAAATTTTCAAGAGCTCACATTTTGCATTTTGAATTGCTAAATTTGCAATTTGCGTTGTTTTTTATCGAGAGGGGGTTGCCATGCAGAAAAAGAGAGTGGTTTTTAATTATCCCTCCCATCTTGTCGATCAGCCGGTGATCTCCAAGCTGGTCAAGGACTATGATTTAACGGTCAATATTCTGAGAGCCCGAATCACGCCCAAAGAGGAGGGAAGGCTTGTTTTAGAGATAACCGGGAAGAGATCAGGGCTGGAGGCCGGATTCCGGTACCTCAGCGAGATAGGGGTGGAGACCCAGCCATTGGCTCAGGATGTGAAATGGTACGTAGACCGCTGTACTCATTGCACAGCCTGTATCTCCGTTTGTCCGACCCAAGCGCTGGATGTGGACAGGAAAAAGATGGAAGTGTCTTTTAACCGGGACAAGTGTATCGCATGCGAGATCTGCATCCCGGTCTGTCCCTACCAGGCGATGGAAATACTTTTTTAAAAAAAGGGTTCAAGGATTCAAGGGGTCGGGTCTAAGGGCGGATATGAAGAAGAGAGTGGTGGTGGCGATGAGCGGCGGAGTCGATTCGAGCACGGCGGCCTGGCTTCTCAGGCAGAAAGGCTACGAAGTGATCGGGGCGACGATGTGCATTGGATCTCCGGACAGAAGCGACACAGGTACAAACCGTTGTTGCGGTTTTTCGGATATCGAGGATGCGAGGCGCGTCGCTCTTCAGCTGGGAATTCCTTTTTATATCTTCCAGTTCAAAGAGGAGTTTGAAAAAGAGGTGATCAACTATTTCTGCAGGGAATACCAGGAGGGAAGAACGCCCAATCCTTGCATTCTCTGCAATGAAAAGTTGAAGTTCGGTTCATTTTTAAAGAGGGCCATGGAGTTAGGAGCGGATTATGTGGCGTCTGGCCACTATGCACGGCTGGAATTGGATGAGGGGAGTGGCCGATCTCTTTTAAAAAAAGGGATTGACCGAAAAAAAGACCAGTCCTACGTTCTATTCTCCCTCAGACAGGATCAACTCCGGCATACCCTGTTTCCACTGGGAGAGTTAAAAAAGGAAGCAGTGAGAAAGATGGCCTTAGAAATAGGTCTTCGCGTGCATGACAAGCCAGAGAGCCAGGAAGTCTGTTTTATTCCCGCGGCTTCGTATCACTATTTTTTGTCAGAGAGATTGAAAGATTCCGCCGAACCCGGACCCATTATCAACAGAGAGGGGAAGGTCATGGGAAGACATAAGGGGATTCCATTCTACACCATTGGACAGCGTAGAGGGCTTCGTCTCGCTATAGGCAAACCTCTTTATGTCATAGGAATGGATCGTGAGAAGAATGCCATTATTGTTGGAGAAGAGAGAGAGGTCTATCGGGATACTTTTCGGGTCAATTCTCTCAATTGGATTCATTTGGAAGAGATGAGGCCCTCCCTGACCGCCCAGGTTAAGATTCGATATAACCATCCAGGAGCAGAAGCTGTTCTCTCCCGGAAAGGGAAAGACGAATGGGAAGTGAAATTTAAAACTGCCCAGAAGGCCATCACTCCCGGACAGGCTGCTGTGTTTTACGATGGCGATACCGCGCTCGGAGGAGGGTGGATTAAGGAAGTTTCAAGTTCCAAGTTGCAAGTTTCAAGTTAAAACCTGAAACCTGAAACAAAAAGGATGATTCAGGCACACTCATGGAGAAACTGGATAAGCTAAAAGCCATACTGAGAGCAATGGGGAAGGTCGCAGTGGCATTTTCCGGGGGAGTGGATAGCACCTTGCTTCTCAGGATGGCCAGAGATGTCCTCGGCGCCGAAAATGTGCTTGCGGTGACCGCCCTCTCTCCTCTCTATCCGGAAAGGGAATTGAGGGGGGCGGAGAAGGCGGCCGCCGGGATGGGAGTGAGACATCTCTTGATCGAATCGAATGAACTTCGGATCGAGGGATTTTCGGAGAACCCGCCCGACCGTTGCTACTTATGTAAAAGGGAGCTCTTCGGGGAGTTAAAAAAACTGGCTCAGCAGGAGAACATATCCTCTATCATTGAGGGCTCGACGCTGGATGATGAGAAGGATTACCGGCCGGGCAAGAAAGCCATCGGAGAATTGAGCATCCGAAGCCCTCTTGTCGAGGCATCTTTCAGCAAAGCGGATGTGAGGGAAGTTTCAAAATCGCTGGGACTCCCGACCTGGGATAAGCCTTCCTTTGCCTGCCTCGCCTCTCGTTTTCCATACGGAGAAGAGATAACGCCGGAAGGATTGAAGAAGGTAAATGAGGCAGAGGATTTTTTGATCGAATTGGGTTTTAAACAAGTCCGGGTTCGACACTACAATGACCTTGCAAGAATCGAAATCTATCAAGAAGAGATTGGAAGATTATTGAACGGCGCCATTAGAGAGAAAGTGGTCGAACATCTGAAGAAGATCGGCTACCGATACGTCACGCTGGACCTTCAAGGGTTTCGTTCGGGATCGATGAATGAGGCGCTGAGATGAAAGCGATTGCGCTCCTCTCCGGGGGTCTTGACAGCACGCTTGCGGCCAGGCTGGTCCTCGACCAGGGAATTGCACTGGAGGCCCTTAATTTTATGACGGTCTTCTGTACCTGCACGAACCGGGATGCGACCTGTCTGGCCTCACAGAAAGCCGTGGAGACCCTTGGCATTCCATTAAAGGTCTTTAATGTCTCCGAAGAGTATCTCGATGTGGTGAAAGATCCCAGGCACGGTTACGGAAGCAATATGAATCCCTGCATCGACTGCCGGATCTTCATGCTGAAGAAGGCCAAGGCTTACATGGAGGAGTCCGGGGCCTCCTTCATCGTCACCGGTGAAGTCTTAGGCCAGAGACCCATGTCGCAGAGAAGGGACGCGATGCGTCTGATCGAAAAAGAGGCGGGGCTGGACGGCCTTATTCTGCGCCCTCTTTCCGCCCAATTCCTTCCCATCACCATTCCGGAGAAGGAGGGATGGGTGGATCGGGCAAAGCTGTTGAACATCCAGGGCCGGTCGCGAAAACCACAGATAAAATTGGCGGAACAGTTCAATATCCGCGATTATCCCTGCCCGGCCGGCGGATGTCTGCTCACCGATCCGGGCTTCGGACACCGGATGAAGGACCTGATGGATCACGATCCCGGCTTCTTTCTGAACGACGTCCACCTATTGAAGTTCGGGAGGCATTTCAGGCTATCCCCGGACGCCAAGCTGGTGGTGGGTAGAAACGAGGAAGAGAACCGGAAGATCGAGACCTTCGCGCGGACAGGAGATGTTCTGCTGAAGGCCGCCCATTACCCCGGCCCCGTCTCTCTTCTGAGGGGAAGCGATGATGAGAGAGAGTTGGAGAAGGCCGCTTCCATTACCGCCCGCTACGGCAAGGGAAAAGCGATGGATCACGTTGAAGTCAATTACAAGAAGGTTGAAGAAGTTGATCACCAGTCCCTTTTTGTTTCATCGGTCGAAGAAAGGGACACGAAGGGATTCATGATGATTGAATGATTTCCCCTTGTCTTTCACTTTTAGGGGTGCGAGGAAAAAGGGGATTGGGGGGAGAAAGGAAGGAAGGTTCGATGGAGTCAGGCTCAATATTTCAGGACAAGAAAGAGAGGGTATTGGGAGGAAAGAAGCGGGGCCCATCACGGTCGATTATCTTTTTAATCGCCATTGTCATTGCTCTCGGAGGGATTTCCTACTGGCTCATCCAGGGGAATACCGGGGCCAGTCCAAAGGTTTCCTCGCAGCCAAAAGTAAGCGGAAAGGTTGATTACGCTGGACAAACTCTTCGCATGGCCGATATTCAAGTAAGGGTGGAAAATGGGAACATACAGATTCCCGTGCACGTGGTCAAGGAGAAGAAGATCGTCCGGTTCGAATATGAAGGCAAGGGGCTTAAAATACCCCTCTACGCCTATCTTACGATGGCGGGAAGGGTGGTCACGGGGATCAGCATGTGCGAACCATGCAAATCCACACGCTTCCGCATCCAGGACCGGAAACTGGTCTGCAATGCCTGCGATACGGAGTGGCAGATAGAAACCCATAAAGGGATCAAAGGGGGCTGTATGAATTACCCTCCGGAGATCATCCCTCATGTCATCGAGAAGGATTCGATCGTGATCGAAGAGAAGGCGGTCTTAGATTGGAAACCGAGGGTTTGAAAAAAGTATTGACCTTCTCAATATTGTGGTGATATAAATTTATTGATATGATTTAGGGGGGAACATGGCGTAGCCGTGTTCCCTTTTTTTGCAGTGAAAAAGAATTTTATTCTCAAAAAGAAGGAGGTCAAGATGGAGATCAGGAGAAGGGATTTTCTAAGGGCAGGGATGGCGGCGGGGGCATCGATTGCCATCAATGGTTTGACGCTTAACGCATTTGCCAATGCTAAGGAAGCGAAGATCGGAACAGGAGGGACCGAGCCGGGAAACTGGATCCCTTCAACCTGTCAGGGATGTACGCAGTGGTGCCCCATCGAGATCTTCGTTCAGGAAGGACGGGCCGTAAAAGTCCGTGGCAATCAGCTCAGCAAGGTCAACAACGGTTACTGCTGTGTGAGGGGCCATCTGATCCTGCAGCAGATTTACGACCCCGACAGGATCAAGGTTCCCATGAAAAGGACCAACCCGCAGAAGGGCAGAGGTGTTGATCCAAAGTTCGTTCCCATTTCATGGGATGAGGCGATGGACCTGGTAGCCGACAAAATTATGGAACTGCGCAAAAATAACGAAACGCATAAATACCTGCTGATGCGAGGACGCTATTCGGATCATAATACGATCCTCTATGACAACCTCACCAAGATGATCGGTTCTCCCAATAACATTTCCCACAGTGCCTTATGCGCCGAGGTTGAGAAGATGGGACGGTTTTTCACCGAAGGTTATTGGGGATACAGCGACTATGACCTTGATAAGATGAAGTATCTTATCGTCTGGGGCTGCGACCCTGTTTCATCCAACCGAAACGTCCCCATTACAACGAATAAACTCAGCCGCCTTCTTGAGGAAGGCAACGTGGTGGTGATCGACCCCCGTATGAATAACACCGCGGCCAAGGCGCATGAATGGCTGCCTATCAAACCCGGCGAAGACGGGGCGCTCGCTGCCGCAATGGCCCATGTGATTTTAACCGAAGGGCTCTGGAACAAAGAGTTCGTAGGCGATTTCAAGGATGGAAAGAACCGGTTCAAGGCAGGCCAGACCATAGATGAAGCCGCTTTTGCTGAAAAACATACCCATGGTCTTGTCAGGTGGTGGAATGTCGAGCTGATGGGTAGAACGCCTGAGTGGGCAGCAGGTGTGGCCGGACTTTCCAAGGACCAGATCGTCCGTGTTGCAAAGGGTTTTGCGAACGCCGCTCCCCGTTGCGCCATCTGGTACGGGCCCACCATGATGCCCCGCGGGACATACGCTGCCCTGTCCATCCATGCGCTGAACGGGCTTGTCGGCGCCAGCGACCATGAAGGCGGCATTGTCACCGGTGCAGGCGCTCCGAGCAGCAGTTATCCCAAGTTTGACAAGTACCAGGATGATGTGGCCAAGGCCGGAGTGAAGCATAAAAAGATTGATCAGAGGGGCACGCTTAAATTCCCCAATCTCGCTTCCGGCAGGCCCGGCAGCGGAGTGTCCACCAATAATGTCCCCAACGCCGTCCTCACAAACGACCCCTATGACATCAAGATGGCCATCGGATACTTCAACAACTTCAATTTTTCCGGGACGGAGTCCGGACGCTGGGACAGGGCTATGGCAAAGATTCCTTTCTTTGTTCACATCGTTCCTATGGTTTCCGAGATGACACAGTTTGCGGATATCGTATTGCCTGCCGCCCTGCATCATTCCGAAGAGTGGGCCATATCTCGTAACAAGGGAAACCTGTATGGCCACATCTCCATCCATCAGCCTGTCATCAAACGCATATTTGATGTCAGGAGCGCTGAAACGGAGATCGTGTGGCTCCTGGCCGAAAAACTTAAGGCCAAAGGTTTTTCAAATATCTATGACTGGCTCCACAATGAATATAAAGATCCCGAAACCGGTAAGAATCCCACCCATGCCGAGGAATTCGCTCTTTATGCTACCAAGATCAGAAGCCAGAAAGCGTGGGATCCTACCCAGAGCAAGGATTACAAAGGCGACCGCCCCGAGGGGTGGGAAGACTTCAGAAAGAAGGGCGTTGTTAACTCCCCGCGCTTTGAATTTCGAAAAAAATGGGGCACGCCCGAGCAGGGTAACTTCCCTACCGCGACCAAGAAGTTTGAGTTCTACAGCGAGACTCTCAAGAAATCCCTCAACGAGCATGCCGAGAAGAATAAGACAACGGTTGACGGTGTTCTGGAAGCGACAAACTATGAGGCCCGCGGAGAGAAAGCATTCGTGCCCCACTATGAATCTCCCAGAAGACATGGTGACCGAAGTCAATATCCTTTTGACCTCATTGATATGAAATCGCGGCTCAACCGGGAAGGCCGGAGCGCCAACCTCACATGGTACCATGCCTTCAAAAAATGCGATCCGGGTGATTTAAGCTACGAGGATGTAATTCATATCAATCCTTCCGATGCAAAAAAACTGGGGATCAAGGAAGGCGATAGGGTAAGGGTCACCTCGACCATCGGGAGCCTCGATATTGGAGCACGCCTGTGGGAGGGAGTGCGTCCCGGCTCGGTGGCGAAATGCTATGGTCAGGGACATTGGTCTTACGGCCGTGTGGGAACGAAGGACCCCGCGAAGTTTGAGCCGAGAGGGGCAAACTTCAACGAAATCATGCCGGACGATTATGATTACCTGAGCGGTTCCACCGCGCGAAACGGCGGATTTACCGGTGTAAGAATCGAGAAGGCATAAGAGAAAGGAGGAAAGAATAAATGGCGAAGAAACAACTTGCAATGGTCATCGATTTGTTGAAGTGCACCGGATGCGGGGCCTGCGGCGTGGCCTGCAAGACCGAAAACAACACGCCGGACAAGACAAATGGGCAGACGTTTAATTGGGCCGATTTTATCACGAAAGTGGAGGGCCAGTTCCCCAACGTCAAATATTCCATATTGCCGGTTCTGTGCAATCACTGCACGGATGCACCGTGCGTGAAGGCCTGCCCCGTTACACCCAAAGCAATGTACAAGCATGAGAACGGCATCACGATGCATCATAATGAAAGATGTATCGGGTGCCGTCAATGTCAGGAGGCCTGTCCCTACAGCGCCGAGGACGTTGACAAAGAAAAGGCTGCCTATAGTGTGATCAGTTTCAACCATGACGACCCCCATGGATTTTACAGGGATACTTCTGAACTGGTCAAAGGTGGAACAGCCTCCGGAGCGGAAGTGGCAAAGAAAGCCGGCAATACTCCTCCTCACAGAACACTTTATAAGCACTCCGACTATGCAGGCGTCAGGAGAGGGGATATCGTTGAGAAGTGTATTTTTTGCGAACACAGAGTCATCCACGGGGAGCAACCCTACTGTGTGGCTGTCTGCCCGTCAAGAGCGAGGGTGTTTGGGGACCGGACTGATAAGAACAGCGAGGTGAGCCAGTTGCTGAAAAAACACAAGCCCCTCAGAATGAAAAATAACAAGGGCGTGATGCTGAAAGATAATGAAAAGGGCACGCAACCCAATGTTTATTATATCCGAAGTTTCAAGGCGGCCGCCCCGAAGGCATAACGATTCGTGAGCGGGGGATGGGAAGAGAGCGTTTATCCTATCCCCCTGCCGGAAGGAAGTGGAGTGGAACTTGGGGGTCGTATTTTAAAGGAGAAAAGAAGAGGGGACTGTTACAAATTACTGGCCGCGTGTTTTTACCTTCCGCGGAAGAAGCTTTTTCTGGAGGAAGAGGTCTTTAAAAGCCTGGCCATGTTGTTGGGAGAGGTCTGCCCGGAGGCTGTTTCATCTTTTATCGGGATGGAGAAGGCCTTTTCAACCAGCAATGAAGAGGAACTCCTCATCGAATATGCCGGACTCTTTGTCGGTCCTTACGAATTGAAGGCCCCTCCCTATGGTTCCGTCTATCTTGATGGAGAGAGAAGGGTGATGGGAGATTCCACTCTAAAAGTGATCGGGCTGTATGAAGAGGCGGGGTTGGTTATGGACAGGGACTTCAAGGAACTTCCCGACCACATCGCGGTTGAACTGGAATTTATGTACTATTTAATTTACAAAGAAATGGAAGCATTGGAAAGTTCAAATGAAGAGAGGGCGCTGGCGATCGGACAGATACGAAACCAATTCTTGAACCAATATCTCAGCCCATGGGTTCCCGCCTTCTGCGAAAAAATCAAAGAGGCAACAGATCACCCATTTTACATCGCCCTCGCCAACTGCCTTTCGACCTTTGTTACAAACCAAAGTCGAAATTGATCAAGAATAAATCCCGTCTGAACAAGACCTTCTCTGTTATATTTTGAGAGACTTTTCCTTACAGTTGCAGAACCGGCCATGGGTAAATCGCTCTTCAAGGCTTCGAATGGCGGTTAATCGGATGTCTTAAAGGAATCGCTGGACTTAACCCAAGG